>JANNNC010000072.1:0-31818 GCA_031398335.1 Massilia sp.
GGTCAGGCCGACGGCCGGGTCGATGGCGATCGAGTGGATTTTTTCCGGGTTGCTGTGCGCGACTTCTTCGATGTCCATGCCGCCTTCCGACGAGGCCATCAGCACGACGCGCTGCGAGATGCGGTCGGTGACCATCGAGACGTACAGTTCTTTCTTGATGTCGGCGCCTTCTTCGACCAGCAGGCGACGCACTTTCTGGCCTTCAGGGCCAGTCTGGTGCGTGATGAGCTGCATGCCCATGATTTGTTCCGCGTATTCGCGGACTTGTTCCAGCGACTTGGCTACCTTCACGCCACCGCCTTTACCACGGCCGCCAGCATGGATCTGGGCCTTGACCACCCAGACCGGGCCGCCCAGCTCTTCAGCTGCCTTGACGGCCTCGTCGACCGACATGCACGGAATGCCGCGCGGAACCGTCACTCCGAACTTTCGGAGGATTTCTTTGCCCTGATACTCATGGATTTTCATGCTGGCTTCCCTTCTTCTGTTACTGATTTAGATGGTTTATTGAAGTACTTCGACATCGGTTTCAACCCTGTACGGCCTTGATTACCCAGCGTGGGTAATACTTTGCCACAGCGGGGCCGTCGGCGCGCAGCGCGTGGCAGCGGTCGATTTCATACGGACGCACAGTGTCGCCATTGGCGCCATTGCGAATCTCGAATGCGTCATCGGCGAAGGCCTGGATTGCCGCGGTGGGCAAAACCTGCGCCAGTTCAGTCAGGTGGGTGCAGCCGAGCACGCCAGAAAGGCGGTCTTTCAGGTGCAACCGGAAATGCTTGGCGAGCGACAGCCCGATCAACTTCTTGTAGGCCGGCCCGATCACGTCGCAATAGCCGGGATACGGCACCGAGTCGGACGCGGCTTCGGCGTCGACGATCTCGAGATCCGTGTTGATGGTAATGCGCAGGCTCAGGTCGTGCACGGCCGTGCCCGCCAGGCGGGTGCCGGAGGCCAGTTCGATGTCGCGTGCCTTGATGTCGCGGATACGCGCGTCAAGATCCCACAGGCCATCGTCGCGCGCGTACGCTTCGACGGTAATGGCGCGTGTGTGCCGGAGCGAGCGCGGGGCGGGAGAGGACAGAGGCATAGAAAACAGGTGCCGATGGAGCGGCAATCAATGGGGCAGCCGGTGTGCTGATGCACGTTACCGCAGCTTCTGCGGCAACAACCGCTCATGCGGCGCTGCTTAAACCGTGAAAGTTTAGCACACGCGGGGGCCGGTTGCACTGCAACATGGAGACCAGCGGGATGGCCGCGGGCGGGATGGCGGCACGCTGGCCACCTTGTGGATGGTTGATATTAGTGGGTTGATAACAGTCTGCACGGAGCGCGCAGGCCTGCGCGGCAAGGCCGGAACGGCTCAGCCTGCATCATCCTTCGAAAAGCAGGCCAGGCCTGCCCCGTCGAGGCAGATGCCGGCGTTGCGCCCGATCGTGGCGGCCCAGATGCCGGCGCCGGCTTCGGGTTCGGTGCCGCGCCAGACTGCCGGGTCCGTCCACCTGCAGCACGTAGTCGCCACCGACGCGCACGTCGAGCAGCATCGATTTCTCCGCCATGCTGAGCCGGTAGAGGCCGGGCGCCGCGACAGGCTGCCCGGTGCAGGCCGCGAGGGCGAGGATGGAAAAGGTAGCGGGCAGGATTTTCATGGGTTCAGGCAAAACGACAAGCGCCAGCGTGCAGCGCCATCCGGTGTTGAGGAATATGCGAAACGCATATCGCCGGATGGCGCTCCGCGCTGGCGCCTGGATAATCGGTACGGTATGGATACTGCGAAGCGCTGCCGGACGACGGCCCTCACTTTAAAAGTCGTCGTCTTCCTCGGGCGCGCCCTTGAGGGCGGTGCGCACGGCGCCGCTGGAAAAGCCGCGTGCCATGAGGAAGCGCATTTGTTTGCTGCGCTCGGCCGCGTCTTGGGCGACGGTACCGAATTTGCGGCGCCAGACTTCGACCGCGCGCGCGGTCTCGCTGTCGGCCAGGCCGGACTTGAGTTCGGCCAGTGCCTCGCCATTGACGCCATGGCTTTGCAGCTCGGCGAAAACGCGGCTGTTACCGAAGCGCGCAGCCTTGCGGTGAATCAGCGATTCGGCAAAGCGCTCCTGCGACAGCCAGTTGTTTTTTTCAAGAAAATCGAGGAGGGCGTCGATGTCGTCGCCCTCCTCGGCATGGCGCGCCAGCTTGCGCTTGAGCTCGAGCCGACTGTGCTCCCTCATGGAGAGGAAGCGCAGGGCCCGGCCTTTCAGGCTCAGCGGAGGTCCACGCATGGCGATACAGCGCATCGAAAGGAGCCGCGGGTTACTGAACCCCGGCCCCGCCCGATTACTCCGAAACAGCCTTCAGCTTCGGCGCTTTGTCTTCCGCATCGCCACCGACAGGCGGCGGCAACTCGCGCACGCCCAGTGCCGTACGCACCTTGTTCTCGATTTCGCGCGCCAGTGCCGGGCGGTCTTTCAGGAACTGACGGGCGTTGTCCTTGCCCTGGCCGATGCGTTCGCCGTTATAGCTGTACCACGAACCAGCCTTCTCCACGATCTTGTTGTCGGCGCCAAGATCCAGGATTTCGCCTTCACGGGACGTGCCTTCTCCATAAAGGATGTCGAAGTGCGCTTCGCGGAACGGCGGCGCGATCTTGTTCTTGACGACCTTGACCTTCGTTTCGTTACCGATCACCTCGTCACCCGATTTGATCGAACCGGTACGGCGGATGTCCAGGCGCACGGAGGCGTAGAACTTCAGCGCGTTACCGCCGGTCGTGGTTTCCGGGCTACCGAACATCACGCCGATCTTCATGCGGATCTGGTTGATGAAGATGACCAGCGTGTTGGTGCGGTTGATCGAGGCGGTCAGCTTGCGCAGTGCCTGCGACATCAGGCGCGCCTGCAGGCCTGGCAGCGAATCGCCCATGTCGCCTTCGATCTCGGCGCGTGGCGTCAGTGCCGCCACCGAGTCGATGACCACGAGGTCGACCGAACCCGAACGCACGAGTGCGTCGGTGATTTCGAGCGCCTGCTCGCCGGTGTCCGGCTGCGAGATCAGCAGTTCGTCGAGCTTGATGCCCAGCTTTTGCGCATAACCCACGTCGAGCGCGTGCTCGGCGTCGATGAAGGCGCAGGTGCCGCCAATTTTTTGCATTTGCGCGATGGTCTGCAGCGTCAGCGTGGTTTTTCCCGACGACTCCGGACCGTAGATTTCCACGATACGGCCGCGCGGCAAGCCGCCGACGCCGAGGGCGATATCCAGGCCCAGCGAGCCGGTGGAAACGGTTTGCACCTCTTCAACAGGGGTGTTTGCGTCCATGCGCATGACCGAACCCTTGCCGAACTGCTTTTCGATTTGCGCGAGGGCAGCGGCCAGCGCTTTGCTTTTTTCAGCAGCGTTGTGTACTACTTTCTTGTCGTCCATAATTTTCTCTCAGTCTTGGAGGTACCAAGGTGTGGGCACCCTCACGCTTTTCAATAGCCACTACTGTATATAAATCCAGTGGTTTCGGCAAGCGCGAATTTGCCCAACCGTTGAAGAAGGCTCGCATTGTCGCGCCAAATCAAACACAATGGGGGCGGCCGGGAGGTCTAATTGATAACAGGGTGATCTTATGCGAATTTTGCTTGCTGAAGATGATAGCGTACTCGCGGACGGGCTGACGCGCTCCCTGCGCCAGTCAGGCTATGCGATCGACGCCGTGGGAAGCGGACAGGACGCCGACACGGCCCTCTCCACCCAGGAGTTCGACCTGCTCATCCTCGACCTGGGTTTACCGAAGATGTCGGGCCTGGAAGTGCTGCGCCGCCTGCGCGCGCGCGCTTCCCTGCTGCCGGTACTGATCCTCACCGCGGCCGATTCGGTCGAGCAGCGCGTCGAGGGGCTCGACCTCGGCGCCGACGACTACATGGCCAAGCCGTTCGCCTTGTCGGAACTCGAGGCGCGGGTGCGTGCGCTTACCCGGCGCGGCGCCGGCGGCGGCCCCACCGTCATCCGCCACGGCCCGCTGGTCTACGACCAGGTCGGGCGCAGCGCCTACATCAACGACCAGATGCTCGATTTGTCGGCGCGCGAACTGGGCCTGCTGGAGATCCTGCTGGCGCGTACCGGGCGCCTGGTCTCGAAAGAACAACTGGTCGACCACCTCTGCGAATGGGGCGAGGAAGTGTCGAACAACGCCATCGAGGTGTACGTGCACCGGCTGCGCAAGAAGATCGAGGTGGGCGGAGTGCGCATCGCCACCGTGCGCGGCCTGGGCTATTGCCTGGAAAAATACTCCGACGCCGGGCGCGCCGGCGCCGAGCAAGCCGTCGAACAGAAGTGAACGAACGTGATGCTGGCCTGGTCGAGCCCGATACCGGGCTGCCCGAGCCGCTGTACGTCCCGCCGAACCCCGAGCCGGAAGAAAACATCCAGCATTCGCTGTTCGGCGAGATCCTCGACTGGATGCTCGCGCCCCTGCTGCTGCTGTGGCCGATGAGCATTGCGATCACTTACCTGGTCGCCAAATCGATCGCGAATCAACCCTTCGACCATGCGCTGGAAGACCGGGTGACGGTGCTGGCCCAGCAGGTACGCGAAGAGAACGGCGTCATCAATACCCGGCTGCCCGGCAGCGCGCGCGACATCCTGCGCGCCGACGATATCGACAGCGTGTATTTCCAGGTGCTCGACGCCGCCGGGCGCCACGTCGACGGCGACCGCGAACTGCCGCGTCCGCGCGAAGACGAGGGCGACAAGGATGGCGCGGTGCACTTCCGCAATGCCGTCCTGCACGGCAATCCCTTGCGCGTGGCTTACCTGTACATCAACCTCGACCCGCTGGCGCCGCCCGGCAGCGCCTCGCCCGCCTTCCCGCGCAAGGCGCTGGTGCAGGTGGCGGAAACGCTCGACAAACGGGCGCTGCTCGCCAACGAAATCATCAAGGGCGTGATCCTGCCCCAGTTCATCATCTTGCCGATCATCCTGGCGCTGGTCTGGTTCGCCCTCTCGCGCGGGCTGTCGCCGCTGGCCGAACTCCAGGAGCGGATACGCGCGCGCCCGTCCGACGACCTTTCTCCCATCGATTCGCGCCAGGTGCCCGAGGAGATCTCTCCCCTGGTCGGGTCGCTCAACGACATGCTGGGCCGGCTGGCCCAGACCATCGACATGCAAAAGCGGTTCATCGCCGACGCCGCGCACCAGATGAAGACGCCGCTGGCCGGCATGCGCATGCAGTCCGAACTGGCCCTGCGCCAGGTCGACCCGGACGAGATCCACCGTTCGCTCGAACAACTGGCGAAAAGTTCGGAATCGGCGACGCGCCTGGTGAACCAGTTACTGGCGCTGGCACGCGCGGAAAACCAGCCGCATGCGGGACTGGCCTTCGAGGAAACCGACCTGGCGGCCCTGGCACGCGGCGTGGTGCAGGACTGGGTGCAGACCTCGTTCGCCCAGCGCATCGACCTCGGCTACGAGGCGCAGGACGAGGATGTGACGATCGCCGCCAATGCCCTGATGCTGCGCGAACTGCTGTCGAACCTGATCGACAACGCGCTGTGCTACACCCCGGCCGGGGGCAGCGTCACGGTGCGGGTGCGGCGCGACGGAGACTCTGCGCTGCTCGAAGTGGAGGATACCGGGCCCGGCATCGCGCCAGGCGAACGTGCCCACGTGTTCGAGCGCTTCTACCGCATCCTCGGCTCGAACGTGAGCGGCAGCGGCCTGGGACTGGCGATCGTGCGCGAGATCGCGCAGCAGCACGGCGCCGAGGTCGACATTTTTAATAATCCGCGCAGCCACTCCGCCAAATTCCCGGGCAGCCTGTTCCGGCTTACCTTCCCGCCACCTGTCAACGACGCCACCGATGCCGCCTGAACCTGCTCGACCTTCCGCGCCTGATCCCGACGCCGACCTGCAGCGCCAGCGGCGCCTGGCCGCCGCCCGTGCCGTGCACTGGCGCCGCACGCGCCGCCTGACCGTCGTGCTGCTGGCGCTGTGGCTGGCGACCGGCTTTTGCACCGTGTATTTCGCGCGCGAACTGTCCCACGTCACCGTGTTCGGCTGGCCGCTCTCGTTCTACATGGCGGCGCAGGGGGCGGCGCTGATCTGCCTGGCGATCATCGGGGCGTATGCGTGGCGCATGCGCCGCTTCGACCGCGACTACGCACGCGCGCTGGAGGACGGCGCATGAGCGGTAATAAACGCTATTTCCGGCGCCTGTCCGGCTACTACGCCTGGTTCTGCGTCTGCTTTGCCGGTTTCCTGCTGGCCCTGACGATCCTGGAAAGCGAGGGCATGCCGCGATTGTGGATCGGGCACCTGTTCATGTTCGCCACCATCGTGCTGTACGCCACCATCGGAGTGATCGCCCGCACCTCGAACGTGACCGAGTATTACGTGGCGGGACGCCGCGTGCCGGCCCTGTTCAACGGCATGGCCACCGCCGCCGACTGGATCTCGGCGGCCAGCTTCATCAGCCTGGCGGGCGGTCTGTACCTGTCCGGCTTCGACGCCCTCGCCTACATCATGGGCTGGACGGGCGGCTATTGCCTGGTCGCGCTGTTGATCGCGCCTTACCTGCGCAAATTCGCCCAGTACACGATTCCCGACTACCTGGCCGTGCGCTATGGCGGCGGCGCGGGCGGGCGCGGCGGACCGGTGCGGGCGCTGGCCGTGGGCGCCACCATCATCGTTTCCTTCGTGTACGTGGTGGCGCAAATTTACGCCGTCGGTTTGATTGCGTCGCGCTTTACCGGCGTCGATTTTTCGGTCGGGATTTTCCTCGGGCTGGCCAGCATCCTGGTCTGCTCTTTCCTCGGCGGCATGCGCGGCATTACCTGGACCCAAGTGGCGCAGTACATCATCATCCTGGTCGCCTTCCTGATCCCGACCATGTGGCTGTCGGCCAAGCATGCCGACAATCCTTTGCCGCAAGTGGCCTACGGTTCGGTGCTGCCGAAACTGGCCCAGCGCGAAGCGCAACTGGCGGCGGACCCGCGCGAACAGGAGGTGCGCGCCACCTTCCGCAAAGAGGCCGATGCCTACGGCGCGCGCCTGGCTGCCCTGCCCGCTTCCTGGGAGCAGGGCAAGCTCGCCGCCCAGCGCCGCCTCGACACGGCGCGCCTGCGCAACGTGTCGCTGGCCGACGTGCGCAGCGCCGAACGCGCGCTGGTCGCTTACCCGAAGACCGCGGACGACGCCGAGACCCTGTGGCGCGAACAGCGCGCGCGCCTCCTGGCACGGGCCCAGCCGCCGCAGCCGCATGCGACGCCCTTCCCCGGCGCGACCGAAGCCGAATCGAATGCGCGCCGCAACAATTTCCTGGCGCTCGTGTTCTGCCTGATGTTCGGCACCGCCGCCCTGCCCCACATCCTGATGCGCTCGTACACCACGCCCTCGGTGCACGAAACGCGCGTGTCCGTGTTCTGGGCCCTGTTCTTCATCCTCCTGATTTATTTGAGCATCCCGGCGCTGGCCGTGCTGGCCAAATATGACATCTACACGAGCCTGGTCGGCAGCGATTTTTCATCCTTGCCGACCTGGATTTCGTACTGGGCGAACATCGACAAGGTGAATCCCCTGATTCAAGTCGTCGACATCAACGGCGACGGCCTGGTGCAGCTGGCGGAAATCGCCATCGACGGCGACGTGCTGGTGCTGGCCACGCCCGAGATCGGCGGCCTGCCGTATGTGATCTCGGGACTGGTCGCGGCCGGCGGCCTGGCGGCGGCACTGTCCACCGCCGACGGCCTGCTGCTGGCGATCTCGAATGCGCTCTCGCACGACATCTATTACAAGATCGTCGAGCCCGGCGCCTCGACCCAGAAACGGGTGACGATCTCGAAACTGCTGCTGCTTGCCGTCGCCTTTATTGCGGCCTACGCCGCCTCGCAAAAACCGGCCGACATCCTGTCGCTGGTGGGCGCGGCCTTCTCGCTGGCGGCCTCGACCCTGTTCCCGCCGCTGGTGCTGGGCGTGTTCTGGAAGCGGGCCAACCACGTCGGGGCGATCGCCGGCATGGTGGCGGGCTTTTTGGTTTGCCTCTACTACATGATCCGCGTGCATCCGATGCTCGGCGGGCAGATGGACGCGGCCTGGTTCGCCATCGCGCCGATGTCGGCCGGGATCTTCGGCGTGCCGGCGGGCATGCTGGCGGTGGTCGTCGCCAGCCTCCTGAGCGCGCCGCCGGCACGCGGCAGCGATGGCCTGGTGGACTATATCCGGGCGCCGGAGTAGCGCAGGAGTCGCACATAAGCGACGTTATCCGGCACGCATGGCCGGGCGCGGATGCCGGTGCTATCCTGAAGCGCCATGCGTGAAGGAGGTTGTATGTCGTCCGGCAAAATCCTCGTTGCACAAGGAGGCGGCCCGACCGCCGTCATCAACCAGTCGATGGTGGGCGTCGCGTTGGAGGCGCGCCGCTTCCAGCACGTCACCCGCATCTACGGCGCCCTGCACGGCGTGCGCGGCATCGTCAACGAAGACTTCCTCGACCTGACCCAGGAAACCAGCCACAACCTCGAGCTGGTCGCCGCCACGCCCTCTTCCGCCCTCGGTTCGACGCGCGACAAGCCGGACATGGCCTATTGCCAGCGCATCTTCGACGTGCTGCGCGCCCACGAAATCGAACATTTCTTCTACATCGGCGGCAACGACTCGGCCGACACGGTACGCATCGTCAGCCAGGAAGCGCGCGCGGCCGGCTATCCGCTGCGCTGCATCCACATCCCGAAAACCATCGACAACGACCTGGTCGGCAACGACCACACGCCCGGCTTTCCGTCCGCGGCGCGTTTTGTTGCCCAGGCCTTTGCCGGCGCCAATCTCGACAACGCGGCCCTGCCCGGCGTGTACGTCGGCGTCGTGATGGGACGCCACGCGGGCTTTCTCACTGCTGCCTCCGCGCTCGGCAAAAAATTCCCGGACGACGGCCCGCACCTGATCTACCTGCCCGAGCGCGTCTTCGAGCTGGAGCGCTTTCTCGCCGACGTCAAGGCGACCTACGCACGCTACGGCCGCTGCGTGATCGCCGTTTCCGAAGGCGTGCACGATGCCGCGGGCGAGCCGATCGTCACCTTGTTGGCGAAAGAAATTGAAAAAGATGCGCACGGCAACGTGCAGCTGTCCGGCACGGGCGCCCTGGCCGACCTGCTGTGCGAGGAAATCAAGGCCAGGCTCGGCATCAAGCGCGTGCGCGGCGACACCTTCGGCTACCTGCAGCGCTCCTTCATCGGCTGCGTGTCCGACGTCGACCAGCGCGAAGCGCGCGAGGTGGGCGAAAAGGCGGTCCAGTTCGCGATGTGGGGCGATGCCGACGGCTCGGTGGTGATCCGGCGTACGGGCTTTTATTCGGTCGACTACGAACTGCTGCCGCTCGACCAGGTCGCAGGCAAGACGCGCACCATGGAAGACGAATTCATCAGCGAGAGCGGCACCGACGTAACCGACGCCTTCCGCCTCTACCTGCGCCCGCTGCTCGGTTCGCGCATGCCCGACGCTTTCCGGCTGCGCGGCGCGCGGGTGGCCAAGGTGCTGCATCCGGGAGCGGCATGAATCAAGGCCGTGGTGGCGCTTCGATGATGGTTGGAACCTGTCCCAGCAGGGAGGAGGAAGTTGATGGCGACATGTGCGTCTGCGATGCATGGCAAGCGGGAGCAAGGCCGCATCCGCTTGCCAGGCGCGTCAGCAACGACTCATTCCCTACTGGGATAGGTTCTTACAGCACCACGGTCTGCGCCTGTCCCTCTGCGCGGGCGCGGATCTCGCCGATGCGGTACACGGTCTCGCCGGCCGCCTGCAGCTGGGCCATGGCCGCATCCGCATTCTCTTGCGAGACGATCACGGTCATGCCGATGCCGCAGTTGAAGACGCGGTGCATTTCGGAATCAAGCACGCCGCCGTGCTGCTGCAGCCACTGGAACAGCGGCGGCATCGTCCACGATGTCGCATCGAGCACGGCCGTCAGGTGGTCTTGCAGCACGCGCGGGATGTTGTCGACCAGGCCGCCGCCGGTGATGTGGACCAGGCCCTTGACTTCCATCGAGGCCATCAGCGCCAGCAGCGGTTTGACGTAGAGGCGGGTCGGCGCCATCAGCACGTCGGACAATTTACGGCCGTGGAAGTCGGCTTCCAGGTCCGGTTTCGCCACGTCGATGATCTTGCGCACCAGCGAGTAGCCGTTCGAGTGGATGCCCGACGAGGCCAGGCCCAGCACCACGTCGCCCGCGACGATCTTGCTGCCGTCGATGATCTGCGATTTTTCCACCGCGCCGACGGCAAAGCCGGCCAGGTCGTATTCGCCGTCCGGATACATGCCCGGCATTTCGGCGGTCTCGCCGCCGAGCAGCGCGCAGCCGGACTGTTCGCAGCCCAGGGCGATGCCCTTGACCACGGCGGTGGCGGTGGCCACGTCGAGCTTGCCGCAGGCAAAGTAATCGAGGAAGAACAGGGGTTCGGCGCCCTGCACCAGGATGTCGTTGACGCTCATGGCGACCAGGTCGATGCCGACCGTGTCATGGCGGTTCAGCTCGAAGGCCAGTTTCAGCTTGGTGCCGACGCCGTCGGTACCGGAGACCAGCACCGGCTCCTTGAACTTCTTGCTGATCTCGAACAGCCCGCCGAAACCACCGATTCCGCCGAGTACGCCTTCCCGCATGGTGCGCTTGGCGAACGGTTTGATTGCTTCGACCAGGGCGTCGCCGGCGTCGATGTCGACACCCGCGTCGCGGTAAGAGAGAGAAACATTAGATGGTTGGCTCATGGTATTTGGCAGCAGAGGCGGTAAAATAGAAGGCGTCGACCTGATTCTGGTCAATCCGCTATTCTAGCAAAATGGCCCGGCCCCAACCCGCTAAACAGAGATAACAACAAAAACATGCCCTCTTCCCGCCATCCGGAGCACAGCTCGCCGCGCCTTGCGCCGGCGCTCCCGAAGGCACCGGCACCATGCGTTTCCATTGTCAGCCCGGCAGCTTCTATAATGCCGGATGTGTATGACAATCCCAGCGTGAGACGCTCGCCATGAAACAGCTGGTGCTCGATTTAGGCGCCGACCCGGCGCACAGCCTCGATACCTTCCAGGTCGGGGAAAATGCCGAACTGGCGCACCTGATGCACCAGTTCGCGCAGCGTGCATCGCGCGAGCATTTCGCCTACCTGTGGGGCGACACGGGCGCCGGCAAGACCCATCTGCTGCAAGCCCTGGCGGCCACCCCGAACTCGCGCTACATCGCGGCAAGCGCTCCCAGTGCCGATTTCGTGTTTTCGGCGGACATCACGCTGTATCTGCTCGACGACTGCGACCGCCTCGGCCCCGCCGCCCAGATCGACGCGTTTGCCCTGTTTAACCAGATCCGCGAACATGGCGCCTACATGGTCTCCACCGGCCCGGTGCCGCCGGCTGTGCTGCCGGTGCGCGAAGACCTGCGCACGCGCATGGGATGGGGCCTGATTTACCTGATCCACGGGCTGTCGGACGACCAGAAGATCGCCGCGCTCACCCAGGCGGCCGAAGCGCGCGGGCTGACCCTGTCGGCCAGCGTGTTACCCTATTTGCTGTCCCATTTCAAGCGCGACATGCGCTCGCTGGCGACGATGCTCGACGCCCTCGACCAGTATTCGCTAGAAACCCAGCGCCCGGTCACGCTGCCGCTGCTGCGCGACCTGCTGCTGGCCCATCCGCAGGCCGATGCCGCGCAGTCGGAATCCACGCAGTCAGAAACTAAACAATGAACAAGCTCGCCCTGTTTGACCTCGACCATACGCTGTTGCCGATCGACTCGGACTACGAGTGGGGCCAGTTCCTGGTGCGCGTCGGCGCCGTCGACGCGGCCGGCTACCAGCGCCGCAACGAAGAATTTTTTGCCCAGTACCAGGCAGGCGTGCTCGACCCGGTCGAATACCTCGAATTCGCGCTCGCCACGCTGGCCAGCTTCACCCCGGACGCGCTCGACGCCCTCTACGCGCGCTACCTGGAGGACGTCATCGAGCCGGCGATCCTGCCGCGCGCGCGCGACCTGGTGCAACAGCACCTCGATGCGGGCGACCTGGTGGCGATCATCACCGCCACCAACCATTACATCACCGCGCCGATCGCCCGCATTTTCGGCGTCGAGCACCATATCGCGGCCATGCCGGAATACGATGCCGACGGCCGCCTGACCGGCAGGCTGGCCGGCACGCCGACTTCGGGTCCGGGCAAGGTCGTGCACATGCACGCCTGGCTGGCGGAACTGGGACGGCCGTTCGCCAGCTTCGAGCGCAGTTATTTTTACAGCGATTCGCACAACGACATTCCGCTGCTGTCGGTCGTGTCCCACCCGGTCGCGACCAACCCGAGCGCCGCGCTCGCCACTCACGCACGCACCCAAGGCTGGCCTTTACTCCATCTCTTCAATGATTAAAAAATTCATTCGTAAAATCCTTGGCGTGAAAGACGAGCGCGACCCTACCCAAGCCGTCGCGCTGGGGCCGGAAGAACACGGCATCGATTTGAAACTCGTGTCGCCGAACGCGATCCGCCTGACGCAAACCCTGCAGGAAGCCGGCTTCAAAGCCTTTGTCGTGGGCGGCGCCGTGCGCGACCTGCTGCTGGGCGTGAAACCGAAAGACTTCGACATCGCCACCGATGCGACGCCCGAGCAGGTGAAAAAACTGTTCCGCCGCGCCTTCATCATCGGCCGCCGCTTTCAGATCGTGCACGTGATGTTCGGCCAGGAGCTGCTGGAAGTGACGACCTTCCGCGGCAACGGCAGCAACAACGCACCGAAAGACGAGCACGGCCGCGTGCTGCGCGACAACAACTTCGGTCCACAGCACGAAGACGCCGCGCGCCGCGATTTCACCATCAACGCGATGTACTACGATCCGGCCACGCAGACCGTGCTGGACTACCACGGCGGCATCGCCGACATCCGCGAAAAAACCCTGCGCATCATCGGCATGCCGGAAGCGCGCTACCGCGAAGACCCGGTGCGCATGCTGCGCGTGGTGCGTTTCGCCGCCAAGCTCGGCTTTACAATCGAACCGACCACGCGCGCGCCGATCCCGGTGATGGCGCCCTTGATCGACAACGTGCCGGCCGCGCGCGTGTTCGACGAGATGCTCAAACTGCTGCTGTCGGGCCACGCCCTGGCGTGCCTGAAAGAACTGCGTTCGGCCGGCCTGCACCACGGCTTGCTGCCCCTGCTCGACGTCGTGCTGGAACAGCCGATCGGCATGAAATTCGTGACGCTGGCGCTCGAATCGACGGATTCGCGCATAAAAGCCGGCAAGGGCGTGTCGCCGGGCTTCCTGTTCGCCTCGCTCCTGTGGCACCAGGTGCTGGAAAAGTGGAATGCCTACCGCGCCGCCGGCGAGGCGCCGATCCCGGCCCTGCACCTGGCCGCCGACGACGTGCTCGACACCCAGACCGAAAACCTGGCCCTGCAGCGCCGCATCGCCACCGACATGCGCGACATCTGGGCCATGCAGCCGCGCTTCGAGCGCCGCACCGGCAAGGCGCCGTACAAATTGCTGGAAAACCCGCGCTTCCGCGCCGGCTACGACTTCCTGCTGCTGCGCTGCGAGTCGGGCGAGCTGGATATGGAGATCGGCGCATGGTGGACCGCGTTTTATGAAGCGGAAGCGGGCGAGCGCGAACGCCTGGTGACGCAGGCGAACCGTCCGGCGCCGGTGGCCGGCGAAAAGAAGAAGCGTCCGCCACGCCGCGCCGCGCGTTCGCGCAGCGGCGACAGTGCGAACGCGTCCGCCGACAGCACCGCAGGCGCAGGAGCAGGCGCGGGTTTGGGCGAAGAGTGATCGCGCTGGTCGGCATTGGCGCCAACCTGGGCGACGCACGCGCCAACGTGGCCGATGCCCTGGCGCGCATCGAAACCCAGCCCGGCTGCCGCCTGGTGGCAAGCTCGAGCCTGTGGCGCACGGCGCCGATCGCGTCCTCGGGCGACGATTACATCAACGCCGTCGCCCTGGTCGACACCAGACTCGATGCGCACGCCCTGCTGGCGGTCTTGCAGGCGATCGAAACGGCCCATGGCCGCGAGCGCCCCTACCACAACGCGCCGCGCACGCTCGACCTCGACCTGCTGCTGTATGGCGACGACATCATCGATACCCTGCAGTTGACGGTGCCGCATCCGCGCATGCATGAGCGTGCTTTCGTGCTGGCGCCGCTGCTGGAAGTCGAACCGGACGCGGTCATTCCCGGCCGCGGGCGCGCCGACAGCTACCTGCCGGGCGTGGCGGACCAGGCCATCGTCCGCCTCGGCTAGCATGCAAATCCCGATCTTCTTCCAGACCGCGGGGACGGTATTCGTGCCGTTTGCCATGTTTTATATGGACCAGCCGTTCAAGCTCGATTACATCTGGGCGGCGCTGTGCCTGGTGGGCGCCGTGTACTTCATCTTCCGCAATTAACCAGCTGTTCCGGCACGATTTTTAGCGGCGCATTACACTACGCCGTCGAACTATTTGTTTTCAAAAGGATCACTATGAGCGCTTATTTGCAGGGCAAGGAAATGACTGGCGGCGATGCACCGGCCCCAAGCAAGCCCGTCGCCAAGGCCGTCACCATTCCCGCGCTGCAGGCAATGCGTGCAGCCGGCACCAAGATCGCCATGCTGACCTGCTACGACGCCAGCTTCGCGTCCCTGATGGACCGCTGCGGCGTCGACATCCTGCTCGTCGGCGATTCGCTCGGCATGGTCTGCGCCGGCCACAGCTCGACGCTGCCGGTGACGCTTGCCGACATGGTGTATCACACGGCCTCGGTCGCGCGCGGCAACAAGAACGCGCTGCTGGTGGCCGACGTTCCCTTCGGCAGCTATGCAACGAAAGAGATCGCCTTCGAGAGCGCGGCCGCCCTGATGCGCGCCGGCGCCCAGATGGTCAAGATCGAAGGCGGCGCCTGGCTGGCCGAGACCGTCCATTTCCTGGTCGAGCGCGGCATTCCGGTGTGCGCCCACATCGGCCTGACTCCGCAGTTCGTCCACCAGCTGGGCGGCTTCAAGGTGCAGGGTAAAACGGACGAAGGCGCCGAGCGCCTGAAGAACGATGCGCTAGCCCTGCAGGCGGCAGGCGCGGCGATCGTGCTGCTGGAAGCCGTACCCGCGGCGCTCGGCAAGGAAACGACCGAACTGCTGCAGGTGCCGACCATCGGCATCGGCGCCGGTCCCGATTGCTCGGGCCAGGTGCTGGTGATGCACGACATGCTCGGCGTCTTCCCAGGCCACAAGGCGCGCTTCGTGAAGAATTTCATGGAAGGCCAGACCAGCATCGAAGCGGCCGTGCGCGCCTACGTCGGCGGCGTCAAGGATGGCAGCTTCCCCGCGCAGGAACACTGTTTTTAATATGGAAGGCCCTACCACTACCCGGCTGTTCCTGGCGCTGTGGCCGGATCCCGCGATCCGCCACTCCTTGCGCGAGCGGCGCGACGCCTGGCACTGGCCGCGCGGCGCCACGCCGGTGCATACCGACAAGCTGCACATGACGCTGCATTTCCTGGGCGAAGTGCCGAGCGGGCGGGTGCCGGCACTGCAGGCCGGCTTTGCCGTGCCGTTCACGCCGTTCACGCTGTCGATTGGCGTTCCTAAACTGTGGCACCACGGCATCGCAGTGCTCGAACCGCACGAGGAACCGCCGGCGCTGCTGGAACTGCATGCGAACCTGTCCGCCGCCCTCCTCGCCCTCGGCCTGCAGCCGGAAGAACGCAACTACCGTCCGCACGTGACGCTGGCGCGGCGCGCCAACAATGCCGTCGTGCCGCCGGAGGCCGAGCCGATCATCTGGCCGGTCGGCGGCTATGCGCTGGTGGAATCGAAGCCGGGGGATGGCGGGGCTTATACGGTGCTGCAGCACTACGCCTGACTCATACCAGCAGCATCAAATGCTCGCGCTCCCACGAGCTGATTACACGGCTGAAGGTCGCAAACGCCAGTTCCTTGACTTCGCAGAACGCCTGCACGAACAAGCCGCCCAGCATGGTCGATAGCGGCGGGCACTGGCGCATGCGCAGGATCGCGTCTTCCAGGTTGCGCGGCAGGTCGTCGTGGATGTGTTCGGCGCTGTCCGAAGTCGGTTCGGACGGTTCGATGCCGTCGACCATGCCGAGGTAGCCGCAGCTGAGGGTGGCGGCCATGGCCAGGTAGGGATTCACGTCGACGCCCGGCACCCGGTTGTCGACGCGCCGGTTTTGCGGTGTCGAATTCGGCACGCGGATGCCGCAGGTGCGGTTGTCGTAGCCCCAGTGCACATTGGTCGGCGCCGATTGAAAACGCGACAGGCGCCGGTAGGAGTTCACGTGCGGCGCGAACAGGAGCACCATCATGATCAAGTCTCTTCCATATGTGCTGATCGCCGCCCTGCTGAGCGCCCGTGGCGGTGGCGGCGGCAGTTCGGGAACCGCACCGGCAACGCCACCGGCCCCAACCGGTAGCAACTACAGTGCCGGCCGCATGACAACCGACACCTCGGGCGGGGATTACCAGATCGGGTTCAACAAGGTCACCGACCTGACCGTGGGCGGCAACCTGAACAGTTTCTGGGTCGGCGCAGCCCAGCCTGGCGGCACGATGACGGTGACAGGTGCTTCAACTACCTTTGTCTTCAAGCCCAGCGCCACGCCGGCCACCGTGACCGGCTCAGCCAACACCTTCTACCTGCCAGAAGGCTCGAAGATCACGCTGACCGGCGCCGGCGCGGCGATGAGCACCATCAAGTACTACAAACCATAAGCGGCCGGCTACCTGGCCAACCGAAGCGGGTATCGCCGACGCGATCCCGCTTTTTTCGTTTACCCCACCTGAATCCACGTGGTTTTTAATTCCGTATATTTGTCGAACGCGTGCAGCGACTTGTCCCTTCCGTTACCCGACTGTTTATAACCGCCGAAGGGCACCGTGATGTCGTCGTTGTCGTACTGGTTCACGTGCACGGTGCCGGCCCGCAGCGCCCGCGAAGTGCGGATCGCTTTACTCAAGTCCGCCGTCCACACCCCCGCCGCCAGGCCATAGGGCGTGGCATTGGCCTGGCGTACCGCCTCGTCGAGGTCGGTGAACGACAGGACCGACAGCACCGGCCCGAAAATTTCCTCGCGCGCGATGCGCATCGTCGCGTCGACGCCGTCGAACAGGGTCGGCTCGATGTACAGCCCGCCAGACTCGACCCTGCTTGCTGCGCCGCCGGCCAGCAGGCGCGCGCCGTCCGCCTTGCCCGCTTCGATATAACCGAGCACGGTTTTCATCTGGATCGGGTCGACGATCGCGCCCATCACGGTGGCCTCAATCAACGGGTCGCCCGGCGCGAAGTCCGGGATCATTGTTAACGCTTTATCGAGGAAGGCATCCTTGATCGACGCCTCGACAAACAGGCGTGAAGGGGCATTACAACTTTCGCCCTGATTAAAATAGATCGAGCCGATGGCGGCGGACACGGCCGCGTCGAGGTCCGGACAATCGGCGCAGACGATGTTCGCCGACTTGCCGCCCAATTCTGTCCAGGCGCGTTTCAGATTCGACTGGCCGGCCATTTGCAGGATCTGCTTGCCGGTGCGCGTGGAACCGGTGAACGCGATGCAATCGACATCCATGTGCAGCCCGAGTGCGCGTCCCGCCTCATCGCCAAAGCCCGGCACGACATTGAAGACACCCGCCGGCACGCCCGCCTCCAGCGCCAGTTCGGCCAGGCGCAGCGCGGAGAGCGGCGACTTTTCAGAAGGTTTCAGGACCAGGCTGTTGCCGGCGGCCAGCGCCGGGCCGATCTTCCAGGACGCCATCAGCATCGGGTAGTTCCAGGGAATGATGGCGGCCACCACGCCGACCGGTTCGCGCGTGATCAGGGCCAGGCTTTGCTCGGAGGTGGGCGCGACCTGGTCGTAGATCTTGTCGATCGCTTCGCCATACCAGCGGATGCAGTTCTGCGCCGCCGGCACGTCGACGCTGCGGCTGTAGCGGATCGGTTTGCCCATGTCGAGGGTTTCCAGCAGCGCCAGCTCGTCGCGGTTGGCCAGCATCAGGTCGGCGAAGCGGATCAGGATTTTCTTGCGCTCGGCGGGCGCCTTGCCGGCCCATCTGCGGTCTTCAAAAGCGGCGCGGGCGACCCTGACGGCGGCGTCGACGTCCTGGCCGTCGCAGCGCGCCACTTCCGCCAGCTTGCGGCCGTCGACCGGGGACAGGCAATCGAAACGCGCGCCCGAGCGGGCCGCGATCCGCGCACCATCGATGAAAGCGCGCCCGTCGATCGCCAGTTCGGCGGCACGTTCGTGCCATGGTGTTGTTGGCATGCCAGTGTTCCTTCTAAAGTAAGTAAAACACAAGGAAAAACGGCCCCGACTTCGTCCGGCAAGGAAGTTCTGCCGCTATAATCGCCCATTTTTCCGCCAGATAATATTCACCCCCGGAGCCTCTGCCACCATGAACTACACACTGATTACCTGCGTCGTGATCTACCTGCTGGGCACGCTGGCGCTGGGGGTTTGGGCAGGTACGCGCATCAAGAATACCAGTGACTTCGCCGTTGCCGGGCGCAGCCTGCCCCTGATCATGGTGATCACGACGACCTTTGCCACCTGGTTCGGCGCCGAGACCGTGATGGGCGTACCCGCCAAGTTCGTGCAGGGCGGCCTGAACGCCGTCATCGAAGACCCGTTCGGCGCCGGCACCTGCCTGATCCTGGTCGGCCTGTTCTTCGCCACCAAGCTTTATAAATTGAACCTGCTGACGATTGGCGATTACTACCGCGAGCGCTATGGCAAGGGCATTGAAATTTTCTGTTCGGTCGCCATCATCCTCAGCTACCTCGGCTGGGTCGCGGCCCAGATCACGGCGCTCGGCCTGGTGTTCTCGGTACTGACGAATGGTGCGATGGCCCCGGCGGTGGGCATGGTGATCGGCACGCTCGCCGTGCTGATCTATGTGGTGGTAGGCGGTTTCCTCGCCGTCGCGCTGACCGACTTCATCCAGATGATCGTGCTCGTGGTCGGCCTGACAATCATCGCCTTCTTTGCCGCCGACCTGGCCGGCGGCCCTGGACGCGTGCTCGACATGGCGCAGAGCGCCGACCTGTGGCGCATCTGGCCGGAACCGACCTTCACCGATATCGCATTCTTTATCGGCGCGGCCATCACGATGATGTTCGGCAGCATCCCGCAGCAGGACGTGTTCCAGCGCGTGATGTCCGCAAAAGATGCGCCGACGGCGCGCACCGGCGCCGTGATCGGCGGCGCCAGCTACATCGTCTTTGGCTTCGTGCCGATGTTCATCGTCGCCGCCGCGGTCGTCGTCATGGGCGACAACGCCCTCGACATCGCCAAGAACGACTACCAGCGCCTGCTGCCGACGTTTGTCATGACCAAGATGCCGCTGATTATGCAGATCCTGTTCTTCGGCGCCCTGCTCTCGGCCATCAAGAGCACCTCGTCGGCCACCCTGCTGGCGCCATCGACCAGCTTTACGGAAAACATCCTGAAGAACCTGCGCCCGGGCCTGAGCGACAAGCAGCAATTGTTCGCCATGCGCGTGACCATCGTCGTGTTTGCCGCCCTGGTACTGGCGTACGCGATCGCGATGGAAGGCACCTCGATCTATGAGCTGGTGTCGTCGGCCTACCAGGTGACGCTGGTGGCCGCGTTCGTGCCGCTGGTGATGGGCCTGTACTGGAAGCGCGCCACGACCCAGGGCGCGATCCTGTCGATCGGCGCCGGAATGATCGTGTGGATTGCGTTCTTCCCGCAGATTTCAACGCTGGGCGAGGCTTTCCCGGGGCAGCTGGCCGGCTTGATCGCGGCATTTGCGGGCATGTTCATCGGCTCGCTGGCGCCGCAGGTCTTGAAGAACCGGACCGAGCCGTCGAAGACGATTCAGGCAGGCGCCTGACGCAGGGAAGCAGGGACGCAGCCCGGATGATCGAACGCTGGCTGAACGCGTTATCGCCAGCCGCGCGCCGTTACCTCGGCCAGGGTCAGATCCAGGCAATCCCAGATCCGCGCCGCCATCTCGTCGATCTCGGCCTTCGTCATTACCAGCGGCGGCGCCACGATCATGCGGTCGCCCACGGCGCGCATGATGACGCCGTTGTCGAACATATAGCCGCGGCAGACCATCCCGACCCCCAGCGCAGGGTCGAAACGCTCGCATTCGTGCGCAGTCGCGCCTTTCACGCGCACCAGGTTCAGCCCTGCCACCATTCCGCAACTCTCGGCGTGGCCCACCAGCGGATGCGTCGCCAGCTTGTTGAATGCGGCCTTCAGATGCGGCCCGGTTTCCAGCGCCACCTTTTCCACCAGCCGCTCTTCGCGCAGGATGCGCAGGTTTTCCAGCGCCGCGGCGCAGGCGACCGGGTGGCCGGAATACGTAAAACCGTGGTTGAAGTCGCCACCCTGCTCGACCAGCGCATGCGCCACGCGTTTGCCGACCAGCACGCCGCCGAGCGGCACGTAGCCCGAGGTAACGCCCTTGGCAAAGCTGATCAAATCGGGCCGCATGCCCATCAGTTCCGAGCCGAACCAGGCGCCGAGGCGTCCGAAGCCGCAGATGACTTCGTCGGCGACCAGCAGGATGCCGTACTTGTCGCAGATGCGCTGCACTTCCGGCCAATAGGTGGCCGGTGGGATGATGACGCCGCCGGCGCCCTGCACCGGTTCGCCGATAAAGGCCGCGACCTTGTCCGGGCCGGCCGCCAGGATGTCTTGCTCGAGCCAGGCTGCCGCCACCAGGCCGAAGGCGTTCTCGCTCATGCCATGGCCGTGTTCGGCATAGTTCGGCTGGCCGATGTGGCGGATGCCGGGAATCGGCAGGCCGCCCTGGGCGTGCATGCCGGCCATCCCGCCCAGCGAGGCGCCGGCCATGGTGCTGCCGTGGTAGGCGTTGTAGCGGCTGATGATGACTTGCCGTTCGGGCTGGCCGAGGATGTCCCAGTAGCGCCGCACCATGCGCACGATGGTGTCGTTCGCTTCCGAGCCGGAGCCGGTGAAGAACACGTGGCTGAACTGCGGCGGCGCGAGCGCGACCAGTTCGGCGGCCAGGTGCACGGCCGGCACATTGGTGGTGTTGAAAAAACTGTTATAGAAGGGCAGCGTTTCCATCTGCCGGTACACCGCCTGCGAGATCGACGTGCGGCCATAGCCCACGTTCACGCACCATAGTCCCGACATGCCGTCGATCAGCTGGCCGCCTTCGGAATCCCACAAATGCACGCCCTGCCCGCGCACGATCACGCGCACGCCCTTGTCGCGCAAGGCGGCGTGGTCGGTGAACGGGTGCAGGAAATGCGCCGCGTCGAGCGCCTGGATGGCGCGGGTATCGAACGTTTCCGCGTCCGGCACACCCGCGGCGGTCATGCTGGCGGCAAGTGCCGCCGTATCGTCGGCTGCCATGATGGCACCTCGTTTTTTATGGTGGATGGGTTCCTGGTCAGACGTGCAGCAGCAGGTGCTCGCGCTCCCACGGGCTGATCACGGTCATGAACTCCTGGTGCTCGAGTTCCTTGATCGCAGAATACACATCAATAAAGCGGTCGCCCAGCACTTCGCGCAGGCGCGCCTCCTTACGCAACAGGTGCAGCGCTTCCGGCAAGCCCTGCGGCAGTTCGACCGCCATCTTGTAGGCGCTGCCCTCGACGATCGCGGTCGGCTCGAGCGCGTCGACCATGCCGAGGTAACCGCAGGCCAGGGTCACGGCCAATGCCAGATAAGGATTGGCGTCGGCGCCGATGATGCGGTTCTCGATGCGGCGGTCCTGCGCGCCCGATACCGGCACGCGGAAGCCCACGGTGCGGTTGTCGATGCCCCATTGCAGGTTGATCGGCGCGGCGGTGTGGCGCACGATGCGGCGGTAGGAATTGACGTAAGGCGCGATGATCGCCATGGCCGACGGCATGTAGCGCTGCAGGCCGCCGATGTACTGGTGGAACAGCTTCGAGGCCTTTCCGTCCTCGCCGCTGAAGATATTGCG
The DNA here is from genome assembly GCA_031398335.1 of Massilia sp. Lineage (GTDB taxonomy): Bacteria > Pseudomonadota > Gammaproteobacteria > Burkholderiales > Burkholderiaceae_D > Telluria. The sequence goes on from JANNNC010000072.1 coordinate 21,903, forward strand.
TCCGGTCCTGGCGTCGACCACGCTCTGGTGCACGTGCATCGCCGAGCCCGGCTCGCCCGCCATCGGCTTGGCCATGAAGGTGGCGTACATGTCGTGCTTCAGCGCCGCTTCGCGCAGGGTGCGCTTGAAATAAAACACCTTGTCGGCCAGGCCGAGCGGATCGCCGTGCTGGAAATTGATTTCCATCTGGCCGGCGCCGATCTCGTGGATCAGGGTGTCGACGTCGAGGTTCATCAGGTCGCAGTAATCGTAGATGTCTTCGAACAGCGGATCGAATTCGTTGACGGCGTCGATGCTGTAGACCTGGCGGCTGGTTTCGGCGCGGCCGCTGCGGCCGATCGGGGCGGCCAGCGGCAAGTCGGGGTCGATGTTTTTCGCCGTCAGGTAAAACTCGAGTTCGGGCGCGACCAGCGGTTTCCAGCCCTTTTCCTCGTACAGTTTCAGCACCCGGCGCAGCACCGTGCGCGGGGCGAAATCGACCAATTCTCCATTGGCGAAATAGCAGTCGTGGATCACTTGCGCGGTCTGGTCGACCGCCCACGGCACCATCGTGATGGTGGTGGGATCGGCCTTCAGGATCATGTCGCGGTCGGTGGCGGAAATGGCGCGGTCGTAGGCTTCGTCGTCCGTCGGCGAGTTGCCGGTGACGGTCATGCCGAGCACGGCTTCCGGCAGGCGCATGCCGCGCTCTTCGGTAAATTTGGTCCGCGGCAGGATCTTGCCACGGGCAACGCCGGTCAGGTCGGGCACCAGGCATTCGATTTCGGTGACGCGCTTGGCATTGAGCCACTCGTCCATGTCGGTGTAGGAAAAATTCTCGCGGATTGCCATCATTGCCTCTCGTTCAGTTCGGGGTCGCAGGGCGCAACGCGGCGCCCTGCACATAGGTGGGGAGAGAAACGAGGCAGAGCCAAGGGACAGGACGCGCCGCCCATCGCGCCGCCCGGTTTGTGCAGGCGGTCATGACAGTCCCTGTTTTTTGGCGCGGTAGTCGCGGCAAGCCTGGCCGAAGGCGCCGAACATCTTCATGGAATACGGATTGTGCGTGATGCGCCACTCGGGGTGCCATTGCACCGCCAGCGTAAAGCCGGGCGCGGCGCCGACCGAAAACGCTTCGACCAGGCCATCTTCGGCGACGGCCTCGGTGACCAGTCCCGGCGCCAGTTCGTTGACGCCCTGCCCGTGCAGCGAATTGACGGGAATTTCGTCGGCACCGACGATCCCGTGCAGCATGCCGCCCGGGGTCAGCGTGATTTTGTGGGCGTCGCCATATTGCTCATCCATGCCGAGTTCGGGTTTTTCGCGGTGGTCGAACTTGCCTTCCACCAGCTGCACCGCCTGGTGCAGCGAGCCGCCGAGTGCCACGTTCATCTCCTGGAAACCGCGGCAGATCGCGATGATCGGAATGCCCCGTCCAACCGCCGCCCGGATCAGCGGCAAGGTCGTTTCGTCGCGCGCAGGGTCTTGCGGCAGAGACGGGTCGAGCACCTCTTGCGAGTAATAGCTGGGGTGCACATTCGAGGCGGAACCGGTGAGCATGATCCCATCGCACAGCTGCAGCATCGTCTCCAGGTCGAGATCCTTGCCGAGGGAAGGCAGGATCATGGGCGCACAGTCGGCGCCGAGGACGATGGCGTCGACATACTTGTACTGGGCCGCGTGGTACGGGTGTTCGCCGAAGTCACGCGTGCATGCTGGAACGATAACGATGGGGCGCATGGTTTCTACCTTGTCGTGAGCGCACTGGGACCATCATACGAGCAATCTGGTCCGAGTGCGAGTAGCCGATCTGCCGATAAATCCGCAGTTTCATAACAAAAGTTTAACGTTAACTCAGGCGTGATGCCAACACGACGAGTCAGTCGCCCGAACCAGCAGCGATGAAAAACGGTCTACTATGTCGTTTTGCCATCGTCTGACCGGAACGAGGAACCCCATGCTGAACCTGAAAGACCCGACACTCTTGCGCCAGCAAGCCTATATCGACGGCGAGTGGTGCGATGCGAACGATGCCGCCACGGTGGACGTCATCAACCCGGCGACCGGCGACAAGCTGGGCACGGTGCCGCACATGGGTGCCCAGGAAACCCGGCGTGCGATCGGCGCCGCGGCCGCCGCCTGGCCGGCCTGGCGCAAGAAAACCGCGCGCGAGCGCAGCCTGGTGCTGCGCAAGTGGAGCGACCTGATGCTGGAAAACGCCGACGACCTGGCGCTCATCATGACGGCCGAGCAAGGCAAACCGCTGGCGGAAGCGACAGGCGAAGTGGCGTATGCCGCGTCCTTCTTCGAGTGGTTCGGCGAACAAGCCAAGCGCGTCGCCGGCGACACCCTGCAATCGCCCTGGCCGGACCGCCGCATCGTCGTCACCAAGGAGCCGATCGGCGTGTGCGCGGCGATCACCCCGTGGAACTTCCCGGCCGCGATGATCACCCGCAAGGTGGGCCCGGCACTGGCCGCCGGCTGCCCGATCGTCCTGAAGCCGGCCGAACTGACGCCGTATTCGGCGCTGGCCCTGGCCGTGCTGGCCGAGCGCGCGGGCGTGCCGAAAGGCGTGTTCAGCATCGTGGTGGGCGACTCCAAGGCCATCGGCGGCGAAATGACCAGCAACCCGACCGTGCGCAAGCTCAGTTTTACCGGCTCGACCGCGGTCGGCCGTTTGCTGATGGAACAATGCGCGCCGACGATCAAGAAAATCTCGCTGGAACTGGGCGGCAACGCCTCGTTCATCGTGTTCGACGACGCAGACCTGGATGCCGCCGTGGAAGGGGCAATTGCCTCGAAATACAGGAATGCCGGCCAGACCTGCGTCTGCGCCAACCGGATTTATGTGCAGGATGGCGTCTACGACGCCTTCGCCGAGAAGCTGGTCGCGGCGGTCGGAGCACTGAAAGTCGGGAACGGCGTCGAAGCCGGCGTGAACCAGGGACCGCTGATCGAAGAAAAGGCCGTCGTGAAAGTCGAGCAGCACATTGCCGACGCCCTCGGCAAGGGCGCGCGCCTGCTGCTGGGCGGCAAGCGCCACGAACTCGGCCACAGCTTCTTCCAGCCGACCGTGCTGGCCGACGTCACCCAGGACATGGCCGTGGCGCGCGAGGAAACCTTCGGCCCGCTGGCGCCGCTGTTCCGCTTTCAGACCGAAGACGAGGTCATCGCCATGGCGAACAACACCGAGTTCGGCCTGGCCTCGTATTTCTATTCGCGCGACATCGGCCGCGTCTGGCGCGTCGCCGAGCAGATCGAGACCGGGATGGTGGGCGTGAACACCGGCCTGATTTCGACCGAAGTGGCGCCCTTCGGCGGCGTCAAGCAATCGGGGCTGGGACGCGAAGGCTCCATTTACGGGATGGACGACTACCTGGTCGTGAAATACATCTGCATGGGCGGCGTCTAGGTGGCGCGCGACCCGCTGGCCAATGTCGTCGATGCGCCGCTGTTCATCGTGCCGCGGGTGCTCGATGGGTTGCGGGCATATCGGGCGGGTCCGAAGCCTGACGGCCTGTCGCGCTTGCTCGATGCGCTGATGGACACGCTGCTGGCGGGGGTCGAAGCGCACCCGACCAAGTTCTGGGTCATGCGGCAGTTCCAGAACACGCTCGACGCGGTTGACGCCGCGAATGCCGAAGCGCGCGAGCAAGCCGGCAAGGAACTGGAAAGGCTGATGGACATCCTCGGCATCCGCAGCTCGGACGGGGTCCTGGGCCTGCATTGCCGCTGATATGCGGGGGGCGGCACGGCCCGCCCGCCCCCTCCTGGCTGCTCCGTATTCGCTCCGCGCTAGTCAATAACCAGCTATGATCAATTGACAATAAACAATTGGTCAACCTCATTACGCCCCGACGGAACGTCAACCAACAAGGAGACACGCAGTGAAAAAGACAGCGTCGCATCACCCCCGCCCTATGAAAACGGTGCTCGCCTCGAGCGTCGTTGCCGTGCTTGCCGCGTGCGGCGGCGACTACTCGGACCCGAGCAGCGCCATGGATGTCGTGCGTACCGCCGGCGGCGAGGTCAGGGCCATCGACCGCGTCGGCATGCGCAGCTATTTCGCCATTCCGTTCGCGGCGCCCCCGGTCGGCGAGCGACGCTGGACCGCGCCGGCTGCGCCGCAGCCCTGGACCACGACCCTGGCCGCCACCACATCGGCCGCGCCCTGCCTGCAGACCAGCGCCAGCCCGTTCCGGATGGCGGGCGACAGCGAGGACTGCCTCTACCTCGACGTCCACGCGCCAACCGGCCTGGGCCCCTTCCCGGTGATGGTCAACCTGCATGGCGGCGCCTTCAATACGGGCGGCACCGCGGTCTATGCCGACCCGTCGCCGCTGGTGAACAAGGGCGTGATTGTCGTCAACGTCGCCTACCGCCTCGGCGCCATGGGTTTTCTCGCGCATCCGACGCTGGCAGTCGATGGCGCCGCCGGCAACTACGGCATCATGGACCAGCAGGCCGCCTTGAAATGGGTACAGGACAATATTGTCCAGTTCGCGGGCGACAAGAACAATGTCACGGTCTTCGGCGAATCGGCCGGCGGCTTCAGCGTGATGACCCATCTCGCCTCGCCCGGATCGAAGGGCCTGTTCAGCAAGGCCATGATCCAGAGCGGGAACTACGGCAACGACCGCCAGCTCAACGCGGCGCAGATGGGGGCCACCAGCGCCGCCATCGCCGACACGGCGATCAATGCGGCCAAAGCGGCCGGCGTCACGGGAATCGCGTGCAACGCCGGCGCGGTCACGGCGACCTGCCTGCGCAGCCTGCCGGAGCCGGTGATCCGCACTTATCTCGCCAACGCCATCAGCACGGCCTTGCCGATCATGGTGCCCTCCGTCGACGGCAAGGTGCTGACGAAGTCGGTCAAGGCGACCTTCGCCGCCGGCGAGAACATCAAGGTGCCGACCGTGAACGGCACCAACGAAAACGAATACACGCTGTACATCGCGATCAACGAGGCGGCGCGCAGGGCAGCGGCATCGCCGCCGAATTTTGACCCGGCCAACACCAGCTTCGCGCTGCCGCCCGCGGGTTATGCCCCGACGGTTGCCGGCCTGACGGCGGGGTCGGGCGCCAACGTGGCCGACATCGTCACCAGGCTTTATCCGCTGGCCAACTACGGCAGCAATCCGGCGCTGCAGCCCAGTTTGGCAGTGTCCGCCATGGCAACCGACCTGGGCTTCTCCTGCCCCGCCCTGCGCACGTCGCAGCGCATCGTCGCCCAGGGTTCGCCGGTATGGATGTACGAATTCCGCGACCAGACGGCCTTGCCCACGGTGGGCGTGGCCAACGGCAGCTATTACCTGAGCTTCCCGCAGGGCGCGGCGCACTCGTACGACCTGCAATACCTGTACAACCTTGGCGACCTCGGCAATGCCGAGCGGCGTGCGTTGCAGACGGCGATGACGCGTTACTGGAGCAATTTCGCGAAAACGGGGAATCCGAACAGCGGCGGCACCGTGCCGGCGACCTGGCCGGCGTTCACCGGACCGTCGACCATCCTGGCGCTGGATGTTGCCTCGGGTGGGGGTGTCGCGCCCTTGAGCACCTTCGATGCGGATCACAAGTGCACGAGCGCCTGGGGCAGTCTCGTGGCGTTCTAAAGGCATTCGCGCGCTGCCCAGGACGTCGCGCACGGCAGGGTGGGCACGGAGCCCACCCTGCGTTACGCAGCCGTCACGGGCGTTTTCCGGCGTCAGAGAACGCCACGCTACGATCAAGCATCCTTGTACTCGTGGTACTTGCGCGCGTCGCCGCGCACTTTATCGGCCGGGTACTTGGCGCGGTTGAGGATCATTTTTTCCTCGACCGCCGCCATCAGGTCGACGTCGAGCTTGTCGGCCAGGCGCACCAGGTAGACCAGCACGTCGGCCATTTCGTGGCGCACTTGTTCCAGCTTGTACGGACCGAGTTCGTCGGCGCGGCCGTGCTGCAGCCATTGAAAATGTTCCAGCAATTCGGCGGCCTCGACCGACAGCGCCGACGACAAATTCTTCGGCGTGTGGAACTGGTCCCAGTCGCGCTCGCCGACAAAGACACGTACAAGCGCGCGCAGGCGGGCTAATTCTCCCTGCCCGGCCGCATCGTTCACAGGTCTTCTCCGCGGTCGCGGTAGCCGTCGAGCACGACTTCGAGTTTCGGGGCGATCTCGGCGTGGCTGCTGACCGTGATGCCCAGGTCGCGCAGCAGGCCGTCGTGCACGCCGTAAACCCAGCTGTGGATGGTCAGCGGCTGGCCGCGTTCCCAGGCGTCGCGCACGATCGTCGTCTGCGCCACGTTGATGACCTGCTCGGCCACGTTCAGTTCGACCAGGCGGTTCGTGGCCGACTTGCCCGCCACGTTGCCGAGGTATTTGCCGTGCTTGTCGCGCACGTCGCGCACATGGCCCAGCCAATTATCGGCTAAGCCGACCCGGGTATCGGTCAGGGCCGCATGCACGCCCGAGCAGCCGTAGTGGCCGCAGATGATGATGTGCTTGACCTTCAACACGTCGATCGCGAACTGCAGCACGGAGAGGCAGTTCAGGTCCGAATGGACGACGACGTTGGCGATGTTGCGGTGCACGAACAGTTCGCCCGGCGCCATGCCCAGCAGTTCATTGGCCGGCACGCGGCTGTCCGAGCAGCCAATCCACAGGTATTCCGGCGCTTGCTGGGCGGCCAGGGATTTGAAGAAATTCGGGTCTTCCTCGATCATCGACGCCGCCCACTTGCGGTTGCGTTCGAACAGGTCTTCTGCGGTGACGCCGCTCATTTTATTTTCCAATGCTTTCCCCTTGGGTTGTGCGCGCCACGGCACGCTGCACCGCCGTGACGTTTGGCGAGAATCCAATATTGTAAACGCAAGCTTGAGACCGCGGCCGGCATAAAAAAACCGCCGAGGACTTGCGCCACTCAGCGGTCATTGAAACACTGCTTATTCAAAGAAGTCTTTCACTTTGTCCATCCAGCCCTTGCTCTGCGGGCTGTGCTTGGCGCCGCCTTCGACCGTCATGCGCTCGAACTCGCGCAGCAGGTCTTTCTGCTTTTCGGTCAGTTTCACCGGGGTTTCGACGATCATGTGGCAGAACAAATCGCCCGCATAACCCGAACGCACGCCCTTGATGCCCTTGCCCTTGAGGCGGAAAGTCTTGCCCGTCTGCGTGCCTTCCGGCACCGTGAACGAGACCTTGCCGGTCAAGGTCGGCACTTCGATTTCGCCGCCGATGGCCGCTTTCGTGAATGAGATCGGCATTTCGCAATGCAAGTCGTCGCCCTCACGCTGGAACACGGCGTGCGGCTTGATATGGATCTCCACGTACAGGTCGCCCGACGGACCGCCATTCGTGCCCGGTTCGCCGTTGCCGGTCGAGCGGATGCGCATGCCGTTGTCGATACCGGCTGGAATTTTCACTTCCAGCGTCTTGTTGCGCTTGATACGGCCGGCGCCCGAGCAGGCCGCGCACGGTTCCGGAATCATCTTGCCGCTGCCGTGGCACTTCGGGCAGGTTTGCTGAATGCTGAAGAAACCCTGCTGCATGCGCACCTGGCCGTGGCCGGCGCAGGTGGTGCAGGTGACCGGCTGCGTGCCGGGCTTGGCGCCGCTGCCGTGGCAGGTGTCGCACTTGTCCCAGCTCGGCACGCGGATCGTCGTGTCGAAGCCGTTGGCGGCCTGCTCGAGCGTGATTTCGAGGTTGTAGCGCAAGTCGGCGCCGCGGTAGACCTGCGGTCCGCCGGCACTGCGCCCGCCACGTCCGCCACCGAAGATGTCGCCGAAGATATCGCCGAAGGCATCGCCGAAACCGCCGGCGCCGCCGCCAAAGCCGCCGCCGCCGCCCATGTTCGGGTCGACGCCGGCATGACCGTAACGGTCATACGCTTCGCGCTTCTCCGGATTGGTGAGCATCTCGTAGGCCTCTTTGACCTCCTTGAACTTCTCTTCCGCTTCCTTGTTGTCGGGATTGCGGTCAGGGTGGTACTTCATCGCCAGCTTGCGATAAGACTTTTTAATTTCTTCTTCCGAAGCACCCTTTGCGACCCCAAGGATCTCGTAAAAATCACGCTTTGCCATTTGGCACCTTGCTGTTGTCTACTGAATCAAACTGTCTGAGCAAAAAAACCGAGCCGCGTACCTGTCAGGCTACGTCGGCTCGGCCGTTCCAGGAAGGTCAGTGACCTTCCCGTACGCGATCGGATTACTTCGCGTCTTTCACTTCCTTGAAGTCGGCATCGACGACGTCGTCAGCCTGGCTCGAGGCTTCGGCGCCGCCCTGCTGCGCGCCACCTTCAGCGCCCGCACCACCTGCCTGCTGCGCCTGCATGTCGGCGTACATCTTCTCGCCCAGCTTTTGCGCGGCGGTCGTGAGAGCGGCCGTCTTGTTGTCGATGTCGGCCTTGTCGCCGGACTTGATCGAGCCTTCGAGGTCGCTGATGGCGGCTTCGATCTTCTCCTTCTCGCCCGCTTCCAGCTTGTCGCCGTATTCGGTCAGCGACTTGCGCGTCGAGTGCACCAGCGCGTCGGCCTGGTTGCGCGACTCGGCCAGTTCCTTGACCTTCTTGTCTTCCTCGGCGTTCAGCTCGGCGTCCTTCACCATCTTCTGGATCTCGTCCTCGGTCAGGCCCGAGTTCGCCTTGATGGTGATCTTGTTTTCCTTGCCGGTGGCCTTGTCTTTCGCGCCGACGTGCAGGATGCCGTTGGCGTCGATGTCGAAGGTCACTTCGATCTGCGGGGTGCCGCGCGATGCCGGCGGGATCCCCTCGAGATTGAATTCGCCCAGGCCCTTGTTGCCGGCGGCGATTTCACGCTCGCCCTGATAGACCTTGATGGTGACCGCTGGCTGGTTGTCGTCGGCGGTCGAGAACACCTGCGAGAACTTGGTCGGGATCGTGGTGTTCTTGTGGATCATCTTGGTCATCACGCCGCCCAGGGTTTCGATCCCCAGCGACAGAGGCGTGACGTCCAGCAGCAGCAAGTCCTTGCGTTCGCCCGACAGGACCGAGCCCTGGATGGCGGCGCCGACGGCGACGGCTTCGTCCGGGTTCACGTCCTTGCGTGGATCCTTGCCGAAGAACTCCTTCACTTTTTCCTGCACCTTCGGCATGCGGGTCATGCCGCCGACCAGGATGATGTCGTCGATGTCGGTGACCTTGACGCCGGCATCCTTGATGGCGATGCGGCATGGCTCGATGGTTTTCGCGATCAGTTCCTCGACCAGCGACTCGAGCTTGGCACGGGTCATTTTCAGGTTCAGGTGGACCGGCGCCCCGTTCGCCATGGCGATGTACGGCTCGTTGATTTCGGTCTGCTGCGACGACGACAGTTCGATCTTGGCGCGCTCGGCCGACGCCTTGATGCGCTGCAGGGCGATCGCGTCTTTCGACAGGTCGAGGCCGTTGATCTTCTTGAATTCGTCGATGATGTAATCGATGATGCGCTGGTCGAAGTCTTCGCCGCCCAGGAACGTATCGCCGTTGGTCGACAGCACTTCGAACTGCTTCTCGCCGTCCACGTCCGCGATCTCGATGATCGAGACGTCGAAGGTGCCGCCACCGAGGTCATACACGGCGATCTTGCGGTCGCCCTTTTCGGTCTTGTCCAGGCCGAAGGCCAGCGCGGCCGCGGTCGGCTCGTTGATGATGCGCTTGACGTCCAGGCCCGCGATGCGGCCGGCGTCCTTGGTTGCCTGGCGCTGCGAGTCGTTGAAATAGGCCGGCACGGTGATGACCGCTTCGGTGACTTCTTCGCCGAGGTAGTCTTCGGCGGTCTTCTTCATCTTGCGCAGGATTTCAGCCGACACTTGCTGGGCCGCCAGCTTCTTGTCGCGCACGCCGATCCAGGCGTCGCCGTTGTCGGCCTTGACGATCGCATACGGCATCAGGCCGATGTCTTTCTGGACTTCCTTCTCGTCGTACTTGCGGCCGATGAGGCGCTTGACGGCGAACAGGGTGTT
>JANNNC010000094.1:0-35077 GCA_031398335.1 Massilia sp.
TGGCATTGCTGCCACCGCTATTGCTAGCGGGTCGCTCACTCAAAATACTGACCGTCATCTCATTGCTGAGACAACGCTATTTCTTTTTTGTGAACATTTGATAATTTAAGTAATCAGTGACCGAAGTCACTGGCACCTTCATCAAACGCCCACACTTATCGACTGTTAATTTTTAAAGAACTTGTATTCGGACCTGCTTGCTACTTGTCGACAAAGCGTTTTGTTTGTCAGTAGCAGAGAGATGAGATTATGCAGTATTTCGCGCTTATCATCAACATCTTTTTCTTTCGTGCACCGCGTTTTCCGCAGCTTCCTGCTGTCAACACAACACTGTGTTTCGTTGTCGTTTTAAGCAGGAGACGAATCATAGCAAAGCCCCCTGCCTGGGGCAAGGCCTTTTTCGCAGACCGTACTGGCATCGCCCTTGCTAATACAACAGATAACAACAAGGCGCCGTCCCTGTCGCCCCGCAGGCTGTGGCGCAGCTGCCTATTGTTTGTTCAGTTCCGGGACAGGTGCTACATTATGGGACAGTCAAGTTCCAGCACGAGAGCCGCAGGCAGGGCCATAAAGGAGACATGGAATGTTGCACCGCGACTCTGCCTCAGGGCTGGGCGGCACCAAGACGCCCCTTCCCGGCAATGCCTGGAACGGGGAGATGGCCGCCGTCATCGAAACCTCGCACCGGCGTTCCGAAGGCTATGGCCTGTGTCCGGGCGCTCGGCCGGACTTCGGCCCGCTGCCCCGCAACGACCTGTCGCTGCTGGTTGAATGCAACCGCATGCTGCACACCCATGCGGTGCCGGCCATGGAGACGCTCTACCAGCAGATCGTCAACACCCATAACATGGTGCTGCTGACGGATGCACAGGGCGTCATTGTCCACTCCCTGGGCGACGCCGACTTCCTCGAAAAAGCCAACCGGGTCGCACTCACGCCCGGCGTGGCCTGGTCGGAAGAGCGGCGCGGCACGAATGCGATCGGCACCGTCATCGTCGAGAAAGCGCCTTCCCTGGTCCACGCGGACCAGCACTTCCTCGCCGCGAACCATTTCCTGACCTGCTCGGCCGCGCCGATCACCGACCACCAGGGACGCGTGGTCGGGGTACTCGACGTCAGCGGCGACCAGCGCAGCTACCACAAGCACACGATGGCCCTGGTGCGCATGTCGGCGCTGATGATCGAGAACCAGCTGTTCTCGGCCACCTTCGAGCATGCGATCACGCTGCACTTCCACGCCCGGCCCGAGTTCATCGGCACGCTGATGGAAGGGATTGCCTCCTTCAGCCCCGGCGGACGCTTCCTGGCCGCCAACCGCAACGGCCTGTTCCAGCTCGGGCTGTCCTACCCTGCGCTGCAGTCGCATACCTTCAGCTCCCTGTTCGGCTTGCCGGTCGCGGCCCTGTTCGACCACTACCGTACGGCGGCGCCCGGCCTGCTCGACCTGTGCATGCACAACGGCGTGCGCGTGCGCGGACGCGCCCAGCTGCGCCTGGACAGCGGCGTGCATGCGCTGACCAGCCCCGGCGAGGCCACGACGCCGGTCCCAGTGCCGGCGCCCGCCGCCGCGCGCCCGCGCCGCCTGTCCGGTCTGCGCTACCTCGACACGGGCGACCCGCAGCTGGCCCTGGTGATCGACAAGGTGAACAAGGTGCTTGGGCGCGATATTCCGATCCTGATCATGGGCGAGACCGGCACTGGCAAGGAACTGCTGGCCCAGGCGATCCACAACGACTCGCCACGCGCGCAGGGTCCCTTCGTGGCCGTGAACTGCGCCTCGATTCCGGAAACGCTGATCGAGTCCGAACTGTTCGGCTACGAAGAAGGCGCCTTTACCGGCGCGCGCAAGAAGGGGGCAGTCGGCAAAATCCTGCAGGCGAACGGCGGCACCCTCTTCCTCGACGAGATCGGCGACATGCCGGTCGGCCTGCAGGCGCACCTGCTGCGCGTACTGCAGGAGCGGATGGTCACGCCGCTCGGCAGCGGCAAGTCGATTCCCGTGAACGTGGAACTGATTTGCGCCACCAACCACAACCTGCGCGAGCGCATCGCCCGCGGCCTGTTCCGCGAAGACCTGTACTACCGCCTGAACGGCCTGGTGCTCAAATTGCCGCCGCTGCGCGACCGGACCGATCTGGACACCGTGGTGCGCAAGATCCTCGCCCTCGAGTCGGACGGCGGCAGCTACACGGTGTCGGACGAGGTGCTGCGCCTGTTCCGCCAGCATAAATGGCCGGGCAACTTCCGCCAGCTGACCAACCTGCTGCGCACGGCGGTCATCATGGCCGGCGACGAGGAAGAAATCGGCCTGCGCCACATGCCCGACGACTTCCTCGACGATATCGACCAGGCGGCGCCAATCGCGCCCATGGTCAGCGCCGAGCGCATGATCGCCAACGGCGCCAACCTGGAAGAATTGGAATTGAGCGCCATCCTGAAATCGCTCGCGGCGCACGGCGGCAACGTCTCGGCCACTGCCCGCGCGCTCGGCGTGTCGCGCAATACCATCTATCGCAAACTGCCCCACCTGAAGTAGGCCGCTCATTCCGCTTCCGGAAAACCGGGCGAACGCCGCACGCGGCCCGGCTTGTCGATCGTGAGCAGGTCGACGCCGGGCAGGCGTGCGGCCAGCACATGGGCGCCGCGGCTGCCCAACACCATGAAGGCGGTCGACAGGCCGTCGGCTTCAATGCCGCTCGGCGCGAGCACCGTAACGCTGGCCAGCTCCAGCGGCGAGTCGCCGGTGGCCGGATCGAAAATGTGGTGGTGAACGCAGTCGGGCGAGAACACGGCTTCGTAATCGCCCGAGGTGGCGACGCAGCGGCCGTCGAGGCGTACCGCCGCGGCGAAACGGCCGGGCGCGCGCGGATCGGGCACGCCGAGCTGCCAGGGGCGTGCGCCCGCATCGCCGCCGGCGGCAAATTCTCCGGTATCGAGCAAGGCGTGGACCACGCCGCGCGAGCGCACCGCGCGCAGCGCCAGGTCGGCGGCATAACCCTGCGCCAGGCCGTTGAGCGTGATGCGCATGCCGGGCCGGCGCAGCAGCACGCGTTCAAGCGAGGCGTCGACCAGGTTCCAGCCGACCAGCGCGCGCGCCTGCTCGCGTTCGCGGCTGGATGCGAGCCTGCCGGCGCTGGCCGCGTGCGCGCCGGCCTGCCACAGCGGCTGCACGGTGATGTCGAAGGCGCCGGCGGTCAATTGCGAGAGCGCGCGCGCATGGCGCAGGACGGCCAGCAGATGCGGATCGGGCCGCGCCAGCACACCGTCGCGATTCAAACGAGCCACTTCGCTGGCGGGATCGTAGATACTCATCAGGCGGTCGATCATCCGGGCCGCCGCCAGCGCGTCGGCGATCGCCATGCGCGCCACCTGGGCATCGGCATGGCGCACGCTGACACTGACCGTGGTACCGAAAGCCAGTGCCGCGCCACGATGCAGGGGCGCATGGGATGCCGCGCATGCCGGCGCCCCCAGCATCGACCCGAGACTGGCCGCCATAAATCGCCGTCGTTCCATTTTCCGATTCTCCTCACAGCGCCGGCACGATCGGAATCGTCCGCGCACGCTTCTGTTCCAGGATGCGTGGCGCGCACAGCGCATCGCTCTCGATAATCGCCACGCAGTCCAGGCACTGGAAGCATTCGTCGTACTCCACCTTGCCGCCTGCATCGATGGCGCCATAGGCGCAGCGGTGGCGGCAGGTCTGGCAGGGCGTGCCGCATTCGGCGCGGCGCGGGATCCAGTCCAGCATCCGTACCTTGCCAAGCAAGGCCAGCGCCGCGCCAAACGGGCACAGGTAGCGGCAAAAGAATTTATAGGACACCATCGACAGCGCCAGCAGCCCCGCCGCCCAGGCGACGAACGGCCAGGCGCGGACAAACCCGAGCGTGATCGCGGTTTTGAACGGTTCGACCTCGACCAGGCGGTCGCACAGGGCCGGCGCGAACAGGCTTGCGAGGACAATCGCCGCCAGCACGCCATATTTAACGCGTTTCAGGCGCAGGTCCAGGCGGCGCTTGATGCGCAGCTGCGGCAGGCGTACGAGCTTGCCGGCATATGCCGCCAGCTCCTGCAGCGCGCCGTACGGACAGAGCCAGCCGCAGAAGGCGCCGCGGCCCCAGGCCAGCAGCGACACCAGCACCACGACCATTAACACCAGCGTCATCGGGTCGAACAGCAAAAAGCCCAGGCTGCGTCCCGCGCTCAAGGCCTGCAGCACACCCGTCATGTTGACGATCGAGAGCTGGGCCTGCGCCACATAGCCGATGAAGACAATCGTGAACAGCAGCCAGGCGCGGCGCAGCCAGGCCAGGCGTTTGACGTCGCGCGCCAGTCGCTGCGGGAAGGCCAGCGCCACGCCGAGCAGCGCCAGCGCGGCGCCCAGCACGATCAAATGCGGCAGGCGCTGGCGCCAGCTGGCATGCCAGGCCGGCGCAGCCGCTTCCGCTTCGATATAAAAACGCGCGGGCAACTTGTAGCGCAGGCGCAGCTCGCGCGTGATCTGTTCCGGGTACACGATGCCCTTGCTGCGCGTGATGGGGAGCGCAAAATCCAGCGGCTGGGCTGGATCGAGCCCGGCCTGGGCAATCACGCGCAGGGCCACGATCTCGGTGACCGGCAGCTGCGCGGCGGGCGCCAGTATCAAATCAAGGTTCAGGTCGCGCAGTTCGAGCGGCAGCCGGTCCTGGCGCAGCGCGATCCGGCCCGGCACGCTGCCGCGCACGAAGTCCTCGGCCAGGATGCCGTGGCGGCCCGCGCTCATGGCCAGCAACGCGTGGTCGCCCGGCTCGAGGCGGTTGGCGAGGCGGCGCCAGCTGGGGGCGTCGAGCAGCTTGCGTCCTGCCGCCGGGACCGAGGCCCATGCCAGGTACAAGTCGATGAACACCGCATCCGGCTGCGCCAGCGCCTCGGCGTCGATGCCGGCGCCCGCGCTGCCGGCGAACAGCGCCTCGACATCGCGGTTCAACACCCGCAGGTGCGCGAGCAGGCCGGCCTGCCGCAAGGCAGGTACGTCCATTGGTTCGAACAGGTCGCTGCGGATGCGCGCGATGCGGCTCGGGTCGCGTCCGGCGGCAAAACCGAGTTTGGCGCGCGCCACCTGCAAGGCCGCCGCCAGCACGCTCTGGCTGATGATGCGCACCGAGGCGGTCGCCTTCGACACGCCGTCGAGCCGCACCCGGTTCGGCCCGCCCGGCCCGCCGACCTCGATGCTCTGGCCGAGCGACGCCCCCTTGTACTGGGCGACGAAGGCGAACAGCGGCGCTTCGCCCAGGCCATCGAGGAACACCGGTTCGTGCTGCGACAGCACGGCGACATCGAGGAACACGCCTTGCGGGTCGATGGCGACGAGCAGGTTGATTGGCACGCCGGTAAAGCCGGGGATAGGGGCCAGGTCGGCGGACTCGAAGACATAGCCGACCAGGTCGGTGGCGGTGCCGTTTTGTTTGAACAGGGGCCAGGCCGGCACATCGGCGGCGCGCTCGCCGACGGTGAGCGGTGCCGGGAAACGGCGGGCGAGGTCCCCGCGCGAGAGGACGCCGGCCAGGGCGGATGAAGAGATCAGTATCAACAACAGGATGAGTCCCCGTAGGGTGGGCACTGCGTGCCCACGCGGTACGTGCGCAACCGAAGCCGCCTGCCGTGACGATGCGCCCCGCGGCGTTGGCGAGACGCATTTTGATGCGTGGTTGGTGGGTTGGGGTTGCATTTCATTTCGGGGAAAACGGTGTGCGGCATTCCATGTGGGCACGGCGTGCCCACCCAACGAGAGTGTAAAAAAAAACCGACGGCCGCAACCGTCGGCAAAGGCACCACACCCCGCGCGGCCGTTGGAGGTCGGCCGCGCAGGCGTCAGATCCTGGTGGCCAGCTTGAATACCCAGACCGAACCGCCCTGCTCGAGGAAGTTCACCTTCTTCGCCACTTCGCCGCCCCACAGCGGCACCGCGCCGCCCCAGCCGGACACCACGGCCACGTACTGGACGCCGCCCTCTTCCCACGTCACCGGCGGCGCCACCACGCCGGAGCCGGTCTGGAACTTCCAGAGTTCCTTGCCGGTCTTGGCGTCGAGCGCTTTCAGGTAGCCCTCCGGCGTGCCGTAGAAGACCAGGCCGCCGGCCGTGGTCATGACGCCACCCCACAGCGGCGCGTTGTTTTTGACTTCCCAGACGATCTTGCCGGTCTTCGGATCGACCGCGCGCAGGGCGCCGATGTAGTCGTCGAACAGCGGCCTGATGGTGAAGCCGGCGCCGAGGAAGGCGCCGCCCTTCTTGTAGCTGATCGGTTCGTTCCAGATGTCCATGCCCCACTCGTTGGCCGGCACGTAGAACAAGTTCGTTTGCGGGCTGTAGGCCATCGGCATCTGGTTCTTGGCGCCGAGGAAGGCCGGTGCGGCGAACACGGTCGAGCCCTTCTTGCCGTCGCCGTTGCCCTTGGTCGGGTCGCTCGGGCGGTTGGCGGCGATGAAATTCGGGCGTCCCGTCTTCAGGTCGATGCTGCTGGCCCAGGTGATCTTTCGCACGAACGGGAAGGCGTTCTGCAGCTTGCCGTCTTTCGCGTCGATCACGTAAAAGAAGCCGTTGCGGTCGGCCTTGCCGCCGTAACGCTTGCCGTTCATGTCGAAGGTGACGAACTCGTTGGCGCCATCGAAATCCCAGGAATCGTTCGGCGTGTTCTGGTAGGCCCATTTAATTTGGCCGGTTTTCACGTCCAGCGCCACGGTCGACGACGAATACAGGTTGTCGCCCGGGCGCAGGTGGCTGTTCCAGGGCGCCGGGTTGCCGGTGCCGAAATAGGCGAGACCCGTGCTCGCGTCATAGGTGCCGCCCATCCAGGTCGAGGCGCCGCCGGTCTTCCACAGGTCGCCCGGCCAGCTCTTGTTGACGGTGCCGGTGATGCCGTTCTCGATGGCTTTTCCTTCCTTGTCGTAGCGGTAGCCCATGTGGCCTTCCACCGTCGGGCGCATCCAGACGAGTTCGCCGGTCGTCGGATTCCTCGCCTCGACCCGGCCGACGACGCCGAATTCGCCGCCCGACACGCCCGTCATCAAGAGGCCGTTGGCGATCAGGGGCGCGGCCGTCATCGAGTAGCCGGCCGCGTAGTCGTCCACTTTTTCCTTCCACACCACCTTGCCGGTGTTCTGGTCGAGCGCGACCAGCTGGGCGTCGAGGGTGCCGAAGATGACCAGGTTGCCGTACAGGGCGGCGCCGCGGTTGACCACGTCGCAGCAGGGCATGATCCCGTCCGGCAGGCGGTGCTCGTACTTCCACAGCTTGGCGCCGGTCTTCAGGTCGACGGCGAAGATGCGCGAGTAGGAAGCGGTGACGAACATTTTGCCGTTGTGGATCAGCGGTTGCGATTCCTGGCCGCGCTGCTTCTCTCCGCCAAAGGAAAACGACCAGGCCGGCACCAGCTGGCCCACGGTGCGGGTATTGATCCTGGTGAGCGGCGAATAACGCTGTCCTTCGGTACCCATGCCGAACGAGAGGACACTTTTGGTGTCCTTGGCGTCGTTGGCGAGCATGGCGTTGGTGACGTCAGCCGCCTGCGCGGCGCCGAGCGCCGTCAGGCTGGCGAGCAGCCAGAGTATGGGTTGTTGCACGATAGTCTCCCTGTTGTTGTGGTAGTGCTACGGTCAAGCGGATTGGCGTGGCGGCTGTGTGCGCAGCAGCGCGCATTCGTCGTCGGTAAACAGGCGCGAACGGGTCAGGAAGCGGCGGCCGGTGCCGTTATCGAGCGAGAACATGCCGCCGTTGCCGGCGACGACGTCGATGATCAGCTGCGTGTGTTCCCAGTAGCCGAACTGCTCCATTCCCATGTAGAAGGGCGTGCCGCCGAGGTTGCCGAGATAGACATCGCTGTCGCTCAGGTTGAATTCGCCCGCCGGATAGCACATCGGCGCGCTGCCGTCGCAGCAGCCGCCGGACTGGAAGAACATCAGCGGGCCGTGGCGTTGCCGCAGCGCTTCGATGAAGTCCAGCGCAGCGGGCGTTGCCGTTACGCGTTCGAGCGAAGTCATCATCATCTACCTCCGAAACCGTAGTAAATTAACTCCGGAATCGTAGTGGCTCCGGAATCGCGGGACGCGCCGGTCCCAAGCCCTGCCGGTGTGGCAGGACCCGGACCGCACTTCCCCTGGATGATTAAAAGAAGCCGAGCGCTTTCGGGCTGTAGCTGACCAGGAGGTTCTTGGTCTGCTGGTAGTGGTCGAGCATCATCTTGTGATTCTCGCGGCCGATGCCCGACTGTTTATAGCCGCCGAACGCGGCGTGGGCCGGATACAGGTGGTAGCAGTTGGTCCAGACGCGGCCGGCCTGGATGGCGCGGCCCATGCGGAAGGCGCGCGAGGCGTCGCGCGTCCACAGCCCGGCGCCCAGGCCATACAGGGTGTCGTTGGCGATGCGCAGCGCATCGGCTTCGTCCTTGAAGGTCGTGACGGAGACGACCGGCCCGAAGATCTCTTCCTGGAAAACGCGCATCGTGTTATCGCCTTTGAACACGGTCGGCTTCACGTAATAGCCGCCGGCCAGTTCGCCGCCCTGGTTGTTGCGCTCGCCGCCGGCCAGCACCTCGGCGCCTTCCTGGCGGCCGATGTCCAGATACGACAGGATTTTTTCCAGCTGCTCCTGCGAGGCCTGGGCGCCGATCATCGTGCGCGAATCGAGCGGATTGCCCTGCTTGATCGCGGCCACGCGCGCCAGTGCGCGTTCAATAAAACGTTCGTAGATCGATTCCTGGACCAGCACGCGCGACGGACAGGTGCACACTTCGCCCTGGTTCAGCGCGAACATCGCAAAACCTTCCAGGCACTTGTCGAAGAACTCGTCGTCGGCATCCATCACGTCGGCAAAGAAGATGTTCGGCGACTTGCCGCCCAGTTCCAGGGTGACCGGGATCAGGTTCTGCGCCGCGTAGCCCATGATCAGGCGCCCGGTGCCGGTCTCGCCGGTAAACGCGATTTTGGCGATGCGTTTACTCGAGGCCAGCGGTTTGCCCGCCTCCAGGCCAAAGCCGTTGACGACATTGATTACGCCCGGCGGCAGCAGGTCGCCGATCAGTTCCATCAGCACCATGATCGAGGCCGGGGTCTGCTCGGCCGGTTTCAGGACCACGCAGTTGCCGGCGGCCAGGGCCGGGGCCAGCTTCCACACCGCCATCAGGATCGGGAAATTCCACGGAATGATCTGGCCGACCACGCCGAGCGGCTCGTGGAAGTGGTAAGCGTAGGTCTCGTGGTCGATCTGGGCGATCGAGCCCTCTTGCGCGCGGATGGCGCCGGCAAAATAGCGGAAATGGTCGATGGCGAGGGGAATGTCGGCCGCCATCGTCTCGCGGATCGGCTTGCCGTTGTCGATGGTCTCGGCGGTGGCGATCATCGTCAGGTTCTGTTCGATGCGGTCGGCGATTTTGTTCAGGATGTTGGCGCGCTCGGCCGGCGAGGTCTTGCCCCAGGCTTCCTTCGCTTCGTGGGCGGCGTCGAGCGCCAGTTCGATGTCCTCGGCAGTCGAACGGGCGATCTCGCAGAAGGGCTGGCCGGTGATCGGGGTGATGTTGGGGAAATACTCACCCTTGGCCGGCGCCACGAAACGGCCGCCGATGTAGTTGTCGTAGCGTTGCTTGAACGGGTTGGCGACGCCGAGCTTGCTGATGTCTGCGAGATTCATGTCATCCTCTTTCTTCGTGGTTATGGGCCGTTAGTTGGAACGGGTGTGTCGAAGCACTCAGCTTGTTTCGCAAGCGCCGTGCCAGCCCCTGTCGGGGGAATTCCGGCGCCGCGCCGCGTGTTTCTGGTACACCTGCTCCAGAATGGAACAGCACAACGGATCAGCGGATCAGTACGCCCCAGGGCAAGGAACCGACCGCGATATCGGCCAGGCGCGTGTTGCTGGCGGTGTCGATCACTGAGACGCTGTCCGAGCGGCCATTGGCGACGTACAAACGCGCCCCATCCGGCGTGAGCGCCATGTTCCAGGGGCGCTTGCCGACCGGAATGGTGGCAGTCACGGTATGCGTGGCGGCATCGATCACCGTTACCGTGCCGTCGATGCCATTCGTCGCATAGACCAGTTTTCCGCTCGGGTGGACGGCGATGCCGGCCGTGTTGCGCCCGGCGGGAATGGTGGCCAGCGTGCGCCGCGTCCCCATGTCGATGACCGCCACGCTGTTCGCCAGTTCGCAGGCGACGTAGGCGCGCGTGCCGTCCGGCGAGAATCCGATGCCGCGCGGACGCAGCCCGACCGCCACGCTGCCGACCTGGCGCCGCGCGCCGACGTCGATCACGTCGACCTGCTCGGCATCCTCGGCGCTGACCAGCAGCCATTTGCCGTCGGGGCTGAAGACGGCGTGTTCCGGATTACGCCCCTGCACCGGGATCTCGGCCAGGATGGCGCGCGTGGCGGCCTCGACCAGCACCACGTGGTTGCCCTCCTCGACGGCGACGGCCAGCAGGCGCCCGTCGCCCGACGCACTCACACCCTCGGGCGACTTGCCGACGGCGACGCTGGCGAGTCTGGCGCCGCTGGCGGCATCCAGCGCCAGCAGCGCGCCGGCGCCGGCGTCGGTGACCCACAGGATGCTCCCCGCCGGGTCCGCTGCGATGCCGCGCGGACGCTTGCCGGCGGCAATCTCGCGCACCAGGGCGCCGCTGGCGGTGTCGATCACGCTGAGGGTGGCCGATTTCTCGTTGGGCACGTAGGCAAACGGGGCGGCGCCGGCGTGGCATGCGACCAGCGCGGCGATCAGAGGGAGGGCAAGAAGGCGTGGTTGCATCATGGCAGTCCTTATCTCGTGGGAAGCGCTTGGGCGCCATAGATAGGGAGAAATGCAAGCGCCATGCCAGCAGCGTGCGCACATGTTTTTGACATGGCAGGTATATTGCTTGTCGAATCATTACGACCCTGTCCCGCACGGGGAGCCATCACAACAATGGAGTGACAATGACGCAACACGCATTTCGCCTGAACGCGATCGCCGCCCTGTGCGCCTGCTGGCCGCTGATGGCGCTGGCCGCCGATGCACCGGCCGCCGCGCCCGACGATGCACCGGCCGCTGCAACGACCAGCACGTCGCAAGGCCCGATGGCCGTCGTGGTCGTCACCGGCAGCCGCGCCGAGCAGACCAGTTTCGACCTGCCGGCCGCGATCGACGTGCTCGACGCTGCGCAAATCCGCGACACCCAGCCGCGCGTGAACGCCTCCGAGGCGCTGGCCGCGGTGCCGGGCCTGGTCGCGCGCGACCGCCAGAACTATGCGCAGGACCTGCAAATTTCTTCGCGCGGCTTCGGCGCCCGCTCGGCCTTCGGCGTGCGCGGCGTGCGCCTGATCGCCGACGGGATTCCCGCCACCATGCCCGACGGCCAGGGCCAGGCCGCCACCTTCAATCTCGACATGGCCGAGCGCATCGAAGTCCTGCGCGGCCCCTTCTCGGCCCTGTACGGGAACCACTCGGGCGGCGTGGTCCAGCTGTTTACGCGCGATCCGAAAGGCCCGCCCGCGATCGAAACGAGCTTCTCGGCGGGCAGCTACGGCATGCGCAAGTTCGACCTCAACGCCCAGGGCGAGGCAAACGGCATCGGCTATTTGCTCGATGCCTCGCGCTTCGACATCGACGGTTTCCGCGACCATGGCGCGGCGCGGCGCGACCAGGCCTATGCCAAGCTGACGATGGCGACTTCGCCGACCGGCAAACTCGTCTTCACCGCCAGCGGCCTGCGCCAGGACGACACGCAGGACCCGCTCGGCGTGACCTGGGCGACTTACCAGCGCGACCCGCGCGCCGGCGAGATCGACACCACGGATACGGTGTCTCCCCAGCGCACGCTGGCCGAACGCTACAACACGCGCAAGAGCATCGACCACAAGCAGCTGGGCGTGACCTGGGAACAGCGCTTCGGCGCGAATCGCCTGCAAGTGACGGCCTATGGCGGCAACCGGCGCGTGGTGCAGTACCAGTCGTTCTCGCGCGGCTTCCAGGCGCCGCCCACCCATTCGGGCGGCGTGGTCGACTTCGACCGCGACTTCGCCGGCCTGGATGTCAACTGGCGCGACGTGCGCGAGCTGGGCGGCGGCACGCTGCGCACCACGGTCGGCCTCGACGCCGGCCGCTCGACGGACACGCGCCAGGGCTTCGAGAACTTCGTCGGCGACGTGTTCGGCGTGCGCGGGCGCCTGCGCCGCGACGAAGAAGACAAGGTGTCAAACCTCGACCCTTATTTGCAGGCCGAATGGGAACGCGACGCTTGGGTCGTCAGCGCCGGCCTGCGCCGCAGCCGCGTGAACTTCGAGGTGGCCGATCGCTACCTCTCGAACGGCAACGACAGCGGCGAGGTCCACCACAGCTACACGACGCCGCTGGTCGGCGTGCTCTATAAAGTCGCGCCGACCCTGAACGTGTATGCCAGCGCCGCGCGCGGCTTCGAGACGCCAACCCTGAACGAGCTGTTTTATTCGGGCGCCGGCGCCGGTTTCAATTTCAATCTGCAGCCGGCCACCAGCACCCACCTGGAAGCGGGCCTCAAAACCTTCGTGACCGACAAGGTGCGCGTGAACGCGGCGCTGTTCCAGGTCAAGACGCAGGACGAACTGGTGGTCGACGTGTCCAGCGGCGGGCGCACCAGCTACCGCAATGCCAGCGCCACCCTGCGCCAGGGCGGAGAACTGTCGGTCGACGCCGACCTAGGCGCCGGCTGGAGCGCCAAGCTGGCGCTGTCGGCGCTACGCGCGATCTACGACGAAGGTTTTAGTAACGTGCCGGAAGGCAGCCGCCTGCCGGGCGTGCCGAAGACCAGCTTCTACGGTGAGCTGGGCTGGAAGGAAGCGGCGGGCCGCTATGGCGCGGCACTGGAAACCATCGCCAACGGGCGCGTCTATGCCGAGGACACCAATACCCAGCAGGCGGCGCCGGGTTACGCCATCGTCAATGCGCGCGCGCAGGCCAGCCAGCAATGGGGCGGGTGGAAGTTCAAGGAGTTCGTGCGCTTGAATAACCTGTTCGACCGGCAGTATGTGGGGTCGGTGATCGTGGGGGATGCGAACCGGCGGTTTTATGAAGGGGCGCCGGGGAGGAATTGGGTGCTGGGGGTGAGTGGGCAGTATCAGTTTTGATGGGTGACGGCCAGGCGCGGCGCGACTGCGCACAGGGTGGTTGAAAGCGTGGGCGGCAAATCCGCCCACGCGTTCAACCACACCACGCACATCGCGTCACCGAATCAAAACCGATAGCGCACACCTGCATTGAATGCGCGCGGCGCGCCGGCCCCCACGAAGCGCGCATGCGCCGGCTCCACCTCGCCCGCATGCGGCTGCAACAAGCGCCCGTCCGGGAACATATCCACCGCGATCGCGCCAAACGTTTCATAGCGCCGGTCGAACACATTGCTCACCCGCGCAAATACTTCCCACCCCGGCGCCGGACGCCAGCGCGCGTGCAGGTTCACCACTGCATGCCCACGAATACGCCAGTCGGCGCGGCGCACTTCCTCATCCTCATCCGCGTCGGCAATCAGGCCATCCTCATTGCCCTGGGTCGCCGCATGCGAGAGCGCCTGCAGATCCGCGCCCAGCACCAGTCCCGGGCGCAGATCCCAGTCCAGGCCGAGTTTGAACGTATGGCGCGGCAAGCCAGCGATCGGCGTGCCGGGACCGACCGTCACCGTGCGCGCTCCCGTAAACAGCGTGCCATCGGCATCGTAGGTCGCGCGCAGATAACTGTAGTCGGCGCTGGCGCGCCACGCGCCCCACTGGCCGTGCGCGCCCAGGTCCGCGCCCTGGTGACGGGTACGATCAAAATTGGAAAAATAGCCGGCGCGCGAAACGCCGGCGCGGCCGAACAGGATGTCGTCGCGGTTCACCGTGCGGAATACCGTGGCGTTGAAGCCGGCACGTTCGCCCCCGCTGCGCAGGCCCGCTTCCGCCGTGCGCGAGACCACCTGTTTCAAATACGGGTCCGATTGCAGGCCCACCGGCAAGCGGCAGGGTTCGGCCGGATCGGCGCAACCGAGTTCGATCACGGTCGGCACCCGGTTGCTCTGCGCGATGTTGGCGAACCAGGTCAGCGGCCCGCGCGCGTGGGTCAGGCCGAGGGAAGGGTTCAGACGTTTATAGGTAAACGCCTCGGGCGGTTTGGGGCCGTCTTCGGTGGTGAGGGTGTTGCCGACCCGGGCGTGGTTGTAGCGGGCCGAGGCCGTCAGGTGGGTCGATGGCGCCAATGCCAGGGTCGCCGACCCATACAGGCCGAGCGCGCGCGCCGTGCCGGAGACGGAAGACATCGGTTCGACTTCTTCCTGCGCGTCGGCCTCGACGCCGCGCGCCGCCGTGAAGAAGGCCTCCTGCTCGAACTGGGCGAAATGGACGCGGCTGCGGTCCCAGGCCGCGCCCAGGTTGAAGGTGTTGGCGCCGATCCCGTGCGCCAGGTTGATGCTGGCGCCGCGTCCTTGCTGGCGCGTGCTGGTGGTGTTCAGGCTGGCCGGGTGCAGGGCCGCGCCCTGCGCGCGCGTCACCCCGCATGCGTCGGGCTCAAGCGCTGTGCCGTCGTCCATGAAACCGGCGGCGCAATCCTCGACGTAGTCGCCGTATTCGTCGCCGACGTCGCCGCCGACGGTAGCGCGCCGGCTGCTGCGCGCATAGGCCGACGCCGTCAGGGTGCTGCCGCGCTCGAGCCGGTGCGTGAGCCGGAAGGCGCCCTGCAGCAGGCGGTTGCGGGTGCGGTCGGGGAAGGTGTAGACGGCGCGCCGGTCGTGCTCGTACAGGCCCGGTTCAAGTACGCCATCCTGGTCCCGGTAGCTCGGCACCAGCCCGTTGCCGAGCATGCGGCTGCGCCCGCCCAGCAGCGTGATTTGCCAGTCGGTGCGTTCGCCCTCGCGTCCCGCCTTGAGGAACAGGTTGCCGAGGCGCCCGTCCGAATGATCGCGCCAGCCCGCTTCGTCGAACAGGGTGGCGGCGGCAAAGCCGTGCCAGCCGTCCGCGCCGCGCACGCCATAAGCCAGGTCGGCGCGGCGCCGACCGTGTTCGCCAAACGAGAGCGCGGCTTCAACGCCGGGGTCGGCCAGGCCCGAGCGCGTCTCGAGCGCGATCGCGCCGCCCAGCGTGTTCAGGCCATACAGGGGGTTCGAGCCCGGCACCAGCCACAGGCGGCCAATTGCCGCTTCCGGCAGCATGTCCCAATTGACCACGTCGCCGAAGGGTTCGTTGACGCGTACCCCGTCGAGATAGACCGACAGCCCCTGGCTGGTACCGAGCAAGGGAGACGCGCGAAAACCACGGTAGGTCACATCGGTCTGGAAGGGACTGCCGACGATCTCGTTGACGTTCACGCCGTGCAGGCGGCGCGCCATGGTCGCCACCAGGCTGCCGCCCTGCCCATCGCGCAGGGCGTCGCGGTCGAGCGTCTGCACGCCATACGGCAGCTGGCACGGATCGCCGCCGCTGTCGGCGAACGGCACCACGCCGACCACTTCCACGCGCGCGATCGGGGCTTCGGGCGTGTCCGGAAGTTCCGGCGCGGCGGCCACGGCGTGCCCAAGCCCAAGCGCCAGCAGGCCGCCCACGGTCAGACGCGGGATCATGGCGTTACCGCCTGCACGCCATGGCGCGCGAACAGCGTTTTCAATTCGCCGCTGTCACGCATGTCGTTGAGCGCGGCCTGCAGGCGCCGCCCGAGTTCCTCGTCCTCCTTGCGCACCGCCATGCCGACCGCCCAGCCGGCGCGCGGCAGGCGCTGGAAGCCCGCTTCACTGAGCGGAAAAGCCGGGTCGCCGCGCAGCACCGCTTCGATTTCGGCACGCTTGGCCAGCACCGCATCGAGCTCGCCCTTCTTCAAGGCCAGCAGCGCCTCGCCCGCAGTCGGATAAATGCGCACCTGGTCGCGAAAGCGTCCGTTGCCTTCACCCAGCATCAGCATGCCGGCGATGGACACCTTCTCGACGCCGATGCGTTTGCCAACCAGGGCGTCGAGGTCGTCGAAGCGCGGGATGCTGCGCTCGGCGCGCACCATTCTCAGGGTCTCGACGTAATACGGCGCGAAGATGCGCACTTGCGGGTTGTCGACCATCAGGCGGTTGTCGACCGGGACGTGCAGCATTACGTCGGCCGGGCCGTAGCCGAGGTAATGGCCCTTCCACACCATGTTGCGCAGGTCGTCGCCCACTTCTTCGTCGGCCGGAAAGGGCAGCAAATTGAGCTTCAGCCCCAGGCGCGCGGCCAGCGCCGCAGCCAGGTCGACGTCGATGCCGGCGCCCTTGTCGGAGAACGGCGCGAACTCCTTGTACACCGCGACTTTCAACGCGCCGCTGGCCTGGATCTTGTCCCACTCGGCGCGCGCGGGCGGCAGCACGGCCAGCATCAGGAAGACGACCAACGACAAACAGAATCTGCTCATGCGCTCGGCTTTCAGGTGAGTCGATCAGTTGATTTCGCGGCGCGTCTCGAGATAGGCCTTGATCGCCCACATCGCCTCCTGGTTGAAGACGCCCTCGAAGGGCGGCATGTAGACGGCGCCATTGCGCACCTTGCCCTGGCGTACGCTGGTCAAATAATAATTGTCCATCTCCTTGATGCAGGCGGTTTTCTTGACCGCGTTTTTCAGGCCGACGCAATCGCGGTCCATTTGGCGCAGGTCGGGGGCGATGCCACCGGAGACCGCCTCCAGGCCATGGCAGCGCGCGCAGTTCTGGTTATAGGCCGAGGAACCGATTTTCTGCGCCAGGGCATTGGTGCGGTAGGGATTCTCGTCGCGCCACTTGTCGCCAAGGACCGGCAAGCCGCGCGTGTCGACGCTTTGCGGCGTGACGTTGCCGTGGGCCTGCGCGAAGGGTGAAGTGAAAGCGGCGCACAGCGCCAGGGCGCCGCCAAGAATGCAGATCGGGTGCTTCATGCTGTTGTCTCCTGCTGTTATCGAATGCTGATAACTACCAGCATGAGCAAACGGCGTGCCATGCCGAACAGGCGCATGCGCGGCAAATACCTGTCTCAAAATGGAACAGGTGTCACACGGCGGCGGACACTTCCTTGCCCGGCAGGGCCGCAGTTGCTCCCGGGTACAGGCGCGACAAGGTGGCGTCGGCCGCCGGGGCGATCAGCGCCAGCACGCGGGCGCTGGCGCTGCCGAGATCAGGCGCGGCGCGCACGTCCTGCCACAGCGTCGCCAGCCTGTCGCCCCGGGCGGCGAGCGCCGCCTCGACTTCGGCTTGCCAGAAAGCCGGCGCTTCGCTCTCGACGTAGTTGCCGCGCCCGCGCCCGAAATGGGCGACGGCCAGGTAACGCAGCAGTGCGCCCACCAAGAGCGTTTGCAGGAAGGCGTCGGCGAACTGCACGCCCGCCTTGTCGCCCTCGTTTTTCTGGTTGAAACTCCAGGCGGCGCCGGCCGCGGTCAGGCCGCCGACCAGGGCCCCGAGCAACGCGCCGCCGCCGAGCGTCAGGCCGCCCGCCATCAGGTCGGCCGACAATCCCGTGGCTGCGCCCGACACCACGGCGCCCAGCAGGCCGGCCTGCGCCTTGTCGATCGGCGCGTGCACGGCAAAGTTCTCGCGCACGCGCGTGTTGACCGTACGCGCCTCGCCCGGATCGACCTTGTGCAGCACCAGCATGCGCATGGTCGCCTTGTTGATCTCTCCGTTCAGGCGGTCGACCAGCGCCGCCATGGCCGCGTCCTGGCGTCCTCCCTGTTCCTTGTTCAGGCCGACCGCCCGCAAGGCGCCGCGCAGGAAACCGCCCTTGTCGTCGGTGACCGGCTGGCTGTCGCGCGCGGCAGCGGCCACCTGTTCGGCGCAGATACGCAGGGCGCTGGCGTAGCGCTGGCGGTTGTTCGCTTCCCAGGCGGCGCGCAGGCGCGCATAGCCGGGCTGCTTGTCCGGCGCAACCAACGGGGCGACCGCTTCGTAGAACACGTGTTCGTGCACCCAGCAGCGGGCAAACGCGTCGAGCGCCAGCACCTCGCGCACGACGCCGAAGCGCGCCAGGTGCTTTTTCCATTCCTGCTGCTCGGCGCCTTCGGCGGCGCCCGGGCGTGGCTGCCCCATCTGGTTGAGCAGGACCACCACCGGCTTGCCGAGCCACTCGAGGATATTCATCTCTGCCGGCAGATAGCCGGCGTCGCCCGGCGCTTCCGAGGAATTGACGAGGTAGAGCACGACATCGGCTTCGTCCTTGGCCGCGCGCAAAGCCTGCTGGCTGAGCCAGAACGGACGGTCGCGGTAGCGGTCGAACACTTCGCGCAGGAACCAGCCGATCGGGTTGCCGGCCAGCGCCAGTCGCTTCAGCAAGCGCACCGAATCGCCGAAGCCCGGTGTGTCCCACAGCAGCAGGGTGTCGCCCGCCGGCGTGGTCTGTAGCGGATGCGCTTCGGCAAACGTCGTTACGTGGGCGGCGTCGCGCACCTCTCCCACGTCGGCGCCGACCAGGGTGCGCGCCAGCGTGGTCTTGCCATTGTTCGTGTGCGAGACCAGCGCGAACTGGATTTTGACGGGGGCTTCGCTCATCGCAGCTCCGCCAGGGCCAGGCCCGCACCGAGTTCGATCGGGCGTTGACTCGGGTCGACCAGGTTCACGACCGTGGCGGCGGTGCCGTGGAAACTGCAGAACTGGCGCCACAGGGCGATGCGTTCCTGTACCCGCGCTTCCAGCCCGGCCTGTCCGGCGCCGCGTTCGGTGAGACTGGATTCGTCCAGCAGCACGGCCACGCCGCGCTTGCTATTACGCGCCAGGTAATCGAGGAAAGCGCCGTGGTTTTCCTTTTCCGGCGTGGCTGCCAGGCTGAACAGGGCTGCCGTAACCGTCACGCCGGCTTCATCGAAGGGCGTGTCGGCCAGCGCCGCCTTTGGCTCTTCGCCATACGGCACCGTGGGGCGCAGCAGCACGCGCGCCTGGGCGCCAAGCGCCATTGCGGCCACCGTCCACAGGCCGCGGTCGCGCGCTTCGTCCAGCGTAAAACTGTAGGGCAGCACGCGCAGCACGGCGGCGGTGCCGGCGCCGATGCTGTCGGCCAGGTGGCGGAAGTACGGGTGTTCGAGTTCGAGCGGGAAGCGCCGCGCCAGGCGCCGCGCGCGCCAGCCGGCAAACAGCGCCAGGACCAGGCGCGGCAGCACGACGATCAGCAGGATGGTGGCGCCATACAGGTGCACCCAGCGCTCGCCACCGGCGGCCGAGGTAGCGGCCCCGGCGCCGAAGCGCAGCGATTCGATGTCGGCCAGGGTAAAGCCCTGCAAGAATGGGAACAGCAACAGCACCGGCGCGAACAGCCAGGACAGCAGGGTATGCACTTGCGTGGCGTCCAGGAAAGTACTCTCCCAGCCGGCCACGTACTGGGTCAGCAGGCCGCGCGCGTACAGCGACAGCACCGCACCCAGGGCGAACATGGCCGCCGACAGGTGCACGGTGCGGTTCAGGCGCGCGCGCGTCAGGGGTTCGCTCAGCACGCTCCATTCGGCCATGAAATTGGTCAGCCCGGTCGACAAGGCAGCGGGAATCTTGCGCGGCATGGCCGCCTTGCCGACGCTCAGGCGGCTCAATAATCCCTGCCCGGCCCGGCCGGTCTTGCGGCCCGGAATCAGCGCCCAGACCAGCAGCACCAGGTACACGAGCAGATTCCAGCCGATGATGAACAGCAGCGGCGCCGACAATAAATCGACCCGGTGCGGATCGGCGATGCGGTCCAGCAGCGCGCCGGCGAACAGGGCGAGCAGCGGCAGCGCCGACCAGAAGCCGGGCAAGCCGAGGCCGCGCTTCTGGAAGCTGGCGAAGGCGGGCGT
Source organism: Massilia sp. (assembly GCA_031398335.1). Lineage (GTDB taxonomy): Bacteria > Pseudomonadota > Gammaproteobacteria > Burkholderiales > Burkholderiaceae_D > Telluria. Next base: position 19,737 of record JANNNC010000094.1, read on the forward strand.
GCGCTCGGCCAGGCGTTTGATGATCTGCTCCGAGCGCTGCTCGAGAAAATGTTCCTGGGTGACGGCAGCCTTGCTGTCGGCCGCCTGCCATGCGGCGAGCTCGCGCGCGCTGCGGCTGGCGTACTTGCGGTCGTCCTCGCTCAGCACCTGGTGGCCGGTATCAGCGCTTTCGATCGCGCGCACCAGCACGACCCGTCGTGCAACCTGTTCGTTCATGCTTGTCCTGTTTTATTGGATTGGCAACATCGCAGCGTCGATTGTGCACCAAATTCGCTGCCCGCCTCGGCACGGCCCGCCGGCACCACCCCATCCGTAGCAAAACTACGTCCGTACGATTGACATCATGCAGGCTCGGGCGTAGCGTCTGCCTGCGGTATTGATGAGCTATCCAACCGAGCTAGCGAAAGTACAACAAACGCTTCGCAGAAGCCGCAAACCCAAACAAATGTTTAATAAATATAAACAAATATCGGAGACTGACAATGCAATTCCAACGCAAACTACTCGCCGCCCTGATCACAGGCGCCCTGCTCGGCGCCCCGGCCTGGGCCGCCATCAACCCAAACAAGCTTGGCGCAGCCTACGACGCCACCAAGGCGAATGTCACTTTTAAAGTGTATTCGGGCAAGGCCACGCGCATCGAGCTTTACCTGTACAGCACGGCCACCGGCACTGCCGAAAAAGCGCGCTATGTGATGACCAACACCGGCGGCATCTGGAGCGCGACGATCCCGACTTCCACACTGAGCGCGCAAGGCCTGAGCGGCACCCTGTATTACGGCTACCGTGCCTGGGGCCCGAACTGGCCCTGGAACGCCGGCTGGACCAAGGGTTCCAGCCTCGGTTTCATCAGTGACGTCGACGCCGCCGGCAACCGTTTTAATCCAAATAAACTGCTGAGCGACCCCTACGCGCTCGAGCTGAGCCATGATCCAACCACGGCGACGATGACTAACGGCACCATCTACGCCAGCGGCGCCACCTACCGCGCCATCGACAGCGGCTCCTCGGCCCCGAAAGGCATCGTGCTGGCCGGCGACACCCAGGTGACCGGCACCAAGCCGACGCGGGCATTGAAGGACGACGTCGTCTACGAAGCCCATGTGCGCGGCCTGACGATGAACGACACCGGCATCACGGCCGCCTACCGCGGCACCTATAAGGGCGCGGGCTTGAAGGCGGCGGCCCTGGCCGCGCTGGGCGTGACCGCCATCGAATTTTTACCGGTGCAGGAAACCCAGAACGATACCAACGACAACGATCCAACGACGACCACCGGCGACAACTACTGGGGCTACATGACCCTGAACTATTTCGCCCCGGACCGCCGCTATGCCTACGACAAGACCCCGGGCGGGCCGACGCGCGAGTTCAAGGAAATGGTGAAAGCCTTCCACGACAACGGCATCAAGGTGCTGGTCGACGTCGTCTACAACCACACCGGCGAAGGCGGCGCCTGGTCGCCGACCGACAAGACGACCTATAACGTGCTGAGCATGCGCGGCCTGGACAATGCCACCTATTACAGCCTGACCTCGGACTTCCAGAATTCCTGGGACAACACGGGTGTGGGCGGCAACTACAACACCCGCAACACGGTCGCCCAGAACCTGATCATCGATTCGCTCGCCTACTGGCGCGACAAGCTGGGCGTCGACGGCTACCGTTTTGATCTGGCCTCGGTGCTCGGCAACACCTGCCAGCATGGCTGCTTTAATTTCGACAAGATGGATGCCGGCAATGCCTTGAACCGCATCGTCGCCGAACTGCCGCCACGCCCCGCCGCCGGCGGCACTGGCGTCGACCTGATCGCCGAACCGTGGGCGATCGGCGGCAATTCGTACCAGGTCGGCGGCTTCCCGAGCGGTTGGGCCGAGTGGAATGGCGGCTACCGCGACGTGGTGCGCGAATCGCAAAACAAACTCGGCAGCGTGGCGATCACGACCGGCCAGATGGCGACGCGTTTCGCCGGCTCCAGCGATTTATATGGCGACGATGGCCGCAAACCCTGGCATTCGGTCAATTTCATTACCGCCCACGACGGCTTTACCTTGAAAGACCTGTACAGCTGCAACAGCAAGAACAACAACCAGGCCTGGCCCTACGGTCCGAGCGACGGCGGAGAAGACAATAACAACAGCTGGGACCAGGGCGGCATCGTGGCCGACCAGCGCAAGGCCGCGCGCAACGGCATGGCGCTGATGATGCTGTCGGCCGGGGTGCCGATGATCGTCGGCGGCGACGAAGCGCTGCGCACCATGAATTGCAACAACAACCCGTACAACCTCGATTCCTCGGCCAACTGGTTGAGCTGGACCCGCACCACGGATCAGAGCAACTTCGAGGCGTTCACAAAAGCGATGATCGCCTTCCGCAAGGCGCATCCGGCCCTGCGTCCGGCCAATTTCTATGCGAGCACGGACACCAACGGCAACGTGATGGAACAGCTGCGCTGGTTCACCCCGACGGGCGCGGTGGCCGACGCCGCATATTTCAATAACGCGGCCAACCATGCGATTGCCTGGCGCATCGACGGTTCCGAGTTCGGCGACACGGCATCAAGCATTTATGTCGCCCACAACGCCTGGAGCGCGCAGGTGAACTTCACGCTGCCATGGCCGGGGGCGAATAAAAACTGGTACCGCGTCACCGATACCTGCGGCTGGGCCGAAGGCGCGGCGCAGGTGCAGGCGCCAGGGACCGAGGTGCTGGTGGGCGGCGAAAATACGAACTATGGCGTGTGCGGGCGTGGCACCCTGCTCCTGATCGCCAAATAAGCTTCGAAGCCCCGAACCGCGGCCGCCGCGCACCATGTGCCTGGCGGCCGCTTCGCTATGACAAGCAAACCCTGCCGATGTTCCCTTCGACTGCAGCCCGGATGACGCCGCTCTGTAGTTCCTTGTGTGAGGCGCATACGGCATGACCAAGTAGTTAAAAATACCGGAAACTGACCGACACTCCGACGGTTGAACGGTGTATTCTCCACAACAGATGGGGTGTCAAACTCACAAAACGGTCCATGAAGCGACAGTCGCAGGCGCCAGCGCCAGGCTCGTTGCGGACCCAGGAGACAATATGTCGAAGTTTGCCGTGGAACACGTCAAGCGCGTCCATTCGGTCGTCCACGACCGCATTGGCGCCGATTGCATTGGGTCCGGTAACCGGATCACCCGCTCCTGGATTCGTTGTCTCAACGAATACCAGCTCAATCCCGACAGCTGCGCCGAGCCCGAGGTGGTGGCGGCGAGCGAACTCGAGGAACGCCAGCACCGCCTGGCCGACGTCCAGGCCGTCGCCAAGGTCGAGATGGCGAACCTGTACCAGCAGCTGGCCGGCTCCGGCTACGCAATCATGCTGACCGACCGCGAGGGCGTGCTCCTGAATTACTTCGGCGACCCCGCCTTTACCCATGCCGCCTCCCGGACCGGCCTGATGCAGGGCGCGGTATGGAGCGAACGCGTGCAGGGTACCAACGGCATGGGCACCTGCCTGGTCGAACGGCGCCCGATCACCGTGCACCAGGACGAACATTACCTGTCCCGGAATATCGGTCTGTCCTGCGCGGCGGCGCCAATCTTCGACCACGAGGGCGAACTGGTCGGCGTGCTCGACGCTTCCGGCGAATCGCGCCTGGCCCAGCAGCACACGCTGGCCCTGGTCAGCATGTCGGTGCAGATGATCGAGAACCGCGTCTTCCTGCACCAGTTCCGCCACGATTTCATCCTGCGCTTTCACAACCGGCCCGAATTCGTCGGCACCCTGAGCGAAGGCGCCATCGCCCTTTCCGTGACCGGCATGGTGCTGGCCGCGAGCCGCGCGGCGCTGTCCCTGCTTGGCTACACCAGCCCGGCCAAGGTGGTCGGGCGCGAGGTCTGCGAGCTGTTCAACATTACTTTTTCCGGGCTGGTCGACAGCAGCGTGCGGCGCGCCTTCCACCCGGTACCGATTTTTGAAGTGCGCAGCAACGCGCGCTTTTTCGCGGTGGTCTACCAGCCGGTGGCGGCCAGCAGCCTGCGCCGCCCGCAGCGCGGCGCGGACAGCACGCTCGCGCTGCCGGCGCCGAACGCGCTCGACGCCCTGCACGCCGGCGACCCCAGCATGCGCGCCAACGTCGACACCGCCAAGCGCATCATGGAGCGCAATGTCGCCATCGTGCTGCTGGGCGAAACCGGGACCGGCAAGGAGCGTTTTGCACGTGCGATGCACCTGTCCGGCAGCCGCGCCACCCGTCCTTTCGTTGCGATCAATTGCGCGTCGATCCCCGAATCCCTTGTCGAGAGCGAGCTGTTCGGCTACCGCGCGGGCGCTTTCACGGGAGCGAACAAGGAAGGCCAGCGCGGCAAGCTCTTGCAGGCCAATGGCGGCACCCTGTTCCTCGACGAGATCGGGGACATGCCGGTCGCCTTGCAGGCGCGGCTGCTGCGCGTGCTCGAGGAACGCGAGGTCGTGCCGCTGGGTAGCGAAGCGCCCGTCAAACTCGACATCCGCCTGATCAGCGCCACCCATTGCGACCTCATGAAAAAAATCGAGAGCGGCGCCTTCCGCGAAGATCTGTATTACCGGCTGCAAGGCGTCACCTTCACCATGCCGCCGCTGCGCGAACGCACCGACTTGTGCGCACTCATCAACCGGCTGGCGCTCGAGGAAAGCGACCCCGGCTGCCTGGTCGAACTCGACGACAAGCTGCTGGCCCTGCTCGAGCGGCAACGCTGGCCCGGCAACCTGCGCCAGCTGCGCCACCTGCTGCGCACCATGATCGCGCTGCGCGAATCGAACCGTCTTACCGTGCATGACTTGCCGCCCGAGTATCGGCACACCCTGCACGATGCGGCTGAGGCCAGCGCCAGCGCACCGCTGGCCGCAGTGTCGGCGGTGCCCGATGCCACATCCACGACACCAGTCGCGGCGCCCGGCGCCCGGCCCGACCTGAAGCTGAACGCCTTCGAATGCGCGGAACGCGAGGTGCTGCTGCAGGAGCTGAAACGCCACCAGTGGAACCTGAGCGGCGTTGCGCGCGATCTCAATATCAGTCGCAATACGCTGTATCGCAAGCTGCAGCGGCTGAATATCGAGCATCCCGACAAGTCGCTGTTTCATTAAGCCATGGGAGCCGCTCACGCGCGTTACACCAACACCGCGATCGCCCTCCACTGGCTGATCGCGCTGCTGCTGCTCGGCCAGTTCGCCTTCGGCCTGGCGCTTGACGATATCCCGCGCGGCACGCCGGCCCGCGGCTATTACGTCAACCTGCATAAAAGCAGCGGCATCCTGATCGGCCTGTTGATCCTGGTGCGCCTCGGCTGGCGCCTGACGCACAGGCCGCCGCCCTTGCCCGACACCATGCCGCGCTGGCAGCGGAGCGCGGCCAGGGTCAGTCATATCGCGCTGTATGCCTGCATGATCGCCTTGCCGCTGTCGGGCTACCTGGGCTCGAATTTCAGCAAGCACGGCGTCAAGTTTTTCAATGCCGTGCACTGGGCGCCATGGGGGCCTGACGACAAGGCCCTGTACGCCTTCTTCAACGGCGCCCACCACTTGTTTGCACTGCTGCTGGCGCTGCTCGTTGCCGTGCACGTGCTGGCAGTGGCCAAGCACATGCTGATCGACCGCGACGGCCTCTTGCAGCGCATGTGGCCGCGGCGCGGCGCTTTCGCCGATCGTGCGCCTTCCAACCTGCCCGTGGAGAACCGATGACCCTGCCCTCCGTCCGCCGTCTTGCCGCCGCCTGCGTAGCCGCCGCGGCCTTGCCGCTTGGCGCGCTTGCCGCGCCGTTTGCCTATGTGCCGAACGAGGGCTCGGGCACGATCTCGGTGATCGACACGGCCACCGACGACGTGGTCGGCGAACTGCCGGGCGGCAGCAAGCCGCGCGGCCTGGCGATCGGCAGCGACGGCCGCTGGCTGTATGTCAGCGACCAGCCGAACAACCGCCTGCAGCTGGTCGACATCAAGCCGCGTAAACTCGGCGCCACGGTGGCGCTGGGCGAGTCGCCCGAAGGCGTGTCGATCTCGCCGGATGGACGCTGGGTGGTCGCGGCGATCGAAGGCAAGAACGAGATCGCGGTCACCGACACGCGCACCAATAGCCTGGCGTTCTCGCTCCCCGTGCGCGGCAAGAATCCGGAGCACGCCGTGTTCAGCCCGAACGGGCGCCTGCTGTTCGTCAGCGCCGAAGAGGGGGACGCCGTCGACATCCTCGATTTCGCAAACCGCAAGCAACTGGCCCAGGTAGCGGTCGGCGCCCGCCCGCGCGGGATCGGCTTTTTACCAGATAGCAGCCGCGCCTATGTCGCCGCCGAGAACGCCAACGAAGTCTTCGTCATCGACACCGCCAGCTTCGCCATCGTCGCGCGTATAAAAGCCGGGCTGCGCGCCAACGGCATCGCCGTGCACCCGAGCGGCAGCACCGTGTACGTGTCGAACGGTGGCGACGCCAATGTGTCGGTGATCGACACCGCCAGCAACCAGGTCGTGGCCACTATCCCGGTCGGCCAGCGGCCCTGGAACATGGCGCTCACGCCGGACGGCAAAAAACTGTATGTGGCCAATGGCCGCTCCGGCAGCGTGAGCGTGATCGACACCGCCAGCCGCACCAAACTGCGCGACATCGCGGTGGGCAAGCTGCCCTGGGGCGTGGTGATCAAGTGATCAGGCGGGAGCGTCGCCCTGGAAGCTGCCGACGTCGACGCTGACCGCGCGCCGCTTCGGGGGCGCGGCCGGCATCGCTGCCGGGCCCTGTAACAAATCGATGACCAGGCCCGCCGGGTTGCAGCCGATCGAGGCGTGCAGCCCCGCATACGCCGCCGTCAGGCGTGGATTTACGTCGAGCACCACGGCGCCGCGTTCGCTCAGGATGATGTCCACGCCGACATATCCCCACAGGGTCGGCAGGGCCGCCGCCACCTGCTGTGCCAGGCGCTCGAGGGCGCCGTCCGCATCGCTCAGGCCATTCACGGTACTGCCCAGGAAGTGAAAGCGGTTGTCGCGCATCGCCACCCGTTCCAGGTTGCGCGCCAGCAGCCGCGCCGCGCCGTCGCAGCAGATCAGCGACAGGCTGCCCAGCTTGCCCGCTATGAAAGGCTGCAGTACATAACCCTGCGCGGCGCTGGTGCGGATCCACGCCAGGGCGGCCGCCCGGTCGCTGAACAGGCGGGTGTCGAGGCAGCCGACGCCATCCTCGGGCTTGACCACCCAGGCGCCCTCCCCGTCGGGCAGGCAAGCGTGCGGCCGGTAGGTCGGCACGGTCGCCACGCCGCCCTCGGCCAGCGCGCGCGCGACCTTGATCTTGCTGGCTGCCACCCGCACCGCCCCCGGCGCGCTGCCGAGCAGGATGCGCTTGGCGCGCAGGATGTCGCGCGACAGGCTTTCCAGCAAACCTTCGGCTTCCGGCGCCAGCGGCCAGACCGCGTCCGCCGCCTGCACGCAGGCCGCGAAACGCTCGCCGAACGATGGCGCCGCCGCCCTGCCGCCCGCTCCGGGCGCGGTCAATGCCGCCATCGTGCAGACTTCGACGCCCGGCAAGGCGCCGAGGTCGGCCAGCAAGGATTCAAACAGCATGGCGCCCTGCTGCGTGAACGACTGCGGCAAGGCGCGTGTCGTCGGCCCCCCCTCCATCACGTAATCGAAAGCAAACACTTTCAAGGGCGCCATCGTGTGCCTCCGGCTGATTCCATGTCCAGGCAGCGTCCATCCACCAGGTTCAGCGCTGGGGAGCGACGACCTTGACCAGGGCGAGCGTTTCGTCGATGACGGGCGGTCCCGGCCCTGGGGCTGCCGCACCGGGTTGCACCGTACCCGGCGGCGCTGCCGAGGCCGCTGCTGTTTTTCCAGGCGTTGCCGCGGTGCGCGCCACCACCGTGCCCGGCCGGTTCGCTGTCGTGTTCGCCAGCGACGTGCCGACCTGGTACACACCGCCCGGCACCGCATCGCTGAGCACGAAGGTATAGGTCTTGTGCACGTAGTTCTCGAAGCGCGCATGCAGCGGATCGTCCAGGTAGGGCTGGATGCGCACGGATTGTCCCGCCACCGTCTTGCCCTGCCAGGTGATGCGCTGCGGCCTCACCTGCGCGCCGTTGGCCAGCGCCATCCGGATACGCTTGCGAAAATAGGTGACCGAGCCGCCGGTCAGGCGTTTCATTTCGCCGATGTCGCGCTCGAGAAAGCCGAGCAGCACAGGATTGCCGTGCGCATCGTCGACCTCGGGCAGTTCGCGCTTGCGCTCGCCGCTGAGAAAGCGCAGCGCGGCGTGCACTTGCCCGCCCTTCTGCGATACATCGAGCTGGACGCTGTCGGTAAAGGCGGGCTCGACGTTGCTGCGTTTGCGAAATTCATAGACCAGGGTGACCGGCGCCTTCGTGCGCGCCAGATGGTCGGTCTCGAACAGCAGGACTTCGGCCGGCGACACCGGCTGCGCGGCGGCCGTGCCGATCGCCAGCCAGGCGAGCACGGCGAACGGGAGGCTAAAAGCGCGCGCCAGGGACGCCGCGCCTGCGGCAGGGTGGCATGGCGGCGGGCGGCTCATGGTGTCTTCGCCGCTGGCGCCGCCGATGCGCTTGCCGTGCTTGACGCCGGCGCGCCCTGTTCGAGCAGCGGCACGCCGTATTGCTCGAGGATGGCGTGGATCTTCGCCGCATTCGCGACGATCAGCCCATCGATGCGCTGCCTGAAATCCTTGTCGCCGTGGCGCACCGCCATCGCGATTTCGAAATCGAATTTCATGCCCGGTTGGGATGCCAGCGGAATGGCGACGATCGGGGCGCTTCGGGTGTTGCGCGCGAAGTAGCCGGCAATCGGTCCCCAGACAAAGGCCATGTCGATCTTGCCGCTGGCGAGATCCTTTTCGATGACTTCGCCGGGATACTGCTCGGCGTCGCCGGTCTGGCTCTGGTACCAGGTCACTTGCTCCATCAAGCCGTTCTGCAGCAGCCATTCGGTGACGGGCGAACCGGCGAAGGCGCCGATTTTCAGTTTGCCGCGCTGCCCGGCGTCGAGCGCCATGACATCGTCGAGGCTGCGCACCCGGTCCAGTCCCTTGCCCTTCACATAGGCCATCGCATAGGTAGAACGGTAATACGGGCGCGTGGTCGCCGCCATGTCGAATCCTTTCGGCACGCCCGTCACCAGGTCGCACTTGAAATGATCGGCGTTGTCCTCCCTGGCGCGCAGGGTATTGCGAATAAACCCCATGCGCTGCGGGAACCAGGCGTGTTCCAGCTTCCAGCCCAATTGCTGTGCAAACAAGGCGGCAATCTTGTTTTCGAAGCCGGCCAGCGCGCGGTTCGACAGGGGTAAATTGTTCGGGTCCTGGCAGACGCGCAGCACCTTGTCCTGCCCGGGTTCCATCATGGGCTGCGCGAGCGCCGTGCCCATGGCGAGCGCCAGGGCCGGCCCTGCCAGCCATGCGCACCAGCGTGGCCGCCACCTCATTTGCCGATCTCCTGCAGGCGCCCCGGTTCGATGGCGCCGTCCGAACGCCCTTTCAGGTAGGCGTACAGGTTGTCGATGTTTTCGCTCACCATCTTGCTGGTGTCGAAGTTCGGCATGCCCTTCTCGATCCGCCCTTTCAGCACGGCCGCCTTAAATTCTTCCTTGCTCAGCACCTTCAGGCTGTTCACCAGCGAGGGGCCGACCATGCCTTCCTGGGCCGCGCCGTGGCAGCGTTCGCAGGCCATGGCGCGCCAGGTCTTCCAGCCGCTCAGGGTTTGTGCATCGACCTTGTTGCCTTCAGCTACCTTGTAGGGCGGCGTATCGGCCGCCATGGCCGGTGCGGACAGCAAGCCGGGCAGCACCGCCAGGGTCCAGCATGCGGCGGCGATAACGGTTTTGTTCGTGAGTCTGTTCATATCCAGTTCCTGGCAAGCGAGGTACGGCCGCCACGCTTACGCAGCCGGCGGCCGTCCCCGATTCATTGACGTGGTTCGATGATGGACGGCCTGCTTCAGCGGTCCGGCAGCGCAAAGACGGTCAGCACGCCACCGAGTTCGGTGTACTTGGCCAGGTCCTTGTAGCCGCCCACCGCGCCCAGGCCCTCGGTCCCCTTGGTCAGGCCGGCGGCGAGACCGATGCCAGCCCAGCCGCCAATCCCCGACAGCACGCCGACGTACTGCTTGCCCTTGTATTCCCAGGTGTGGACGTTGCCGATGATCCCCGATGGCGTCTTGAACTTCCACAGTTCCTTGCCGTTGAGGTCGACCGCCTTGAGGTGGCCCTCCAGGGTGCCGTAGAACACGACGTCGCCGGCGGTCGACAGCGCACCGCTCCAGACCGAGAATTTCTCGGGTTTCGACCAGACGATCTTGCCGGTGCCGGCATCCCAGGCAATGAAGTTACCGAGGCCGCCATGGCTGTTCGGCGCGGCGTACATCGAGAGGGTCGAGCCGACATACGGCTGGCCGGCCGTGTACTCGATCTGGAACGGTTCGTAGTCCATGCACACGTGGTTCGTGGGCACATAGAACAGGCCGGTCTTGCGGTTGTAGCTGGCCGGCTGCTGGTCCTTGGTGCCCAGCGCCGAGGGGCAGATGCCTTTCGAATTGACGTCAGGCCCGTTCTTGTCGGTGCTGTACTTGGCCACCACTTGCGGACGGCCGCTCTTCATGTCGACGTGGGTTGCCCAGTTGACCTTCGGATCGAATTTCTCGGCAACGAGCAGTTCGCCGCTGACGCGGTCGAGCGTGTAGGCAAAGCCGTTGCGGTCGAAGTGCACCAGTGCCTTGCGCGCCTGGCCCTTGACTTTGATGTCGGCCAGGATCATTTCGTTGACACCATCGTAATCCCACTCGTCGTGCGGCGTCATCTGGTAGACCCATTTCGCCATCCCGGTGTCGAGGTCGCGCGCGAAGATGGTCATCGACCATTTGTTGTCGCCCGGACGCTGGCGTGGATTCCAGGTGCTCGGGTTGCCGGTGCCGTAATACACCAGGTTGGTGGCCGGATCGTAGCTGTACCAGCCCCAGGTGGTGCCGCCGCCCAGCTTCCACTGGTCGCCCTTCCAGCTTTTCAGCGAGGAGTCCGGGCCGATCGGCGCCATCTTGCCGTCGGTCCAGGTCATGGTCTTGGCGGGATCGACGATCATCTCGTTGTCGGGCCCCGTGCTGAAGGCCTTCCACAGCACCTTGCCGGTGTTCATGTCGTGCGCCGTGATGCGCCCGCGCACGCCGAATTCGCCGCCGCTGATGCCGGTCAGGATCTTGTCCTTGAAGACGTGCGGGGTGTTGGTCGTGGTTTCGCCGATCTTCGGATCGCCGACCTTGTTCTTCCACAGTTCGGCGCCGGTTTTTGCGTCGAGCGCGACCAGGGTGGTGTCGGCCTGCTGCAGGAAGATCTTGCCGTTGGCATAGGCCACGCCGCGGTTGACGGTATCGCAGCACATCACCGGGATCACGGTGGCGTCCTGCTTCGGCTCGTACTTCCAGCGGATGCTCTGGTCTTCCAGCGAAATGGCGAAAACCTTGTTCGGGAAGGGACTGTGGATGTACATCGTGTCGCCGATGACGAGCGGCCCGCCTTCGTGCCCGCGCAGCACGCCGGTGGAGAAGGTCCAGGCCACTTGCAGGTTGCGTGCGTTCTTGCTGTTGATCTGTTTGAGTTCGCTGTAGCGGTGGTTCGCCATGTTACCGGACTGCATGGCCCAGTTCTTCGGGTCCTTGGTCAGTTGTTCGACGTCGGAGGTGGCAGCGAACGCCGGGGCGGCAGCCAGCGCCAGGCACGGCCACCAGCGGATGAGTCTTGTAGCGAATGACATGGTAAGTCTCCTATGGTTTTTATAAGCAGTGCGACCTGGTAGAGCGCGCTAAGCTTTCCAACTTCGACAGGCGGGATCGCGCCATCCACTACACAGCACTTAGCGTGCCAGTGCCGCCGCCGGCGTGTTTCATGTCACGCTGCCCCTGCCCGGCGCGCACCGCGTGACACCATGTTCAAGATTCATGACAGTCGGCCGCTGACCTGTGCCATCCATGGCGCAGATGCCGGTGGCGCACCAGACTCAACGCTCCGGTACGTAACAGGCCTTGTTGGCGCCGGCCTGGAGCGCCTTGTACTTGCTGGCCATTTCCTTGACGGGGGGCGGATCGCGGAACACGGCGCCACGCTCGCCGGCCATGGTCTGGTTGCGCAATGCGGTCGACACCTGCACGTACTCGTCGTAGGGCATGTTCCTGGCGATGTGGTCGATGACGCAGGAGCACTTGTAGAGGTACTCGTACTTGCTCTCGTGCTTTTGCATGCACTCGAGGACATACTCAACCCGGCCGCTGGTCGGGAAATCGTTGGCCTGGACAGCGAGCGGCGCCATGCAGGCCGCCAGCAGCAGAAGGTGTCGCTTCATCTTGTCTCCGTGTGAGCCTGCACGGCCGGCACGGGTACGCCTCACGCGGCCCCGTGCCGGCCCAGGTATTACGCTTCCTTCAGGACGCCGCGCGTCTTGGCGACATGGGTCGCAATCGCATCCATCAGCGGCGGCGACAGCGCGTCGTAGGGCGGCAGGCCGATCTCGGTCAAGCGCGCGCGGATCGCGCCCATGTTTTCCGGACGCGCGCCCGCTTCGATGATCGAGGACACGAAGGCGGCAAACTCGGGCGCGGCCCAGCCGCTTTCCTTCGACAGTTCGGTATGCACGAAGTCGAGCCCATAAAAGGCATGGCCGGTGTTCTCGATGCGCCCGACCATGTGCACGCCGCAATCGCGGCAGGCATGGCGCTGGATGGTGGCGCTTTCGTCGACCACGTGCAGCTTGTCTTCGTTGGCGCTGACGCGGACCTTGTCGCGTCCGACCACGGCCACCTGCGAAAACAGGGCGCCGGCCGGCTTCCAGCATTTGGTGCAGCCGCACACGTGGTTGTGCGCCACCTGCCCCGTGATCTGGACCGTGACCGGGTTGCTGGCGCACAGGCAGCTCAGGGTGCCGCCCGAAAAACCGGCTTCTGCCCGCTTGATGCCGTCGACCGCCGGATGAATGTTCACTGCAGTACTCATGATCGCGTCTCCTGTTGGTTGATTCGGAAATAGAACTTAGTACAGCACCACCGAGCGGATCGACTGCCCGCTCTTCATCAGCTCGAAGCCTTCGTTGATGCGCTCGAGCGGCAGGGTGTGGGTGATCAGGTCGTCGATGTTGATCTTGCCGTCCATGTACCAGTCGACGATCTTCGGCACGTCGGTGCGTCCGCGTGCGCCGCCAAAGGCGGAACCTTTCCATTCGCGTCCGGTCACCAGCTGGAAGGGGCGCGTGCTGATTTCCTGGCCGGCGGCGGCGACGCCGATGATGAAGGACTGGCCCCATCCTTTGTGCGTGCACTCGAGCGCCTGGCGCATCACTTGCGTGTTGCCGATGCATTCGAAGGAGTAGTCGGCGCCGCCATCGGTCAGCTGCACGATGTGGTCGACGATGTTGCCGACCTCGTTCGGATTGACGAAATGGGTCATGCCGAATTTGCGGGCGATCTCGACCCGGCCGGGATTGATGTCGACGCCGATGATCTTGTCGGCGCCGACCATTTTCGCGCCCTGGATCACGTTCAGGCCGATCCCGCCCAGGCCAAACACGACGACATTCGCGCCCGCTTCCACCTTGGCCGAGAACACGACGGCGCCCACGCCGGTGGTGACGCCGCAGCCGATGTAGCAGGCTTTATCGAAAGGCGCGTCTGCGCGGATGTTGGCGAGCGCGATTTCGGGGACGACGATGTAGTTCGAAAAGGTCGAGGTGCCCATGTAGTGGAACAGGGGCTGGCCGTCGAGCGAGAAACGCGAGGTCGCGTCCGGCATCAGCCCACGTCCCTGGGTCGAGCGGATCGACTGGCACAGGTTGGTTTTGCGCGACAGGCAGAATTTGCATTGCCTGCATTCCGGCGTGTAGAGGGGAATCACGTGATCGTCGCGTTTCACGGACGTGACGCCGGGACCGGTTTCGAGCACGACGCCGGCGCCTTCATGGCCGAGGATGGCAGGAAAAATGCCTTCCGGGTCGGCGCCGGACAGGGTGTAGTAATCGGTGTGGCATATCCCGGTCGCCTTGATTTCCACCAGCACTTCGCCGGCGCGCGGGCCTTCCAGGTCGACTTCGGCGATGGACAGCGGTTCTCCCGCCTTCCACGCAATGGCTGCTCTCGTTTTCATGGCATCTTTCGTCTCGATGGCGTCCGCCGATCGTGCGGACGGGTTGCAAACAGGTCGTCGTGCTGCTGCTTCGAAACTGCAACAGTCCTATGCCGGCTGTCCCGCCACGGGGACAGGTGTTCCGCCGCTGCCGGTGACGTGGTCCGGGCAGCGCGCGCCTGACGCATGCAGGGAGTGTGGGATGCAAGGGCCGTGCCACGGCTGAAACGGCTAAACGACACGGCGCCGGGTTGCCCGGTGGCGTGTGACATCAATTAAATGAAAGCAGTATCCTGTATTTTTATCCCGATGCACCGGGGCTTTTACCGAGGACAAAAAAGATGGTTCAGCACAATCAACCGAAGCGCGAATCCTTGCTTCAGCTCGTTTCCGTCGGCGTCGCCGCAGGGGCCGCCATGCTTTCTCCTGTAGCCTTTGCCGCGCCTGGCCCGAAAGCGACAGTGTCGGCAAAGCAGGCACTTGAAATGCTTAAGGAAGGCAATGCGCGCTTCATTTCGGATCGCCCTGAGTCCGTTACGCAAGGCAAGCAGAGACGTCTCGAAATTGCACGCAGTCAAGCACCTATCGCTGTGCTCGTCAGTTGTTCGGATTCGCGCGTGCCGCCAGAGCTGTTGTTCGGTCGCGGTCTGGGAGAGCTTTTTATCATTCGCAACGCAGGCAACACGGTCGATACAGTCGCGCTGGGCAGTATCGAATACGCGATCACCCAGCTAAACGTGCCGCTCATTGTCGTGATGGGTCATGAACGGTGCGGTGCGGTAGATGCAGCTGTTTCGGTCGTCGAGAAACAGACGGTATTCCCGGGCAGTATGGGCAGGATGGTGGAACCAATCGTACCGTCAGTGCTGCAGGCACGTGCGGCGCTTGGAGGCAAACATACGCATGAGGAATTACTCGACGCGTCGGTCAAACGCAATGTGCAACGGGTCGTAAAACGGCTACGCGAATCAGAGGCTTTGCTTCTCGAACCCTTGCGCGCGGGAAAACTTATGATCGTGGGTGCGCGTTACGACCTCGACGATGGCCGGGTAGAATTCTTCGATGCTTGAACAGCGTGCAAGAACCCACGAATATTAAAAGAGAAAAGCAAAAAACCCCCGGCCAGATCACTGAGCGGGGGTTTTTCTTACTGCATATTACTTAGCCTGACGATAACCTACTTTCACACTGGTTGCAGCACTATCATCGGCGCAAAGTCGTTTCACGGTCCTGTTCGGGATGGGA
>JANNNC010000159.1:0-12457 GCA_031398335.1 Massilia sp.
GGGGGGGCAGCCAATTCAACGTGTCTGGATTTCGGCCGAGCCGTGGACGACGCAGCCGCGATTGACGTTCTCGAGGAAGCGGATCGCCTCCCCCATCAATGCCGACGCGGGCAGCAGCCGGTTCAGTCCCGGCTCGCTGGCGACGCGGTCCAGGCCGTAGGCGAGCGTGCGCGAGACGTCGCGCCCGCGCCTGCCGTCGCTGTTGTACAGGGCGTCATAGACGCCGATCTCTTCCCAAAGCGGGACGAAGCCGGGCGTGGTGGAGTCCTCGAAGACGACGACGGGGGCGGCGCCTCCCTCGTCGCGCACGAGGCGAAAGACTGAACTCATGGCGTGCTCTTATCGGTCATGGATGGGCCGGCATGCTAGCACGGCGGGACAAGGCGCGCCGGCGCCGCAGCCAGGAAATGAAACGTACCGTCGAACATGGCGACAACGGGTAGCGGCGAACCCCGACGGTTACAACGATAAAATATACATGCCATTCAGTCTTGACTGAAACGCCTGGGCCGGCGACCGCGGCCCCGAAAGCGGCTGGTGGTCATGCAGCGCCGGCGTTCGCTCTTGGCTCTTGCTAGCGCCACCGTGGAGGCAACCTTGGCCATCGGTCAGGTACGGGATGCCGAGAAGGCACGCCGGAATCAACAAGCGGTTGCGCACATGAGCCGGAAAATGAAGACGCTTTGCCTCGGCAGGTTCCTGATCGGTCTACCCTCCTGATTGCAGCCCTTTGAACCGGGATTCCTGACGGTCCCGTGATCCGCGGTGCCGGTGGCGATACAGCGCGAAGCGACCATCAGGCACACTGCCTGCTCAGCGGACACGCGCCGATGCCAGATACAAAAATTACGACGACAAAATAAAAATGCCGCTCAGTCTACACTGAACGGCATTGAGGCCAAAGCCTGGTCTTTCGTTACCGCAGTATGACTGCTTACGTGTTCAATTAGAACGTGTAGCTAGCGGCCGCGCCGAAACGGCGGAACTGCGTGCTGAAGCCGTCACGCCACTGGACCGGCGCTTCCTGATGGAAAACGTTGTCGACGTACAGGCTCAGTTTCACGCGATCGATGCCCGTGTATGACAGGCTGTAGTCGACCGTCGTGTTACTGCCGACATGGCCACAGGTGTCCAGATATTCGGCAGCAACACGTTGCGTCGCGCAATAGCTTGGCGACGAAATGCTGTTGTTGCTGTAGCCGCTGGCCCAGTTGACGGTGACGCCATGATCGAAATCGCCTTTCTTGGCGTATGCACTAAGCTTGGCGCGCATGCGCGGACCGAAGTCCCAGGTACCGGTCTGGTTTGGACCATAGGCATTGTCAGCGACGCTGTATTCCTGGTATTTCAGGACGTAGGTGCCATCAAGCTTCAGGCGCACGTCATAGCCGCCCGCTTTCAAGCGGCCGGTCGTGTCGAAGTCCAGACCCATCACGCGGGTTTGGCCGCTGTTGACATACGGGTTGTACACCAGGCCCAGCTTGCCCACGCCGCCGTAATTGACGGTATTGTTCGGCGCATACTTGCGCACCAGCGCCAGGAAATCGTTGTCTGCTGCGGTGTTATCGGTACGCACCAGCTGACCGGCCGGAAGTGCTGCTTCACCTTTCAGGATATCGGTCACGGCACGCGAGCCGATTTCGTTACGGCGCTCGATGAAGTAGTAGTCCATCGCCATCGTCCAGTTCTTCACCGGCTCGAAGACGATGCCGCTGGTGAACGAACGCGAGGTCTCTGGCTTCAGGTCCGGATTCGACGACACGAAGCTTGGCAGGTTGGCCAGGCACTCGTTGCTGCGGAAGGTATTGGCCTGGGATTTGTCGGCAGGCGTCGCGTTCGCGGCATTCTGCACCAGCGTGTTCAGGGTATTTGCGACCGGGCAGCGACGTGGGTCGTTGACCAAGGTGGCAACCGAACTGCGCCCCAGGCCGTTACCGGACTCGACAATGTTCGGTGCGCGGAAGCCGCCCGATGCCGTGGCACGCACCAGCAGGCGATCGGTGGCATTCCAGCGCAGGCCCAGTTTCGGCGACAGGTGCGCCTCGAAGCCGGTGGTTTTGTCGGCGCGCAGAGCGGCGCTCAGCTCGACGTTCTTGACCAAAGGAACGCTCGCTTCGGTGAACACGGCATACTGGTTGACGCGGTCGTCTACCTGCAGGCCGAAGACGCCGACCAGCTCGCCTCGCAGGACGTTGTCCGAGCTCTTCATCCAATAACCATTACTGCGGATGTCGGTACCGACGGCGACGTTCAGCGGGCCGGCCGGCAGTTGCATGACAGTACCGGAAATCGTGGCGTCGAAGAACTTGATGTCCGATTCGCCCTCGGTAGTGCGGACCGGGAACATCGAGTCGAGCAGTGCGTAGCTGTTTTGCTGGCCGAACTTGTAGGTGGCATTGTTGATGGCGTCGGTATAGCCTTTGGCGGCAGCGTTGCGGGTCGCTTTTGTCGCCGACGAGCGCATCCAGCCGGCGGCCGAGCGCCAGTCATAGCCTGCAACGGTGCCAGTCAGGGCGAGCATGACGCGCTGCTGGTCCGACTCGGTGCGGTTGAAGTTGAAGCCCTCTCCCGTGTCCATCAGACGCGTGCGGAATTCGGTCGGCGTGCTGTATGGATTGTTCGGATGGCCGACAGGCAGTTTCGGGTAGAAGAATGGACCCACCATCTTGCCGCCGTAGACGTCGTACCAGGTGCTCGCCGAGGTGGTCGGCTGCAGGGCAAACGGCGCTACGATATAGTCGCTTTCCGCGCCCGCATGGGTAATCTCGAAAGTCGCGTCGATCGACTTGCCGATCTTGAAATTGGTGATGCTGGCGATCGCATGACGCTTGTTGTCGGTGGTCAGGCCGGTTACCGGCAGGACATCGTATTTGCACAGCTTGTCGATCGGGTCTATATCGCCAGCCGGACAGCCCGGTGCGGCGACGATATTGGTCGAGCTGCGGAAATAATTGCCGGTCGGCGAGTACTGGCTCTTCGCATCCCAGGTCGAACGGCCCGGGGTCAGGCGGTGCCACGATGGGTAGTGGCGGGCCAGGTCGCCCTGCGAGTAGCCGTCACGCTGGTAGACTTCCGCGGTCAGGTAGGTATTGAAGCCCTGCTCTTCGATGTCGCCGTAGCCGACAATGGCCGAGACGCTGCCGTTGCGGTTTTCCTTGAAGTGCTGCGATTGCGCGTAATGGGTACGGATCTTCGCACCCTGGTAGTCCTTGCGCAGGATGATGTTGACCACGCCGGCCACTGCGTCGGAACCATAAATGGCGGAAGCGCCGTCTTTCAGGACTTCGATGCGCTCGATCGCGTCACTGGCGATCGCGTCGAGGTTGGTGAAATTCTCCTGGGCGCCATCGGACAGGCCATAAGGCGCAATGCGGCGGCCATTGACCAGAATGAGGGTCGAAACTTTGGAAAGGCCGCGCATGCTGACGCCCGATGCACCCGTAGCGAAGCTGCCCGAGCTGCTCGACGCCGAATTGAGGTCGGTGGTAATTGCCGCAGCGCTAGTGAGGATGCCGAGGGCCGTCGTTTCGCCGGTACGTTCGATGTCGTCGCGGGTCAGGACCTGGACCGAGCCTGCTGCTTCGGCTTGGGTGCGCTTGATGCTGGAACCGGTGACTTCCACGCGCTGCATCGTGACAGCCGGATCGATCGGCTGTTGCGCCAGGGCGAAGGCCGGGTAGGCCAGCGTTACTGCCAGCGCGATGGCGCTTTTGTTCAAAGTACTCTTGTGCTTCACAACGACTCCCAAATGGTAAATTTGTTTTGACAACTTGCTGTCATCAAGCGGTAAGCTACATCTGCTAGAGGATGATGGCGTGCATAAATACTGTTACATAACATTGATGCTCAGCAAAGTTCAGAACACGTATTTCCTACAAGAC
This sequence comes from Massilia sp., assembly GCA_031398335.1. Taxonomy (GTDB): domain Bacteria; phylum Pseudomonadota; class Gammaproteobacteria; order Burkholderiales; family Burkholderiaceae_D; genus Telluria. The sequence goes on from JANNNC010000159.1 coordinate 3,882, forward strand.
TGTTAAAAACTGTGACATCCGTCGCTTATTTGATACATTATGTGACATTGTTGCAACAGGACGATTCCAGATACACTTGGCGGCTATTTCTTTGGGTCAAGAGTTGCTGTTCCGCCAGTCGGGAAAATGGCGGAATCAGGTGGATGAAATCTCTGTTTTGGGGCGAATAAGAGAATGCGCCCTGATGGGCAGCGGCGCCGCTGGCGCACGCTGAAATAGCCGCGGCCGCTCAGCCGGCTGTGCTTGTTGCCAGCGCCCGGTCGACCAGCTCAATCCAGTGGGTGACCGGGGTGCTGGTCCCCGACTGCAGGTGGGTCATGCAGCCGATATTGGCCGACACGATTTCCTGCGCGCCGGTGGCCTCCAGGTTGGCCAGCTTGCGGTCGCGCAGTTCGTGCGCGATCTCCGGATGGAGTACCGAATAGGTGCCGGCCGAGCCGCAGCACAGGTGGCTGTCGGCGCACAGCACGACGTCTACGCCGGCGGCGCGCAACACCCCTTCGACCTTGCCGCGGATTTGCTGGCCGTGCTGCAGCGTGCAGGGCGGGTGAAAGGCGATGCGCTGGTCGATCTTGCTGCGCAGTTGCGTGGCCAGCTGCCCCTCGAATTCCGGCATGATCTCGGACAGGTCGCGCGTGAGCATCGAGATGCGGCCGGCCTTGGCCGCATAGGCCGGGTCGTGCGCCAGCAGGTGGCCGTATTCCTTGACCGTCACCCCGCAACCGGAGGCCGTCATCACGATCGCCTCGACCTGTTCGTGCTCCACATACGGCCACCAGGCGTCGATGTTGCGGCGCATGTCGTCCAGCCCGCCGTCCTGGTCGTTCAGGTGATAGCGCACCGCGCCGCAGCAGCCCGCCTTCGGCGCCATCACGAGTTGTACCCCGAGCGCGTCGAGCACGCGCGCGGTGGCCGCATTGATGTTCGGCGCCATCGCCGGCTGCACGCAGCCGTCGAGCACCAGCATCTTGCGCGCGTGGCTGCGCGTCGGCCAGTGGCCGGCGCGGCGCGGGCGCTGCAGTTTATCTTGCAGCTCCTTCGACATGAGCGGGCGCAGCGCGGTACCGAGGCCATAGGCCGGCTTGAACAGGCTCGTTCTCGGCAAAAACTCTTTCAACATCGTGCGCTTGACGCGGTCCGCCGCCGGGCGCGGCACGCGCTCGTCGACCACGCGGCGGCCGATGTCGACCAGGCGCCCGTATTTGACGCCCGACGGACAGGTCGACTCGCAGTTGCGGCAGGTGAGGCAGCGGTCCAGGTGCAGCTGCGTCTTGCGCGTCGGCTCGGCGCCTTCGAGCACCTGCTTGATCAGGTAGATGCGCCCGCGCGGGCCATCGAGCTCGTCGCCCAGCAGCTGGTAAGTCGGGCAAGTGGCGGTACAAAAGCCGCAGTGCACGCAGGCGCGCAGGATCGCTTCGGCCTCGTTGCCGTCCGCGGTGCCCTTGATGAAATCGGCCAGGTTGGTTTGCATGCTAGAACATTCGTCCAGGATTGAAAATATGGGAAGGGTCGAAGGCCGATTTCAGGCGCTCGTGGATGCGCGCGAGGCCGGGGGCCAGCGGCTGGAACACGCCGACGCGCTTGTCGCCGCCGCGGAATAGCGTCGCATGGCCGCCGGCGGCGCGCACGGTGCGGCGGATGTTGTCCGCGTCTTCAGCGGGTGCGCGCAGCCAGCGCTGCGCCCCGCCCCACTCGATCAGCTGTTCGCCCTCGAGCACGATGGCGCCGAGCGTCGATGGCACCGACAGGCGCCACAGCGGCGCGTCGCCGTCGAAAAACGGGTGGCGCTGCTCGCGCAGGTTCGCCCAGAAACCGGCACAGTCCGGCATCACCTGCCCGCCCAGCGAGCGCACCGCCGCGTCGACCGCCGCGCGTGCGCCCGACAGCCGCAGCGCCAGCACGCCGCGATGCCAGCAACTGCCGGAGATCGGCAACGGCTGGCCGCCCCAGACGTTGAGCATGCGGATGGCGTCGATCTCGCCCGTCTCGAAACGCAGGGTCGTCTCCGCCACCGCGCGCGGCAGCACTTTGACTGACAGCTCGAGCATCAGCCCGAGCGTACCCATCGAGCCGGCCAGCAGGCGCGAGACGTCGTAGCCGGCCACGTTTTTCATGACCTGGCCGCCGAATTTCAGCACCTCGCCCTGCCCGTCCATGAGCTGGGCACCCAGCACGAAGTCGCGCACGGCGCCGCTGTTGGCGCGGCGCGGGCCGGACAACCCCGCAGCGACCGCGCCGCCAAAGGTGGCGCCCTCGCCGAAATGCGGCGGCTCGAAGGCCAGCATCTGGTGTTGCGCGGCCAGCACGGCGTCGATCTCGGCAAGCGGCGTGCCGCAGCGCGCCGTGATCACCAGTTCGGTCGGCTCGTAGTCGACCACGCCGGCGTGCAGCCGCGTGTCGAGGATCTCGCCTTGCAAGGCCCCGCCGTACCAGTCCTTGGTGCCGCCGCCGCGGATACGCAGCGGCGCCTTGCCGGCAGCAGCCTGGCGTACCTGCTCCCTGAATTGTTCGATTGCCTGCATTGTCTCTTTCTAGAATCGCGGAAGGTCCGGGAACGGCACGGCGCCGTGGTGCACGTGCAGCTTGCCGAATTCGGCGCAGCGGTGCGGGGTGGGGATCGCCTTGTCCGGATTGAGCAGCATGTGCACGTCGAAGGCACGCTTGACCGCGAAGAACATGTCCAGCTCCGGGCGCCCGAACTGCACGCACATCGAGTTGATCTTCTCCATGCCCACGCCATGCTCGCCGGTGATCGTCCCGCCCACTTCCACGCACAAGGCCAGGATCGCCGCGCCAAACGCTTCGGCGCGGTCGAATTCGCCCGGCTGGTTCGCATCGAACAGGATCAGCGGGTGCAAATTGCCGTCGCCCGCGTGGAACACGTTGGCGCAGCGCAGGCCGTAGGTCGTTTCCATCTGCTCGATCCCGGTCAGCACCTGCGCCAGGTTCTTGCGCGGGATGGTGCCGTCCATGCAGTAGTAATCGGGCGAGATGCGCCCCGCCGCCGGGAAGGCGTTCTTGCGCCCGGACCAGAAGCGCATGCGCTCGCTTTCCGTTTGCGAGACCGTGATCGCGCTGGCGCCGGCCGCTTCCAGCACGGCCGTCATGCGCTCGATCTCTTCGGCCACCTCGAGCGGCGTGCCGTCGGCCTCGCACAGCAGGATGGCGGCGGCGTCGGTATCGTAGCCGGCGTGCACGAACGGCTCGACCATGCGCGCCGAGGTGCGGTCCATCATCTCGAGGCCCGCTGGAATGATGCCGGCCGCGATCACGCTGGCCACTGCATTGCCGCCGGTGACGACGTCGTTGAACGAGGCCATGATCACCTGGGCCGCGGCCGGCTTGGGCACCAGTTTTACGGTCACCTCGGTCACGATGCCGAGCATGCCTTCGGAGCCGATGAAGACGGCCAGCAGATCGAGGCCCGGCGCATCCAGCGCTTCGCTTCCCAGCTCGATGATCTCGCCGTCGATGGTGGCCACGCGCACGCGCAGAACGTTGTGGACCGTGAGCCCGTACTTCAGGCAGTGCACGCCGCCCGAGTTCTCGGCCACGTTGCCGCCGATGGTGCAGGCGATCTGCGAGGACGGGTCCGGCGCGTAATACAGGCCGTACTGGGCGGCCGCCTCGGAAATGGCAAGGTTGCGCACGCCCGGCTGGACGACCGCCGTGCGCGCATAATCGTCGACGCGCACGATGCGGTTCAGGCGCGCGGTCGACAGCACCACGCCGTCGTGGATCGGCAGCGCCCCGCCCGACAGGCCGGTGCCGGCGCCGCGCGGCACGATCGGCACGTTCAATTCCCGGCAGACGTCGAGGATCGCCAGCACCTGTTCCTCGTCGATGGGCAGGGTCACGATCATCGGCAGCTGGCGGTAGGCGGCCAGGCCATCGCATTCGTAAGGACGCGTGTCTTCAGGATCGGACAGAACAGCGCCGCCGGGTAAGCGTGCACGCAGGGCGGCAGCGACTTGCTGACGGCGCTCGAGGGGGACTTGGAGAGGGGCGGACATGACGTCGATTGTAAGCACAATCACATGGTTTTGTCGTATGCTCGGGCTATCTTTTTTTCAAGGCAGGACATCATCATGGGTAATCGACTTTCCAAAATCGCCACACGCACCGGGGACGACGGCAGCACGGGCCTCGGCGACGGCAGCCGTACCGGCAAGGACAGCGCCCGTATCGACGCCCTCGGCGAAGTGGACGAACTCAACTCCTTCGTCGGCCTGCTGCTGTGCGAAGACATGCCGCAAGACCTGCGCGAGGAACTGGTCTCGATCCAGCACGACCTGTTCGACCTCGGCGGCGAACTGTGCATCCCGGGCTACCAGATGATCAAGGACGAGCACGTCGCGCGCCTGGATGGCCTGCTCGAGAAATACAACGCCGACCTGCCGACCCTGAAGGAATTCATCCTGCCGGCCGGCTCGCGCGCGGCCTCGACGGCGCATGTGTGCCGCACCGTTTGCCGCCGCGCCGAGCGCGCCATCGTCGCCCTGTCGAAAGAAGATACGATCAACCCGCAGCCGCGCCAGTACGTAAACCGCCTGTCGGACCTGATGTTCGTGCTGGCACGCGTGCTGAACCGCTTTGCCGGCGGAGGCGACGTGCTCTGGAACCACGAGCGCCAGCGCGGTTAAGGCGTGCCGATGGGGAGTAGTACCGTATTCGCGGTTCGTTTCTACACGGCCGGCGCCAAATGGCCAAGCAATCCCTTCCGCTTTCGCGGCGAGGGCAGCTGCGAGATCGAAGCCGATTTCGTGTTCCTGCGCGGCGCCAGCCAGCGCTCGTTCCGCCTGCCGCGGCGCGAGGAACACAAGTTGCGCAAGGTCGACATCATCAACGCCTATGCCAACGGCCAGGACGTCTGGTTCGACGTGGTCGGCGTCAAGGAGACCGTGACGGTCGGCTTTTCGGTCGCCGACCGCGCGACGGCCGCCCGCATCGTCGCGCTGCTGCCCACGCGCCAGAGCGAAACGTTTGTCCGCGAGCACGAAGAGAACGAAGTCTTCCACGACCGCATCGATTACTGGAGCCCGTCCACGCCCGTGATCTGGGGCCTGTTGACGGCCAACATCGGCATCTTCGCGCTGATGTGGCTGGCCCGCCAGCGCTACCAGGCCGAGCTGGTGGGGCCGCTGCGCGAGCTGTTCGCGCTGCAGCCGAACGCCAGCGCCGCGCTGCACGCCTTCCAGCTGGTCGACTGGGGCTCGAACGTGGGCCGCCTCACGCGCGGCGGACAATGGTGGCGCCTGGTCAGCTCGATGTTCCTGCACGGAAGCTTCTGGCACCTGCTGTTCAACATGATCGCGCTGTGGCAGGTCGGCCGGCTGACCGAACGCATCTTCGGCAGCCCGCGCTTCGTCGCCCTGTACTTCCTCGCCGGCATTTCGGGCAGCATCGCCAGCGTGCTGTGGAATCCGCACGTCAACAGCGTCGGCGCCTCGGGCGCGATCTTCGGCGTCATCGGCGGCCTGCTGGCCTTCCTTGGCCGCGCCAACAGCGGCGTGCCGCCGACCGTCGTCTCCGAACTGCGCTCCTCGCTGGTGCCGTTCTTGCTCTTCAGCCTGTGGATGGGCTTCGTCTATCCGCACACCGACAACGCCGCCCATATCGGCGGCCTGGTCGGCGGCTGGCTGGCGGGCCATTTGCTGGCGCGCTCGATTCATTTGCCGGAGCAGAGGCAGGGGTGAATCGGTCCAAGAAAGAGCGCACAGACCAGTAGGGAGGACGGCTATATCCTGAAGCTGGCGGACCAGCGGCGTTTGCGCCGCCCACGCGTTCAACCAGCAGGCGATTCGTCGCGAGGTTTCAGATGGTAGTTGAACGCGTGGGCGGGATCCAGGCAGCGGGCACGCATGCTCCCGGAATAGCCGCCCACCCTGCGGGTCTGCGCATCGCTATCGGATGAATAAACATTGCCACTTTGCGGGAATAAGCCGCCTGCGGCGCGACGAAGACGCCGCCCACGCCGTCTCCTGGGGCCGCCGCAAGAACCGGGTCTCGACCGTCCTCTACGCGCTGTCGATCCTGCTGTCGCTCTGGTACGCGCCGCCGGGCCCGGCGATTCACGTACTGCTGGCGATGTTCTGGCTGACGCCGGACCGGATCGGGACGTGCGGCACGCCCTCGCGACAAGGCCGCGCCGGCGGTACACTGGTGCCCGGGTACCAACCAACAGCACACAGGATCGATCTTGAACGATTTTCTCGGCATCTACGACAACGCCCTGACGCCGCAACAGTGCGACGCCATCCTGGCCCGCTTCGACACCAGCGACAAGGTCATCCGCGGGCGCACCGGCAACGGCGTCGACACCAGCAGGAAGGACAGCTGGGACCTCACCATCGGCCCGCACAAGGAGTGGCACGACGTCGGCAACCTCATGATGACGGCGGTGGCCACGCACCTGGCGGCGTATATCGACCAGTACCGGGCGCTGGTGCTGGGTGCGCTGGCGCCGATGGTGGCGCACCCGCACACCGGCGAGCCGGTGGCGTTGTCGCTGGCCAACTTCGACGAATGCGGCAAGCCGCACCTGGCCGCGCTGCTGCAGTCGATGTACCGCTGCGGCCCGATCAACCTGCAAAAATATGTGCAGGGAAGCGGCGGCTACCACCACTGGCATTCCGAGATCTATCCGCAGAACGCCAGCTGCGAGACCCTGCACCGGGTGCTGCTGTTCCAGTTTTATTTGAACGATGTGGTCGAAGGCGGCGAGACCGAGTTCCTGTACCAGGACCGCAAGGTCGAAGCGAGAAAGGGCCGCCTAATCATCGCGCCGGCCGGCTTCACGCATACGCACAAGGGGCATGTGCCGGTCAGCGGCGACAAGCTCATTGCAACGTCCTGGATCCTGTTCCGGCGTGCCGAGGCGTTGTTCGGCAAGCCGGCGGGCTGATATCTCGCTGACACGTGATCCAAAATAAAAAAATGCCGGTCAGCGAACTGACCGGCATTTTTTATACGCGTCCGCCTCGGGCATCGAGGCGGCTGCGGCGAAACTTTACGCCTGCTTGGCGCGCTTGCGGCTCACGACGCCGGCGCCCAGCAGGGCGATGCCGAACAGGGCCAGCGAACCTGGCTCTGGCACTTCAGCCAGCTTGAACTGACCGTTGTTGCTGACGAAGAAGTGGGTTGGGGTATTGCTGCCGGCATCGGCGGCGCAGTAACCACCGAACTGGCAAGCGATTTCCGACACCTGGTCGCGGGTTGGCGAGCCGATGGTGTTAGCGTTGGTGAAGGCGAAGGCCAGGATCGATTCCATCGACAGGTCGTCGCCGTTTTCACGGAAGAAGTAGCCTGCGTCCAGTGCGCCTGCGTCAGCCTTGGCCAGCACGGTGACTTGACCGTTGTTGGTTGGCGAGCCGCTTGCATCGACATTGCCGCCGCCGCCAGCCATCACGGTGAAGGTAGCGATTTTATTGCCCAGGTCAGCGCCGTAGATGCCTGCCGTGGTGGAATACTGGCCGTTGGCCGGGTTCTGGTACATGTTGATCGTGCCGCCGCTGAAGCTGAAGGCGCCGCTGAAGTTACCGGTGCCGGCAGCCTGGAAGGTCGCGGTGATGTTGCCGCCGGTGTAGGCCAGCGGGAACAATGCGCCCCTGCCGTCAGCCTGGACGATGTTGAACGTCGCGTGCTCGGTGAACGAGAAGCTCGAGCCGCCGGTTGGCTTGATCTGGATGAAGGCAGTGCCGTTCACGTCCAGGTATTCGTTGATTTCCTGGCTGTTAGCAAAGCCGGTACCGTTCGGGCTGAAGCGCCAATCGTTGAGCACGGTGGCGGCGCTGGCGCTGCCAGCGAAGGTCATTGCAACAGCGGCGGCGACAGCGATTTTTTTGAGCAGTTTCATAATAGTAGCGTTCTTATTTAGTTAATCAATTTAGGTACAAGTAAGCTTGTATTAGCAATTCCTGTGCCAGCATTGACAATCCTTTTAAAATCAATAGCTTATAACAAATAGATATGCTTGGCTTAACTCGACTGTAAAGAATTCCGATTAGTTTTGACTATAATTCGATGAGGCTTGGGTAATTAAAATTATCAATGTGCAATTAATATTCACGGATTAGCCTAAAATCGTCCCATTCCGGCGTTTGTGTTTGCCACGGCCTGGCTGTCGATCGTCAATTCGATCGGCGGCTTCAGCCTGCTGTTCATCATGATGCGCAAGAATGAGGCGAGCATGGTCGCGAGTCTGTTTTACTGATTCCGGGGGTGACGGCGTTCATGGGGTATGTGGTGCTGGGGGGAGACGCTGGGGGGGTGTCGGTGGCGGGATTCGTGGTGTGCGCGGGCGCGGTGTACGTGCACGCGGAGGCGGTAGGTGGGCGCCCCGTGCCCACGCGGACGCATGCGCCGTGTCTGCATCACGCGGCGGGCACGGGATCGGCATAGGGGCGGCCAGATGGTCTGACCGGTCCCCTGCCACCCCACCCGGCATGCGGGTCCGCACCGGGCGGTTCGAGTAGTTGAGGTTAAGTGAGGCGAGGCATGCCCAGACGGTCAAAGTAGGCAATCGTCAGCACGTTGTTCAGGGCCAGCCGACTGTTGTGCCACCAGCGGCGGCTGTT
>JANNNC010000167.1:0-5543 GCA_031398335.1 Massilia sp.
TTTTTTGCCAGATCGACCCCAACGCGGATAAGCTTCATGGTGGACTCCTTCTTTCCAAACCGGTTGTGTGGAAACTCCAGTTTGGCACTAACGTGCCCTCAGGGGGAGGAGGAGTCCATCCCATTGCTTCGGGTCGAAAGCGGACGTTTGCGTAGCTCCGCAAGCGGCCAGAAGTTGACGGCCAGGTGCTGCTAAACTCTCGCGCTTTGCCCCGCAAATTCTTGAGCACGATATGAAAAGCAGTTCAAACAGCGGTCTGGTCTATTCCACTGACAGCGGGCGCACGTGCCCCGCATGCCGGCATCCCCTCGCCCAATGCATCTGCAAGACCAAGACAGTCACGACAGGCGACGGCGTGGTACGCGTATCACGCCAGACCAAAGGCCGCGGCGGCAAGACCGCCACGCTCGTCAAGGGCCTTGCGCTCGATGCCACTGCCCTGGCGCTGCTAGGCAAGCAGTTGCGCACGGCATGCGGTTCCGGCGGAACCGTGAAGGATGGGGTGATTGAAGTGCAAGGCGACCACTGCGAGCTGGTCATGGAAGTGCTCATCAAGCTTGGCCATCATCCGAAGCGGGCTGGTGGCTGACGCTGTCCAGGGCAGAGCTCGTGTCCAATGTCAGACCTGAACCTGGTCACTCAATCAAGAACGCGTATCTCACTTCAATCTTCGCGTCCGCCGCTATCCCCGACGGACGCGGATAACGCGCCAGCGCGCGCTTGGTGACATCGCTCAAGGCCTTTTCGAAGACACCGGTAACTTGCCTGGTCCGGCGGTCGCCCAGGGTATCGCCATCCACCCAGCCAAGCCGCGCATACTCGCGCGCCTCACCCTGCTTTATCTCGATCCGGGCCGGGTCGGGGAAGAAGCGCAGGTCGACGTCGCCGCCAAGCTGGTGGGCTGCGCCCAGCTTCGGGTATGTCAGCTCGGCCGCCACCGTGGCCATGACGCCGACGATATAGTTGCATCCGGTCAGGCGCGTTGCGTCCCAGGTGCCCAGCTCGGCGACGAAACGGTCGGGAACGTCCACAGCCTCCTTGTTGACGCTACAGAATGGCACACTGAAGCCGCGCGCCTGCCGCCCCCACCAGAGCGCGGCAGCGCTATCGGGGCCATTGGCGGGATCGGCGTAGCCGGCCCCTTCGAACGCGAGCGAGTAGAACGACACCGCCTTCGACCAATCGCGTTTCACGCACACGCCGTGCTCATACATCGTCCCGGCCAGCAGCGCTACTTTCGGCACGTCCTTGCTCAGCCATGCCTTGAGGCGATCGACAGCATCGCCGCAATTGCGCGCCTCGATCCGGATTCGCACGTCGTGCACGGCCGCGTCGCCGGTCGGGTCCCTGGCCGGGTCGGCGGCCGCGCCGGTGGTCGATGCCGCCGACGCCATGACCATGGCGAGCAGCAGGCCGGAAGAGTAACTACAGGCGTTCACGGTGGTCCTTCAGGATCGGGGCGCAGCGAGCGGGCGATGCGCGTAGTGGCTGGTCGCTGACGACACGAGGGCAAGCACTGCCTTGCCTTTCGCTTGTCAGTTTTACATGATTATGCGGAAGAAGCATTGCCCGAATGACTGAAAATTACCTGCGCAGCCACTGCGATGCCTTTGCGTCAACGCCCCGGCGGCGTGACAACCGGCTCGACATTGCGCAGCGTAACGAAGGTGCGGTATTCGGTATCGTCCAGCACGAACTGGAGGCGGGCACGGGGCGGGTAGCTGGTCTTGATCAGCATTGCCGAGGCCATCTTTGCGTCGAATGCCGTACGCACCCAGCCGGACAGGGTCTGTAGGCGTCGGTATGGCGCTTCGTGCAGGATTTCAGCGATGGCACGCTAATGGGCGGGATTGTCTTGCTGCACCCGGGCGAGTGTGCCGGGTGTGTCGAGGCCGATCTGGCGGGCGGCTCCGGGGCCGGCATGGGCGGAAAGGGCGGCTCTGGCGAGCAGCGCGGCGAGGATCGGTTTCATGGCGCACCTCGTCGTGGCTAATACGCCCAGTTTAATCCGTGGCGCTTACTCCGCCAGCCGCCGCTGCCTCTCCTCCCGCGGCGTGTTCCCAAACAGCGCCCCGAAGGCCGTGGAGAAATGCGACCCCGACGAAAACCCGCACATCAGCCCCACCTGTACGATCGAATTATTCGTATCGATCAGCAACTGGCGCGCCCGTTGTAGGCGCAGTTCCAGGTAATAACGCGACGGCAGGCTGCCGAGATACTGTTTAAATAAGCGCTCCAGCTGCCGCCGCGACACGCCTGCCAGCTGGGCAATCTCATCCGTGGAAAGCGGCTCTTCGATATTCGCCTCCATCAGCGTCACCGCCTCGGTCAGCTTCGGCTGCAGCGTCCCGAAGCGCGCCTGCAGTGCCACGCGTTGCCGCTCTTCCCTGCCGCGCACGCGGTCGACGCACAGCAGCTCTTTGACCGGCGCCTGCACGTTGGAGCCAAAAATGATGTCGATCAGCGTCAGCGCGAAATCGACCGATGCCGCGCCGCCGCAGCAGGTGAGCCGGTTGCCGTCGATTTCATACAGGTGAGGGGTGAACATGGCCTGGTCGGCGCGGCTATCGGCGTCAGCATACAAGGACCAGGGCAGCGCGGTTTTGACGCCGTTCAGGGCGCCGGCTTCGGCCAGCCACAGCACGCCGGCGCCGACGCCGCCCCAGAAGGGTGCGGCGCGGCAGCGTTCGACCAGGGCGCGGAAGTTGGCAGGTTTTAGGCCTGCCTGCGCTTCGTCGGCCGCCAATAACACCAGGTGCCAGTGGCGCTGGGCGTCGCTTGTAAACTTGTCGGGGCTGCGCACGTCGACGTGCAGGCGCTCGGGGCCGAGGATCTTGGCGGCCTGGCGCAGCGGTTGTACCAGGCCCGACCAGGTGAGCGCGTCCGGTTCGCCCGCGTTGACGAGCAGGATGCGCAGCGGCCGTTCCTGGGCAAGGACGGACAGTTCAGGTTGCTGCATCGGGACGGGTCGGGAAGCTCTTCACTCGGGGGCAAGGGCGGCGGCGGGCCGGCGCTCGGAATTCCATTGACTGACTATCATACCGGAGATCAACAGCAAGCCACCCAGCCAGCCGCGCCCCGTCATGGCCTCGCCCAGCCAGAAGTAGGCGAAGAAGGCGGCCGCCGCCGGCTCGAAGGCGTAGACGACGGCCGCCTCGTTGGCTGTGGTGCGCGACTGGCCCCAGGTTTGCAGAGAAATGATGGCGTCGGTGGCGACCACGCCGAGGTAGGCGAAGTTCCAGCCGTGTTCGCCAATGCTGACCATCACGCCGCCCAGCCAGGCGGCGCGGGCGGCACCATCGCTGGGCAGCTCGCGCGCCAGCAGCCAGATCAGCGCGCACAGGGCGCACAGGGCGACCGTAATAATCTGGGCGGCCGTGAGGGTGAGCAGTCTCGTGGCGCGGCGGGTGCGCACCTCCATGACCTTGACGTACACGCCGAAGAACAGCGCGGCCATCAGGGCGAGCGAGTCGCCCATGCCCCAGGCGCCGCCGTCCCAGCACAGCGCGGCCAGGCCGGCGATCGACATGATCAATGCCAGCACGATGCGACGCTCGGGCAGTTTTCCGGCCAGCACGCCCAAGAGCGGCACCACCAGCACGTTCAGGCCGCAGATAAACGCGTTGCGATTCGAGCTGGTCAGCGCCAGGCCCTCAACCTGGCACACGAAACAGAAGAACAGCAAGCTGCCGAGGATGGCGCCGGAGCGCAGATCGTCCGCCTTGGCGCGCCACAGGAAGGGCGCCAGCAGTACTGCGGCAATGGCGAAGCGCACCAGGATGATCCACACCGCCGAGAAATGCCCCGTTAAATCTTTCATGGCCGGGAAGGTCGTGCCCCAGACCAGGGTGACAAGCAGAAGGGCAAGGATGCCGTGGAGATGGCGGGTCATGGATGACAATTCAAAATGCTTATCGGCAAAATGGGTATGGTAACTGCCTCGTCCGTAAAAGGCGAACCGTGGGTCAGTAAAGGCCCGGGGGCGGCTATAATTCCACGTCATGGGGGAACGATATTTAAAGAGCGTGCGCTTGTTGGCCGAATGCCTGCAAGGCTTCGAGCGGTATTCGGGCGAATCGGTGCGGCAATACGGTTTGACGCATGCACAGTTCGACATCATTGCCACGCTGGGTAACACGGACGGGATGAGCTACAAGGAACTCGGCGAGCGCACCCTCATTACGAAGGGCACGCTGACGGGCGTCATCGAACGCCTCGAGCAAAAGGGCATCGTGCTGCGCGTGCGTAGCAGCGACGACAAGCGTTCGTTCCACGTGCACCTGACCGATGCCGGCGACGCCGTGTTCCGCGAGGTCTTCCCGAAAGTGATTGCCCATGGCAAGCAATTGTTTGCCGGTTACAGCGATGCCGAATTCGACGCCATGGATGGCGCATTGACAAAGCTGCGCGAATGCATCAGCCAGGCCGGGCGCCCTTCCCCGCGCCTGTCCCCATCATCACATCAACAAAAGGAATAATCTTGAAAACCACCCTGCTCGAAGGCATGACGCCTGCCCATTTCGACAAGCACATCATCGGCAATATCCTGCTTGAAGTGGCCACGCCTGACGAAGTGCGCCAGCACAAGATGCTGATCGGCTTGCGCAACGAGGCCGGCGACATCTACCGCCTCATCGGTGCTGCCAAGATCAACAGTTTCATGAATGCCGTCGAAGAGCTGGCCGATCTCGGCCTCGTCGACGAGTTGCAGGACACCGAAGAGCCGAAGGATGGCTGCGACGCGATTTTCAGCGAGCCTTGATCGGGCCGTTGTAAAAGTGCCCCCGAGCAAAGTTTGCCTGGGGTGCGTCTGCCCATCGGAGTATAATTTTTCGATGGACAGACTCGACGCCTTCAAGAATATCGCGGCCCAGGCCATTCGCGGTGAACTCAGCTTCCCGACGAATGTCGAGGCCACGCTCAGGCTGCAACACGCCCTGAACGACCCCGAATGCCACGCCGATGCGGCGGCCCGCCTGGTCCAGGCCGAGCCGTTGCTGGCGGCGCGCACCGTCGCCATCGCCAATTCCGTTACCTATAACCGCTCCGGCAACGACGTCACCAACGTGCGCGCCGCGGTCCAGCGCGTAGGTTTCCGCACGCTCGGGGCGCTGGCCGCCGCCGTCATCGTGCGCCAGCTGAGCAGCGAAATCACCGACCCTGACCTGCGCAAGCGCGCCGATGCCCTGTGGCGCCACTCGGCCCACGTGGCCGCGCTGGCGCAGGTGATCGCGCGCCGGGTGTCGTTTGTCGATCCGGAAACGGCGATGTTTGCCGGTATCGTGCATGAGGTCGGCGGCTTTTATATGCTGTCGCGCGCGCACGAGTTTCCGGGCTTGCTCGAGGGCGACGCCGACGAGTGGCTGGAACATGGCGAAGTAGCGGTCGGACGCGGCGTCCTGCTGCGCCTGGGCGTGCCGGCGCCGGTGATGGGGGCAATCGAGGCGATGTGGAATGGCATGCGTGCCTTGCCGCCGGAGACGCTGGGCGACACTTTATTGCTGGCGAATGATTTGTCGCCGGTGGCCTCGCCCCTGCTGGAG
>JANNNC010000224.1:0-18289 GCA_031398335.1 Massilia sp.
CTTCAATCTGCGTGGGCACGGAGTGCCCACGCAGATCATGAAACCCGATAGCGCCACAGGCAACAGCCCCACGACCGTACGCCGGCCTTACCGCGCCAGCGTCAACCCATTCTCGTCGCAGCAGCCAGCAAGCGCCGCGCGCGTCTGCGCTGCATCGAGAATGACCATCGCCATCCCCCAAAAAAGTAAAAAAGCCCGCAAGGCGCAAACCGTGCAGGCTTTCTGTGGAGCGTAAAGCGCCGGCGAACCGGCGCTACGGCAATTACATCATGCCGTCCATACCGCCCATGCCGCCCATGCCACCCATGCCGCCCATGCCGCCGGCTGGCTTGTCTTCAGCCAGTTCCGAGACCATGCAGTCGGTGGTCAGCATCAGGCCGGCGATCGACGCTGCATTCTGCAGGGCCGAACGGGTGACCTTGGCTGGATCGAGCACGCCCATTTCGACCATGTCGCCGTAGGTGCCGTTGGCGGCGTTGTAGCCGTAGTTGCCGGCGCCGGCCAGGACCGCTGCGACGACGACCGATGGCTCTTCACCGGCGTTCTGGACGATCATGCGCAGCGGCTCTTCCATTGCGCGCAGGACGATCTTGATACCGGCTTCCTGGTCAGGGTTGTCGCCCTTGACGTTGATCGAAGCACGGGCACGCAGCAGGGCAACGCCGCCGCCTGGCACGATGCCTTCTTCAACCGCGGCGCGGGTAGCGTGCAGCGCATCTTCGACGCGTGCTTTCTTTTCCTTCATCTCGACTTCGGTGGCAGCGCCAACCTTGATCACGGCAACGCCGCCGGCCAGCTTGGCCACGCGCTCTTGCAGCTTTTCGCGGTCGTAGTCCGAGGTCGCTTCTTCGATCTGGATGCGCACCATCTTGACGCGCGCTTCGATGTTTTCAGCAGCGCCGGCACCGTCGATGATGATGGTGTTTTCCTTGCCGACTTCGATACGCTTGGCCTGGCCGAGTTCTGCCAGCGTGACCTTTTCCAGGGTCAGGCCGACTTCTTCAGCGATGACCTGGCCGCCGGTCAGGACAGCGATGTCTTCCAGCATGGCCTTGCGACGGTCGCCGAAGCCTGGCGCCTTGACGGCAACGGTCTTCAGGATGCCGCGGATGTTGTTGACGACCAGGGTCGCCAGCGCTTCGCCTTCGATGTCTTCGGCGATGATCACCAGCGGACGGCCGGCTTTCGCGACTTGTTCCAGTACCGGCAGCAGGTCACGGATGTTCGAGATCTTCTTGTCGCACAGCAGGACGAACGGGCTCTCGTGAATCGCGACCTGCTTGTCCGGGTTGTTGATGAAGTACGGCGACAGGTAGCCGCGGTCGAACTGCATGCCTTCGACGATGTCGAGTTCGTCGTTCAGCGACTTGCCGTCTTCGACGGTGATGACGCCTTCCTTGCCGACTTTTTCCATCGCTTCAGCGATACGCTCGCCGATCGAGTAGTCCGAGTTGGCGGAAATGGCGCCGACCTGGGCGATTTCCTTGGTGGTGGTGCAAGGACGGGCGATCTTGGCCAGCTCTTCGACGGTGGCGGCAACTGCCTTGTCGATGCCGCGCTTGAGGTCCATCGGGTTCATGCCGGCGGCAACGAACTTCATGCCTTCGCGCACGATGGCTTGTGCCAGCACGGTCGCAGTGGTGGTGCCGTCGCCGGCGTTGTCGCTGGTCTTGGAAGCGACTTCCTTGACCATCTGCGCGCCCATGTTCATGAGCTTGTCTTTGAGTTCGATCTCTTTCGCGACCGACACGCCGTCCTTGGTGACGGTGGGGGAACCGAAGGCGCGGTCGAGCACGACGTTGCGGCCTTTAGGACCCAGGGTGACTTTGACTGCGTTGGCGAGGATGTTGACGCCTTCAACCATTTTGGCGCGCGCTGCGTCGCCGAAAATTACTTCTTTAGCTGCCATTTTTAGTTCTCCGATTTATTCGAAAGTGTTCTGAAGGAGGATTACTTGACCAGCACGGCCATGATGTCTTCTTCACGCATCACCAGCAGTTCCTGGCCATCGACCTTGACGGTCTGGCCCGAGTACTTGCCGAACAGGACGCGGTCGCCGACCTGGACTTCCAGGGCGCGTAGCGAGCCGTTTTCCTGGACCTTGCCGTTGCCGACAGCGAGGATCTCGCCCTGGTCCGGTTTTTCAGCGGCTGCATCAGGGATGATCAGGCCGGAGGCGGTTTTGGTTTCCTGGTCGAGACGCTTGACGATGACGCGATCGTGCAATGGGCGAAGGTTCATGCAGAACTCCTTATTCAGTGGTGTGGACTAGCTGTGTTTGCTTCGGTTGCCGCCGCGCTTGCGCGTTGCAGCTTGAAAGAGTTGTTAGCACTCTCAACTAACGAGTGCTAATTATAGGGACGATGTAGGGGTAATTCAAGCAGCCATGTTGCAAAATAAATTGCGCCGGCTTGTTTTGGCTCAAGTGCCGGGATGACCCGGCCGCTTGCGGGTGCCGGGCTGGCCCGGGCACGAAGCGGTGAGACTAGCACCGAAAGCAGGGGGCTTACGCACTGTTGATAGGGAATTGATCGAGGTCAAAAGACAGCGTAAAACATCCTGAAGGTGGGAAATGGACGAGCCGCATGCCGCTCCAGCGGCGAACACCCCACGTTCCCTATGAAACGCCATCTTGCCAAACACGCTATCCTGTTGACTGTCAAACCTTATCAGACCTATAGTTACGAATGATTTCCGAATTCCAAGACTTATCCGACAAAATCGAGCGGCTTGCCGAGCTGGTCGCGTCGCTGCGCGCCGAAAATGCGCAACTGCGCCAGACCAACCTGGTGCTCAATGAAGTGAACATGGCGCTCGTCGAGCGTATTGTCGAGGTCCAGCACAAGGTCGAAGCCGTCATCGAGCAATTGCCCGCGCCGGAAGTCGACGAGCAGGATGTTGACCAATCCTTAGACGCCGAACCCATCGAACCCGAGGCTGCCCGATGATTTATCTGGATGTAACGATCATGGGCCAGCCTTACCGCCTGGCCTGCAAGGAAGGCGAGCAGGCAACCCTGCGCGACGCCGTGCGCTATCTCGACGGCAAGATGACTGCGCTGCGCGACTCCGGAAAAGTGAAGGGCAACGACCGCATTGCCGTCATGGCCGCGCTCAGCGTGGCGGCCGAATTCCTGTCGGTCAAGTCGCCGCAAGGACCCTTATCGGACATGTCCATGCTCGAAGTCAAGCAAAAACTCGAAGTGATGCACAGCGTCCTCGACCGGGCCCTGACGCCGGAAGAAAATTTATCCTGAGGGGCAAATTCGTTTGACATGCGAGTTCAAGGGAGTAAACTGCGTAGCACCCTGCGGTGTTCGAGATTGCCATATATTCCTTGAACCATTTACATGCATAGGTTGCGGGATAGTGTTTGATGGGCGTGAGCGTCGCTAGTTCGACGAACCCGAAATTGAACTGACTGTGACCACCTTGAGCCATCAGGTTCGGGATGCCGGCAAAAACGGCACAGGCGGGGCTTTATTCCAGAAAGCGGTTGCGGGCATGTGCACGCAGCCGTTTTTTTACGTCTTTTAATTTGCAGGATGCTCCGGGGAGATGCGGGAAATGCGCTACTGGTTGATGAAGTCCGAGCCAGATGAAGTCAGTTTCGACGACGTTCTTGCCGCTCCAGGCCAGAGCGTCGCCTGGTTCGGGGTGCGCAATTACCAGGCCCGCAATTTCATGCGCGACGGGATGCAGGTCGGCGACGGTATCCTGTTTTATCACTCCAGTTGCGCCATTCCCGGTGTCGCCGGAATTGCGCAGGTAGTAAGCAGCCCGTATCCGGACGCTACCCAATTCGACAGCGCCGGCAAATACTTCGACCCGAAAGCGACGCAGGCGGCGCCGCGCTGGATAGCGGTCGACGTGCAGGCCAAAGAAAAGGGCCGCTATTTGCCGCTCTCGGAAATGCGCGGCATCGCCGCATTGGAAGACATGGTCTTGCTGCAGAAAGGCAGCCGCCTTTCCATTTCTCCGGTCACTCCGGGGCAGTGGAATACGGTCCTTGCGTGCATTCGCGCGAAGGATTAAAAGCGCCTGAAAAAACGTGTCCGGGCCGTTCGCGTGGCAAGCCATGCTACGGTCCTGCGCCGGCGTAGCCAGGCGAGCTGCCGGGAGAATTTCAGGCGGCCAGATCAGGGCCGCTTCAACTGGCCGATGACGCTCGCTACCTTGGTGGTAATGACATCGACTGCCGGGCCATTGGCGCCGTGGGGCAAAATGACATCGGCGTGGCGCTTGCTTGGCTCGATGAATTGCTTGTGCATCGGGCGTACTGTTTCCAGGTACTGGCCGATGATGCTCTCTACCGAGCGGCCGCGTTCGATGATATCCCTTTGCATGCGGCGGATGAAGCGGACGTCGGGGGCAGTGTCGACAAAGATCTTCAGCGACATCATGTTGCGCAAATCCGCGTCATACAAGGCAAACAGGCCTTCGATCACGATGACCGGGGCTGGTTTGACTGGAATGGTCTTGTCGGAGCGGTTGTCGATCGTGAAGTCGTATTCCGGCATCTCGATCGCTTCGCCATTGCGCAAGGCCTCGACGTGCTGTACCAGCAGCGGCCAGTCGAAGGCCTGCGGATGGTCGTAGTTCTGCTGGCGGCGCACTTCAGGGGTGAGATCGGATTGGTCGCGGTAGTAATCGTCCTGCATCACGACCGAGACCATATCGGCGCCGAAGGAAGCGAGCACTTGCTGGGTCACGGTTGACTTGCCACTGCCGCTTCCGCCAGCGACGCCAATGACAAACGGAAGGTTGGAAATCTCATTCATCCCTGAATGATACCGGAGCGGCGAGCGCGCCGACAGGGGCGGGTTGACCACTCTGACGCGAAAGCGCTTGACGATACCTGGGCTACATCCTTGCGATGCTGCTCGCGCCGCGCGCGGTTGAGGCGAGGCCTCAGGTTCGCCATGCTGACAGGAAAACGGGAAGCGCACTGGCATCACAGCGCACCGAAGGTGCCAGGATCCGGGATTGACAAGATCATCACCGGGAGCAGGCCTTGGCAACTGTCATGCAGCGTTGTGTCGAAGAAGTCCAGGCGATTCGTGCCGTGCCCGATATCTTGCAAACCCTGGCCGGACTCACCGGGCCGGGATTCATCTGTGTCGCCCACGTGACCGATTCCACATGGACCGCGTGCGCCGTACCCGACCGCCTGAACTTCGGACTCAAGCCGGGCGACCCGCTCGACGGCACCACCACCTTGTGCGAGGACGTGCGCGACACGGGCCTTCTGCGGCCTCGATCCCGCGCGCGCATCCTTGAGCAACAAGACGACGGTCACGGCGATGCGGCTGTTTGCCGGGCTGATTTCGAAGCAGCGCGGCGCGGCGCAAGAGGCCTTGCCGGTCCAGGCCTGACGGCGTCCGGCGCCTGCGGGAAGGCGCCCGCCGTCATCAAGCCGTCATATCGCCACGGTAGAGTGCGCTGGCAATTCCGATGCCCCGGCGCGCCCGCGCTTTACCTGCGACCTGAATGACCAAGCACGCCGCCCCTGTCCCCCCTCTTGCCAGCCGCTACCTTCCGCTTCTCTGGCCGATCCTGGCCCTGTGCTGCTGCGCCTTGCTGTGGGGCGTGACGCTGGTGCGCACCGACGCCGAGACCGCGCGTGCCGGCGAGACCGCATTGCGCCAGGCGGATGCCTATGCCGAGGCCTACCAGCAGTACCTGACGCGTTCGATCGCCGAGATGGACCAGATCACGATGCAGCTCAAGCACAGCTGGGAGCGCTCGCCCCGCCCCGGCCTGCTCGAAGACATGCGCGGCGACGGCATGTTTACCGACAATACCTTCCTCTCGGTGAGCGTCGTCGGGCCCGATGGCCGGGTGCGTTCCTCGACGCGGCCGGGCCACGAGGCCGCCGGCCTGGCGGCGACGCGTTTTTTTCAGCAGCACAGGAACAACAATTCGACGGCGCTGCGCATCGGCGTGGTGCCGCCGGAACTGCGCCAGGCGCGCGAAGCGGTCCTGTTCACGCGCCGCATCGACAGCGCCGACGACGACTTCGACGGCGTCGTGGTGATCGTGGTCGACGCCCAGTACCTGACGTCCTTCGTCGGCCCGGCCGCCATCGGCCAGGACGGCGTGCTGGCGCTGGCCGCGAGCGAAGGCAAGCTGCGCGTCGAACAGCGCAGCGCCGGGGAAGCGCGCCAGGCGCTGCTGCCGCGCGAACTGCGTCCGCTCATCGACAGCCCGAGTCCGCGCCTGCTGGCCGGCGAACAGGGTTTTACCGACGGCGTGGCGCGCATGACCGGCTGGCGTGCATCCCCGGTCTACCCGGTAGTGGCGATTGTCGCCCTGTCGCAGCGCGAAGCCCTGGCCACGGCCCAACAGTACGGGCAGGACAGCCGCAACACGGTGGCGCTGGCCAGCGCCGGGGTGATGGTGCTCGGGCTGCTGGCCTGTGTGCTGTCGCAGCGCTCGGCCGTGCGCCTGCGCGAGCAGGACGAGGTGCGGCGCGCCTACCGCACCGCCACCGAGAGCGCCAACGACGGCTTCTACATGGCCTCGCCCCTGCTCGACCGCACCGGCGAGGCGATCGACTTCGTCATCGTCGACTGCAACGAGCGCGGGGCCTATTTCTACGGCTTGACGCGCGAGGACATGGTTGGCCGGCGCGTCTCCGAACTCGAACGCGGCCTGCCGGGGGCCGAGGTGATCGAATCCTACCGCGCCGCCATGGCCAACGGCTTCTACGAGGAAGACCGGCGCATGCCGGTCGATGCGCGCCTGAACATCGCCTGGGGCCGGCGCCGCCTGATGCGGGTCGGGAACGGGCTCGCCATCACCCTGCAGGACATCAGCGAGCGCAAAGCCCACGAGGACCAGTTGCAGCGCATGGCCAACGAGGACCCGCTCACCGGCCTGCCGAACCGCCACTGGCTGCTCGACTACGTACCGGCCGTGCTGGCGCGCGCCGGCAGTGCGAACGAAGAGCTGGCGCTGCTGTTCGTCGACCTCGACGAATTCAAGCACGTCAACGATTCGCACGGCCACGCGGTAGGCGACCGCCTGCTCAAGGCGGCGGCGCGGCGCCTGGTGGCGCTGTTGCGGCCGAACGACCGCGTGGCCCGCTTCGGTGGCGACGAATTCGTGGTTTTGCTCAGTCCCGCGCACGACGAGGGGCAGGTGGCGGACGTGGCCGAACGCATCGTCACGGCCTTCCGCGCGCCGTTCGCGATCGGCGACGAGATCCAGGCATCGATCGGCGCCTCGGTCGGGATCGCCATGTTCCCGCGCGACGGCCTCGACGCCCACACCCTGATCCGCCATGCCGACATCGCCATGTATGCGGGCAAGAACGACGGCCGTGGCCAGCACCGCTTCTTCGACCAGGCCTTGTCGGTCTCGGTACGCCAGCGCGCGCTGCTCAAGCAGCGCCTGCTCGAGGCCATCGAGCGCAAGCAGTTCCTGCTGCATTACCAGCCGCGCGTGGCGCCGCTCACGGGAGAACTGCTCAGCATGGAAGCGCTGCTGCGCTGGCAGCATCCGGAAGCGGGCATGATCGCCCCGGGCGACTTCATCCCGCTGGCCGAGTCGACCGGCCTGATCCTGCCGATCGGCGAACTGGTGATCGAGGGCGCCTGCGCCCAGCTCGCGGCCTGGCGTGCCGAGGGTACGCGCCTGGTGCCGGTGTCGATCAACGTCTCGGTCAAACAGTTCAGCAGCGGGCGCGTCCAGCGCCAGCTGGAAGCGGCCTTGGCGCGCCACCGGATTCCGGCGGCGCTGCTGGAAATCGAGATCACCGAGTCGGTCATGATGGGCGACCACGACGATATCGTGGCCGAGCTGGCCGCGATCCGCGCCCTCGGCGTGAAGCTGCACGTCGACGACTTCGGCACCGGCTACTCCTCGCTGGCGCAGCTGCAGCGCCTGCACATGGACGTGCTCAAGGTCGACCGCGCCTTCACGGCCGAACTCGACGGGCCGGGACGCGGCAAGGTGTTCTTTCAGGCGATCGTCTCGATGGCGCATGCGCTCGGGATGGAGGTCGTGGCCGAGGGTGTCGAGACCGAAGCGCAACTGGCGATCCTGCGCGAACTCGGCTGCGACGAGGTCCAGGGCTACCTGATCTCGAAGCCGCTGCCGCCGGACATGGTCGCCGCACGTTTCCTGCGCCAGCCAGTGCCTGAGCACGATTGCAAGGGGCTTCAGCCGGCGCACGCGATTCAATGACAAAATAGGGCGGCAGCGGCCAGGGCCGGCCATGCTGCCCCACCGACGAACCCGCTTTTTACGATCAGGCTCCACCATGGAAAAGAAGACGAAACCGGCAGCAGAGGGTGAGGAAGCGTTCAGCGGCCCGATCTACATCAACCGCGAACTGTCGATGCTGGAATTTAACCGGCGTGTGCTGGCGCAGGCGGAAAACCTGCACCTGCCGCTGCTCGAACGCCTGCGTTTCCTGTGCATCGTCAGCAGCAACCTCGACGAATTCTTCGAGGTGCGCGTGGCCAGCCTGCTGGCCCAGGGCCATCTCGACGCCGGCAGCGTCGTCGCGCCGCACCCGTTGGTGGCCCTGCCCGGCCTGGAGCGCACCAGCGAGGAATGCCGCCGCATCATCGAACGCCAGTACGCGCTGCTCAACAACGACATCCTGCCGCGCCTGGCGGCGGCCGGCGTGCACCTGCTGCGCCAGGACGAATGCAGTGCCGGTCAATGCGCGTGGATCAAGCAGTATTTTGAAAACGAAGTGCGCCCGCTGCTGACGCCGATCGGGCTCGACCCGGCCCACCCGTTCCCGCGCGTGATCAACAAGAGCCTGAACTTCATCGTCGAGCTGAGCGGCAAGGATGCGTTCGGGCGCGGCTCGGGGATCGCCATCATGAAGGCGCCGCGGGTGCTGCAGCGCGTGATCCGCCTGCCCGACGAGCTCGGCGGGCCGGCGGGCACCAGCTACTGCCTGCTGTCCTCGGTGATCCAGGCCCACATCGATTCGCTCTTCACGGGCCGGGAAGTAATCTCGTGTTCGCAGTTCCGGGTCACCCGCAACAGCGATTTATGGGTCGACGAGGAGGAGGTGAAAAACCTGCGCCAGGCCCTGCAGACCGAGCTGCGCAGCCGCCAGTACGGTTTCGGCGTGCGCCTCGAGGTGGCCACCGACTGCCCGCCGCACCTGGCCGATTTCCTGCTCGACCAGTTCAACATCGACCGCGACCGCCTGTTCGCCGTCAACGGGCCGGTGACGATGGTGCGCCTGCTCGAGATCATCAGCAAGAACGACCGGCCGGAACTGGTGTTTCCTCCCTTCGTACCCGGCCTGCCGGGTAAGCTCATCAACCAGAACGTGTTCGACATGCTCGAGCAGCAGGACGTGCTGCTGCACCATCCGTTCCAGTCCTTCCTGCCGGTGATCGAATTCATCCGCAAGGCCGCGTTCGACCCGCAGGTGGTGGCGATCAAGCAGACCATCTACCGGGCCGGCATGAACTCCGACCTGATGGAGTCGCTGATCGCGGCCGCGGGAGCGGGCAAGGAAGTGACGGTGGTGGTGGAACTGATGGCGCGCTTCGACGAAGAAGTGAACATCAACTGGGCCGAGCGGCTGGAAGACGCCGGCGCCCAGGTGATCTACGGCGTGGTCGGCCTCAAAACGCACGCCAAGATGGCGCTGGTGCTGCGCCATGGGCCGGGCGGCCTGCGCCGCTTCGTCCACCTCGGCACCGGCAATTACAACCTGTCGACCTCGCGTGCCTACACCGACTTCGGGCTGCTGACGGCCGACCCCGAACTGACCGCCGAGGTGAGCGAGGTATTCAACCACCTCACCAGCCTGACGCGCCCGAAGCCGCTGCGCCACCTGTGGCTGGCGCCGTTCTCGCTGCACAAGGAAATCGTGCGTGCGATCGAAGCCGAAGCGGCCGTCGCCCGCCAGGGCAAGCCGGCACGGATCATCGCCAAGATGAATGCGCTGACCGACGAAACCGTGATCGCGGCGCTGTATGCGGCCTCCAGCGCCGGCGTGAAGATCGACCTGATCGTGCGCGGCGCCTGCGTGCTGCGCCCCGGCGTGCCGCGCCTGTCCGAAAACATCCGGGTGCGCTCGGTCGTCGGGCGCTTCCTTGAACACACCCGGATCTATTACTTCCGCAACCACAAGCCCTATCCGCTCTACCTCAGCAGCGCGGACTGGATGAACCGCAACCTGTTCCGGCGCATCGAAGTGGCCTTCCCGGTACGCGATCCCGTGCTCCGGGACCGTGTCATCAACGAGGGCTTGCTGCCCTACCTGAAGGACAACGTGGATGCCTGGGAACTCAACTGCGAGGGGCGCTACACGCGGCGCAAGCCGCGCGGCAAGCAGGCTGCCCACAGCGCGCAGCAGGAACTTGCCGCCGCGCTTGGTGGCGGCCTGCCGGCGCTGCTCGGCACCTGAATTCCCGCCGGCACCGCAGGGCTGTGCCTGTGCTTACTTGCGCTTGCTCCCGGTCGGGGGCAGGGCGGCAACGAGCCCGGCCAGCCGGGCCGGTTCGACGTCGCGCAGCAGCCCGATTGCTACCCGCAGGAGTTGGCTCCTTTTCGCCTTGACGTCCTGGCCGCGACAGGCATCCTTCAGCGCGGCGAGCGTGGCGTGGTCGTCCTTCGGCAGCGTGAAGCTGGCGCGCACCGCTTTCACGCGTTTGCGGCTGGCCGGGGCGCGCACGATTTCCGGCGCCGGCGCGCCAGCGCCGTCCGGCGCATTTGCCGCCTCGGTGCGGGCCGGCAAGCCACCGGCGCCGCTTGTCCCGAGCGGGTCGCCAGCGCGCGCAGCCGCGTCCTTGGCATCGGCGCCATTGCCGTTCTTGACTGCTTCGGCGATCGCGGACGCCAGCTGCCCGTTGCTGCCCGGCACGTCACCGTGCGGAGCGGTCGCAGTGCCGTTCTTGCCCGCCATGTCGGCGTCGCTCTTGCCCGGCGCGGCCGCCTGCGTGTCCGTTGCCGCTTGCGGGTTGTTCGGCGCACCGCCATGCTGGCGCGCCTGCCTGCTCGATCGCTTCTTGTTCAGGTCATCCATGATGTTTTCCGTCCTCGGTTAAGACTTGGTCAGGTTATGCTGATCGACAGGGGGATGGCGACCTCTTCCCAGCACCCCTGTTCCTTTTCCAGCCAGTACATTGCCGTCGGGTGGCGCCGCTTCCAGTCGCGCCCCACCTCGATCTCGATGCGTGACTTCATGCGTACCCGCAGGCCGTCGGCGTCGGTGTCGATCCGCGCGTGCATCAGCATCGCCGCCAGCCGCAGCGCCAGCTGGGCCTTGGCGAAATCCGGGTCGTCGAGCGCCTCGCGCACCTTGCGCAGATTCCCTTTCTGGCCCAGCACGAGGTTGGCCATGATACGCTGCTCGCCGGTGGTAAAGCCGGGCAAGTCGGCGTTCTCGACGATATAGGCCGCGTGCTTGTGCGCGCCGGTGTGCGAAATGACCTGGCCGGCCTCATGCAGCAGGCAGCTCCAGGCCAGGTGGCGGGCAAAGCGGTCGGACTCGGGCTTCAGGCGCCCGTACAGCCGGGCCGCGATGGTGGCGGTACGGTGGGCGCGTGCACTGTCGACACCGAAGCGCTCCATGCAGGCCACAATTGCTTCGTCGCGGCGATCGTGCCGGTGCGCGCGCATGTCGAGGTCGCACAAGGCGCCCAGCCGCAGGCCCGCATCGACCGCCATGATGCGCTCGATGCCCAGTTCGCGCATGACGCCGATCAAAATCGTCAGCCCGCCGACCATCACGATGACGCGTTCCGGCTTGATGCCGGGCAGGTCGAAGCGCTCGAGGCGGCCGGCGTCGACGAGGCGTTGCTGGAGCGCCTCGAGGTTCGACAGCGACATGGTGCCGTCGCCGATGCCGTTGCTCGATACCACATCGGCCATGGCGCGGATGGTGCCCGACGAGCCGTACACGGCGCCCCACGAACCCGGCGGGAACAGCGCCGGCGCGTCGGCGAAGCACGCGCGCGCGGACATGGTGGCGGCCTCGAAGGCGTCCGGCGGCAGGGTGCCGTCGCCGAAGAAGGCGGCCGCCTGCGGCTGGGTGCCGATGCTGAAGGACTCGACCGCGGCAATGTCAGGACCATGGCCGAGTATCACCTCGGTCGAGCCGCCGCCGATGTCGATCACAAGGCGCCGTTCGCCCGGGTCGGCCAGCACATGGGAAACGCCCATGTAGATCAGGCGTCCTTCTTCTTCGCCGGAAATGATCTCGATCGGATAGCCGATGGCCGCTTCCGCGCGCGGCAGGAAGGCGGCCGCGTTCTTCGCCACGCGCAGCGTATTGGTGGCCACCACGCGCACGCCGTCGAGCTGGTACTGGGCGAGGATATCGGCGAACGCGCGCAGGCAGCGCAGCGCGTTCTCCATCGCGTCAAGGGTCAGCATGCCGTCCTGGTCGAGGCCGGCGGCCAGGCGCAGCGGATCGCGCGCGGTCCGGACGATGCGCATCTGGTTGCCCGCCGGATGGCCGACGTGCAAGCGGAAGCTGTTGGACCCGAGATCGACTGCAGCAAACATGGTGTTTCCCTGATGAAAGCGTGATGCGTGACCGGACTCTGGCCGGAACGATGTTTACTAGTATGCCATTCGAATGTGACAAACCCGTTCACGGAAGAACCAAAAGTGTGGAAGGGCAAGCGTACCGCCGGGATGCGCGAAACGCGCTACCATTCCTGCATACGGCAGGCACCATGCCTTCCGGTATCATCCGTCCGCTGCGGCGTGTCCAACCGGAGGTATTCGCATCATGGAAATCGAACTCAAACTCGCCGTCTCTCCCGCCGACCTTCATCGTGTCATGCGCAAACCCGTCCTCGATCATTTCGCTCTCGCCAAGCCAACGACCGAGCAATTGCATGCGCGCTACTTCGACACCAATGACTGCCTGCTGCAGCGGCAGGGACTGGCGCTGCGCGTGCGCAGCAAGTCGGGCGGCTGGGTGCAAACGCTCAAGCGCGACGGCAAGCCGGGCGGTGCGTTCGAACGCGACGAATGGGAGGTGCCCGTGGCCGGCCCCGAGCCCGACCTTGCCGCACTGCGCGACGGCGCCGACCTGCCGGGGACGGTTGCACGCCTGGTCAAGGGCCTGGACAAGGACGGCACGCTGCGCGAAAAATTCGCCGTCCGCGTGCAGCGCGAGACCTGGCAGCTGCGCGTGGCCGACACCCTGGTGGAAATGGTGCTCGATGACGGCGCGCTCACCTGCGGCGGCGCCTCGGAACCCGTTTCCGAAATCGAATTCGAGCTGCGCTCGGGCGACAAGGCGGCCCTGTATGCGCTGGCGGCGGAACTGGCGGGCCATGTCAACCTCCATGTGAGCAGCGAGAGCAAGTCCGCGCGCGGCTACGCGCTGTGCAATGGTCACCTGGAAGCGCCGCGCAAGGCCGGCACCATCGCACTCGGCCGCCGCATCAGTGTCGACGAAGGCATCAAGACCATCCTCGGCAGCTGCCTGCTGCACGCAGGCTCGAACGTGCGCGGCGTGCTCGAGACCGACGATCCGGAATACCTGCACCAGGTGCGCGTCGGCCTGCGCCGTTTTCGCTCGGCACTTAAACTGTTCGCGCCGCTGGCGACCCTGCCCGAGCCTTTGGTCGCCGAAATGACCTGGCTCGGCGAGGTGCTCGGCAACGCGCGCGACCACGACGTGCTGGCGCAACAGACCTTGCCGGCGCTGGCCGAAGACGTGTCCGGGCAGGAGCACCTGCGTCCGCTACTCGAACGTGCCGGGGCGGCGGCGGCCGCGCATCGCGCAGAGCTGCGCCGCGCCCTGCATTCGCCGCGCTATGGCCAATGCATGCTGGCCCTGTTCGAATGGGTCGATTGTGCCCGCTGGCACCAGGGGGCCTCGAGCGAGCAGAAGGCTGCGCTGGACAAGCCGCTGGCGAAATTCGCGCGCCGCGCGGTTCACGAGGGACATGCGCGCATCCAGAAGCGCGGGCGCGGCCTGCACCGCCACGATGCCGCCGCGCTGCACCGGCTGCGCATCGCCTGCAAGCGCAACCGCTACGCGGTCGAGTTCTTCCGCGACCTGGCGCGCGACAAGCCGGCTGCGCGCTATATCAAGGCGCTGTCGGCCTTGCAGGACACCCTGGGCCAGCGCAACGACATGTCGGTCGCCTTGACCCTGCTGCCGACGCTGGGCGGCGACAGTGCGCTGCTGGCCGCGCCGGTTGCCTTCGCAAGCGGCTACCTGCAATGCGGGGCCAACGCCGGCCTGCATGGGGTACGCGCACCGTGGCGGCAGTTTTCCGCGCTGTCGCCTGACAAGCTTTTCTGAACAGCCAAAGGGCCGAACCAATGGAATTGATCTTGTGGCGCCACGCCGATGCCGAAGAGGGCGTGCCCGACCTGAACCGGAAGCTCACCACCAAGGGCGACCGCCAGGCCAAGCGCATGGCACGCTGGCTGCGCATGCACCTGCCGAAAGACGCGCGCATCCTGTCGAGCCCGGCCACGCGCACGCGCCAGACCGCCGACGCGCTGCACCTGACCTATGAAGTACGCGAGGAACTTGCGCCCGGCTGCTCTGCCCAGCAATTGCTGGCGGTTACCGGCTGGCCGGCGGGTGACGGCGTCACCGTGCTGATCGGCCATAATCCGGCCATCAGCGACCTGGCGATCCTGCTGCTGGCGGGCAGGTCGGTGCCGGTAACGATGCGCAAGGGCGCTGCCTGGTGGTTTTCCAACCGCACCCAGGTCGGCGAGGCGCCGGTGCTGCTCAAGGCAGTCATGACGCCGTCCATGCTCAAGCGGGGATAAATTCTTGGCATAACCGGTTTCGACAGTCTAGACTGCGCTTCTTATCTAGCTAAGAAGAAACGGTTTGTCATGGCTACACTGATCGATCCTGAGGGCGCATGGACCCGTTGCTGATCCTGGCCCTGCTGGCGATGGGCGCCTTCGGCGGGTTCGCCGCCGGCCTGCTTGGCATCGGTGGCGGCATGATCCTGGTCCCCTTCATCACCATGGTGCTGACGGCGCGCGGCGTGCCGGAGGCGCTGGTGGTGCACATGGCGATCGCCACCTCGCTCGCCACCATCATGTTCACCTCGCTGTCCTCGGTGCGTGCCCACCACAAGCACGGGGCAGTCATCTGGCGCATTGTCAAGCTGCTGGCGCCGGGCATCGTGGTCGGCTCGACCATCGGTCCCTGGATCGGCAAGCAGATGAATGCATCGACGCTGGCCTGGTTCTTTGGCGCCTTCGTCGCGTTTTCGGCCACGCAAATGCTGGTCAACAAGAAGCCGGCCGCGGCGCGCGACTTGCCCGGCACGCCCGGCATGTTCGCCGCCGGCGGCCTGATCGGCGTGCTGGCGGGACTGGTGGGGGCCGGCGGCGGTTTTATTTCGGTGCCCTTCATGACTTGGTGCGGCGTACGCATCCACCAGGCCGTCGCCACCAGCGCCGCGCTCGGCTTTCCGATCGCGCTGGCCGGGACCATCGCGAACGTGTTCTATGGCTGGGGCGAGCCGGGCTTGCCGGCGTATTCGCTCGGCTACATCTATGTGCCGGCCTTGCTGATCATCGTCGCGGCCAGCGTGACAATGGCGCCTTTGGGCGCGCGCACCGCGCACAAGATGCCGGTGCGGCGCTTGCAGAAGGTGTTCGCGGTGATTTTATATACGCTGGCCACGTACATGTTTTGGAAGGCATTCCAATAACCGCTAACGCAACCGTAGGATGGGCGCGGGCACCCACGCTACAAGAGCGCGGTGTTTTTACGCCCGTACCGCCTGCTTGCCGTCACGCGAATACGCCCACGCCAGCATGACCAGCGCAGCCACGATCATCGGCAGCGACAACACCTGGCCCGACGTGATCGGCATCCCGGCAACCGTCGTCTCCCAGTCCGGCACGCGGAAGTATTCGGTAAAGAAGCGCGCGCAGCCATACAGCAGGGTGAACATCGCGCCCACCGCCAGCCGCGGACGCGCCTTGCGCGCATACGGCCACAGGATCAGGAATACGACGATGCCGTCGACCAGCATCTGGTACAGCGGCGACGGATGGCGCGGGCCTTCGACGCCGGGCCAGAGCATCGCCCACGGCAGGCTTGGGTCGGCGATGCGGCCCGGCAGCTCGTGGTTGATGAAGTTGCCGAGGCGGCCGGCGGCGTAGCCGAGCGGCACCATCGGCGCGATGAAATCGTACACGTCGAGCACGTTGCGCTTGGATTTGCGGGCCCACAGCGCCATCGCGACCAGTACGCCCAGGAAGCCGCCGTGGAAGGACATGCCGCCCTGCCACACCTTGAAGATCTCGAGCGGGTTGGCGAAGAAATGGGCCGGCTGGTAGAACAGCACCTCGCCGAGGCGCCCGCCGATGACGACGCCGAGCATGCCGTAGAACAGCATGTCGTCCAGGTCGTCGTTCTTCCAGCCCTGCGCGGCGATGTTCGGCTGCTTGATGCGCACGCGGCCCAGGATCAGGAACAGCGCGAACGCGACCACGTACATCAGGCCGTACCAGTGGATGTCGACCGGGCCGAGCGAGATGGCGACCGGGTCCGGATTCGGGTGTACTAGCATGTTTCCTTCCTTGTTAATTCCAAAAAGCCGCGCAATACAGGCGACACGTTGTCGCGGCGCCAGCACACGCCCAGCTCCACCAGCGGCGAGCGGCCGGCGAGGGCACGGTATTCTACGCCGGGGCGCATCAGGTTCGACACGGATTGTGGCACAAGTGCCAAGCCCATGCCTGCCGACACCAGGCTGACGATGGTTTGCATCTGAATCGCTTCCTGGCCGATGGTCGGCACGACGCCGGCGTCGTGGAAGCAGCTGAGGATGGCGTCGTGCAAGGCCGGAGCGCTCTGGCGCGGGAAGATGATCAGGGGGAGCGGCGGCAGCGCGCCCAGGGCCAGCGGGCCGCTCCCCGCGATCAAGCCTAGCGGCAGGCACAGCACCAGCGGTTCTTCCAGCAGCGCCATGTAGTCGAGGGCGGCCTGCGCTTTTTCCGGCACGGGCGCAATCAGCAACCCGGCGTCGATGCGCCCCTGCAGCAGGTCGTCGACCTGGCGGTCGGTGGTGGCTTCCTGCAGCACCAGCTGCACCGCGGGAAAGGCGGCGCAGTAATCGCGCAGCAGGGGCGGCAGCACGCTGTAGTCGGCCGGGGTGACGAAGGAGAGGGCGAGGCGGCCCGCCTCGCCGGCGGCGGCGCGGCGCACGAGTTCGGGCAGGCCGGCGGCCGCCTCGAGCAGGCGCCGCGCTTCCGGCAGCAACGCAGACCCCGCCGCCGTCAGGCTCACCTGGCGCCGGCTGCGCAGAAACAGCGGCGCGCCCAGCGCTTGTTCGAACGCGGCGATCGCCTGCGACAGCGGCGGCTGGGTCATGTGCAGGCGCTCGGCGGCGCGGCCGAAATGCAGCTCTTCGGCGACAGCGACGACATAACGCAGCTGGCGCAGCTCAAGATTCATCGATATGCGTTCTCATGTGTTTTGACGTGATTGATATGCCGTGCGTATCACCGCTGTGCCAATCTTATATTTGACGCCCGCCATCGCGCAAGGCATTCTGGATCAATCGTCAATGATGAAGTCAATGAGGGAGTCCAGCATGGCCGATCAACGCTACAACCGCCGCTCGCGCATGGTGACCGAGGGCGTCGCCCGCAGCCCGAACCGTTCGATGTATTACGCGATGGGCTACCGGAAGGAAGATTTCGACAAGCCGATGATCGGCGTCGCGAATGCCCACTCGACCATCACGCCCTGCAATTCTGGCCTGCAGAAACTGGCCGACATCGCCGTCCTGACGGTAAAAGAGGCGGGCGCGAATCCCCAGGTGTTCGGCACCCCGACCATTTCCGACGGCATGTCGATGGGCACCGAAGGCATGAAGTTTTCGCTGATCTCGCGCGAAGTAATCGCCGACTGCATCGAAACCTGCGTCAACGGCCAGTGGATGGACGGCGTGGTGGTCATCGGCGGCTGCGACAAGAACATGCCCGGCGGGATGATCGCCCTGGCGCGCGCGAATGTGCCGGGGATTTACGTCTACGGCGGCACCATCAAGCCGGGCAACTGGAAGGGCAAGGATCTCACCATCGTGTCCGCCTTTGAAGCGGTCGGTGAATTCACCGCGGGCCGCATGTCGAAGGAAGACTTCGACGGCATCGAGCGCAACGCCTGTCCCTCGGCCGGTTCCTGCGGCGGCATGTACACGGCCAACACCATGTCGTCCTCGTTCGAGGCGCTCGGCATGTCGCTGCTGTATTCCTCGACCATGGCGAACCCCGACGACGAAAAAGTGGACTCCTGCGCCGAATCGGCCCGGGTGCTGGTCGAGGCCGTGAAACGCGACCTGAAGCCGCGC
>JANNNC010000019.1:0-37186 GCA_031398335.1 Massilia sp.
TGCCATCGCAGGCGTTTCCGACCAGCCGCCGCCAAGCGCACGCGCGACGGCTACCGAGGCCAGCAAACGCTGGGTGCGGATCTGGGCGGCGGCGCGGTCGGCGGCCAGCGCGCTGCGCTGGGCGTCGGTGACGTCGAGATAGGTCGACATGCCGCGCTCGTAACGGGCCTGCGCTACCTGCAGCGCGCGCGCGGAGGCTTGCTGGGCCTGGGCCTGGATGTCGCCCTGTTTCTGGCGTTGCTGGACGTCCGACAGCGCGTCTTCGACTTCGCGCAAGGCGACCAGCAGGCGGTTCTCGTGGTTCGCCACCGCTTCCGCGTAGCGCGCCTTGTACAGGTCGAAGTTGGCCTGGTTGCGCCCGCCATCGAAGACCGGCAGCGACAGGGCCAGCGGTCCGACCGAGAACTGGCGCGCGCTGCCGCCGGCCAGTTCACGCAAGGACTCCGAGGCGTAGCCGAAATTGCTGGTCAGCGTCAGCGACGGATAGAACATGCCCTGGGCCACGCCCACTTGCGCATTCGCCGCGCGCAGGTTCGCCACGCTCGCGGCCAGGTCCGGACGCTGGGCCAGCAGGCTGGCCGGCAGGCCGACCGGGATCGTCGGCGGCAGCGGCAGCACCGGCTGCGGTTCGGCGGCGATCAGCGGCGTGCTCGGCGAGACGCCGACCAGCACCGCCAGCGCATGCTCGACCAGGTTGCGCTGGCGCTGCACTTCGTACAGGTCGGCTTCGGCGTTGGCACGTTCGATGCGGGTACGCGAGACATCGAGTTCGTTCGACAGGCCGGCATCGAAGCGCGCCTCGACCAGCCCCTGCGCTTCGCCCCGGGCCGCCAGCGCGCCGCGCAGGGTCGCCGCCTCGACGTCCAGGCCGCGCAGCTGCCAGTAGCTTTGCGCCACCTGGCTCGAGAGCAGCAGGAGCACGCCGTCGCGGTCGTCCTGGGCGGCCAGCGCCTGGGCGTCGGCCGCTTCGACCACGCGCCGCACGCGGCCCCACAAATCGAGTTCATACGACAGCGCGGCGCCGACCGACAAATTATTGCCTTCGATCGAACGTCCGCCCAGCGCCTGCGCCTGCGAGGTCTCGGCCGAGGTGCGCGAATTCAACAGGCCTGCGTTCACCGACAGGGTCGGCATCTGGCCGGCGCGCAGCACGCCCAGTTGCGCCTGCGCTTGCAGCAAGCGCTGCGCGGCGGCTTTTGCGCCCGGATTGTCATGCATCGCGCGCTCTTCCAGGCCGCTCAGGGTGGCGTCGTTGAAGACGGTCCACCAGTTGGCCGGCAAGCGCGCCGTATCGGCGGGTACAACAGCCGCCGGCGCCTCGACATGGCGGTAGGCCGGCGCCTCGACCGCTTTCGGCGCGGCGAAGTTGGGGCCGATGGTGGAGCAGCCGCTGGCCACCAACACCAGCGCGGCGGAGACGCCCGTGGCGAGGGCGCGGCGCGGGAACATATTGGCAAAGGAATCGAACATCGTTTTTCTCATCTCTTCTATTAATCAGTGGCCGCCACCGCCGGCGCCGCCGGGGGACTTGACCTTGTCGGCGCACCAGACCACGGCGATGCACGAAACGAGCACCATGCCGACGATCCAGAAGCCGTCGTTGTAGGCCATCACATACGACTCGCGCCGCACGATGCGGTCGATCGCCGCCAGCGCCTGGTTGGCCGCCGTGGCCGGGTCGATGCCCCGGGCGATGAAGGCCTGCGTGATCTGCTCGAGGCGCTCCTGGGTCGGCGCGGCATAGCTCGAGATCGATTCGCCCAGGCGCGCCGAGTGGAAGTGTTCGCGGTTGGTGAGCGTGGTCGCCAGCAGCGCGATGCCGACCGAGCCGCCCAGGTTACGCGTCATGTTGAACAGGCTCGACGCCGACGGCATGTCATTCGGCGCGATGCCCTGCATGGCGAAATTCGACAGCGTCAGCATCACGAAGGGCTGGCCGATCGCGCGCACGACCTGGGTGAGCATCAGCTGGTCATAGCCGGTGCTCGCATCCATGAAGGCGTTCATAAGGCAGGAGCCGCCGAAGAGCAGCAAGCCGAAGCTGCACAGGATGCGGTTGTCGACTTTCGAGGACAGGGCCGCGGCGAACGGCATCACCAGCAGTTGCGGCAGGCCGACCCAGGCGATCACTTCGCCGATCTGCATCGGCGTGTAGCCGGCGATCTGGCCCAGGTACAGCGGCAGCAGGTACGAGGAGCCGTACAGCCCCATGCCGGTGACGGCCGACAGCACGGTCGCGACCATGAAATTACGCTGCCCGTACAGGCGCAGGTTCACGAACGACTGCTGGCGTGTAAAACTCGTCGCCACCCAACCGAGGATGCCGATCAGGGACAGTGCCGCGAAGGTGATGATGAACGTAGAGTCGAACCAGTCCTTCGAATTGCCCTCTTCCAGGAAGATCGTCAGGCAGCCCAGGCCCATCGCCATCAGGCCGATGCCGAGCCAGTCGGCATTGACCAGCTGGCGCACCTGCGAAGGGTCGCGGTCCAGGCCGTACATCATGCCGGCGATGAGCAGCACGCCCGGCACCCAGTTGATGTAGAAGATCGACGGCCAGCCATAGATCTCGGACAGGTAGCCGCCCAGGGTCGGGCCCATCGCCGGCGCCAGCGTGGCGGTGAGGCCGAAAATGGCCATGCCGACCGCGCGCCTGGAGCTCGGCAGGCGCGTCATCACGAGCGTCATCGCCATCGGGATCAGGGCGCCGCCCGTAAAACCCTGGAGCATGCGGAAAACGATCATGCTCTCGAGGTTCCAGGCCGCGCCACACAGGGTCGAGAACACGAGGAACAGGGCGGTGGTGCCGAACATGTAGCGGCGCACGCCGAAGGCGCGGGCGAACAGCGCCGTCATCGGGATGACGACGATCTCGGCGCACAGGTAGGCGGTCGAGATCCAGGAGCCCTCTTCCTGGGTCGCATTGAGCGTGCCCAGGATGTCGCGCAGCGAGGAATTGGTGATCTGGATGTCGAGCACCGCCATGAAGGCGCCCAGCATGCCGGCGGCCACCGCGATCCAGGTGCGCATGTCGACGCGCGTGCCGGCGGCAGGCGCGCCGGGGAAGACGGCAGGCGCCGCCCTGGTGGAACTCGTCATGGAACGTCCCTTACTTGACCGGCTGCGCCGAGGCGGTCCGTGCCGGCGCGGCCGGCTTCGGCTCCACCTCCTGGCGCAGGTCGACTTCGGCAACCACCGACATGCCCGGCACCAGGCGGCCCGTGAGGCGCTGCACGTCGGCGGGCGCCAGCGTGATCTTGACCGGCAGGCGCTGCACGATCTTGGTGAAGTTGCCGGTCGCGTTATCGGCCGGCAGCAGGGCGAACTGGTTGCCCGAGGCGGGCGAGAAGCTGTCGACGCGCCCGACCAGGTGCTCGTCGGGCAGCGCGTCGACCCGCAATTCGACCGCCTGGCCCGGCTTCAGGCCGGCGAGCTGGGTTTCCTTGAAATTGGCGGTGACCCAGACCTTGTCCTCGACCACGGCGACCAGCTGCTGGCCCGGCTGCACGCGCGCCCCCACTTCCACGCTGCGGCGGCCGATGCGGCCATCGACGGGCGCCAGGATGCGGCTGTAGGTAACCTGCTGTTTGGCGTCTTTCATCTGCGCCTGCAGCACCTTGATCTGGGCCTTGAAGACGTCGCGCGCGGACCCGGCGGCATTGATCTGGGCCTGGGCGGCGCTGGCGTTGTCGCGGCGCGCATTGACATCGGCGGCAGCGGCGGTGCGCGCGGCGTTCGCGGCGTCGACCTCGGCTTTCGAGACGGCCTTCATCTGCTTCGTGTACAGCTGGCCGAAACGCTCGGCGTCCTGGCGCGCACGCAGGGCCAGGGCTTGCGACTGGCCGACCTGGGCTTGCGCGGCCTGGGCCTGGGCCCGCACCTGCTCGACCTGGGCGTCGGCCTGGATCACCTGCTGCCTGGCGCTGGCGATCTGCGCCTCGATCTGCTCGACGCGCACATGCTGGTCGGCCGGGTCGAGTTCGGCGATGACGTCGCCCGCCTTGACGTGCTGGTTGTCTTCCACCAGCACGCGCGTGACGACGCCGGCGATGCGTGCGGACACCGGGTGCACGTGGCCGGCGATGTAGGCATTCTCGGTCTCGACGAAGTTATGGCTGCGGTACCACATGCGTCCACCAGCCAGGCTTGCCGCGATCGCGATCAGCGCGACCACGGTCAGCACGCGCTTGTTGGGCGGGGTCTTGCCGGCGGCGGCCGCTGCTGGAGTTGCTGAAGGATTGCCGAGCGGCTTCTGCTCGAGCGAGGGCGGCGTTTGGGACATGAAGCAACTCCGAAAATTGAGTAAGGGTTTTCCCACATTATTCGGCAAGCGCTTCAGTTCGTCAAGAAATGAAACGGTTGCATTTCATTTGTCGCTGAATTACAGTGACGCCATGAGCAAAACACCGCAAACAACGGGCGCACCCTGCCTGCGCAGCGCCGGCCGTCCCAAAGCGAGCGACGTCGAAGCACGCATGCAAGACCTGATCGACGCCGCCGCGCGCCTGTTCCTGACCAATGGCTATACCCGCACCAGCCTCGAGGCCATTGCCCGCGCCGCGCGGGTGGCCGTGCGCACCATCTACGTCAAGTTCGGCGGCAAGGCCGGCCTGCTCGACGCCGTGCTGTTGTCGCGCCGCGACGAGTTCTTCCATATCAACGACATGGAGCAGGACCTGCGCCCCTTCCGCGAGGTGGTCGACGATTTCGCGCGCCGGTTCTTCGACTTGCTCTGCCAGGATCAATTGATTGCGATGCAGCGCGTCGTGATCGCGGAAGCGGGCGACAACCCGGAACTGGCGCATACCTATTACGACGCCGGTCCGCGCCTGACGCGCGCCATGCTGGAGCGCTTCTTCGCACGTCCCGATGTCCGCGCACAATTGCGCACCGACCTGCCCTTCGAACAGCTGCCCGCCATTCTCCTCAGCGCGATCTCGGGCGACGCCATGCAGCGCTTCGTTTTCCCGCATGATCAACCGACGCATGCCGAGGCACATCGCCTGTTAATACAGCGTCTCGCGCTGTTTTACCGCGCCGTATTGCAGTAGCTTTACGGCTGAGCGAATGTGCGTCATCGCACTGATCCGGTGCATCCAGCCGTGAGAAACTGACCCTCTATTTCAAGGAGGATGTCATGGATATCGACAAGAACATCACGGCGGTCCAGCGCAAGGGGGCAGTATGAGCAAGTCTTCCCGTTATGAATGGCGTGACCAGCAGGCTTCCCTGCAAGAGCGCGTGAAAGGTTTCCTGCTCAACCCAGGTACCGAGCAGCTTGACGCAGTGGTCGCCGAAATGCGCGCCTACGCCGATGCTGCCAAATCGGGACATATCGAGATCCCGCAAAGCTGGACCAGCTACGGCTGATCGCCGGCCCGGCGCTGTTCGAGCGCCGGCACAACAATGCCGCCCGGCTTGCACCCGGCGGCATTTTTTATTTCACCATGACGTTAGCACCGAATTTGGCTGACGTTCGCTGAGGCTCGCCACAGCGAGTTTCCCTAGGGAACAAGCGGGTTCACCATATGCCGGTGCTTTCCGTAACCCGCTCCGCCCTTCTTTCGCTTGGCTCCTAGCCGACACCTGGAAAACGGGGTTTCTCTAGGAGTCGTCATGGCCAAGATCAAGATCACCAAGTCCGCAGTTGATGCAGCACAACCCCAGGCGCAGCCCGTCGAACTGCGCGATACGCTGGTGCCCGGCTTCCTGTGCAAGATTACACCAGCAGGTCGCAAGGTGTTCATGCTCCAGTACCGCACGAATGCCGGCGAGCGGCGCAAGCCCGCTTTGGGCTTGTACGGGAACTGACCGTCGAACAGGCCCGCTCGCTGGCCCAGAACTGGCTGGCCGAGGTTCGCCGGAGCGGCGATCCCGGTGGCGACAAGGCGCAGGCGCGCCAGGCACCCACGGTCAAGGAACTGTGCACCAAGTTCATGGAGGACTACTCCAAGCAGCGCAACAAGCCCAGCACGCAGCTCGGCTACCAGAGCGTGATTGACCGCAACATCATTCCAATTTTGGGGCGGATGAAGGTCCAGGATGTGAAGCGGCCCGATGTGGCGGCGATGATGAAGAAGATGGCCCACAAGCCGGCCGATGCAAACCGTGCCTTCAGCGTCATGCGCAAGATGTTCAACCTGGCCGAGGTTTGGGGGCATCGGACCGATGGCACCAATCCCTGCCGCCATGTTCCGATGTTCCCGGCCGGAAAATCCACACACCTCATCAGTGACGAGGAAATGGGTAAGCTGTTCCGGCATCTTGACCAGTTGGAGGCCGAGGGGCTGGAGTCCTGCGTCATCCCGCTGGCGATCCGCTTGCAGTTCGAGTTCGCCGCCCGCCGTTCCGAAATTGTCCTGCTCGAATGGGCATGGGTCGATCTGGAGCAACGGCGCGTAGTCTGGCCCGACAGCAAGACGCGCGGCATGTCCAAGCCCATAGGCGAGGAAGCCTATCGGCTGCTTTCGACAGCGCCCCGTTACGACGGGTCGCTCTACGTGCTGCCTTCGCCGCGCAACCCGATGAAGCATCTGACCACCGGCGAGTACTACAACGGCTGGAGCCGCGCCTTGAAGGCCGCCGGGGTTACGCACGTCGGCACACACGGCATTCGCCATCGTTCGGCCACGGACATCGCCAACTCGGGCATTCCGGTGAAGGTGGGAATGATGCTCACTGCGCATAAGACGGTAGCAATGTTCATGCGTTATTTCCACACCGAGGATGGTCCCGTGCGGCAAGCCGCCGAACTGGTCGCGAACAGGCGCAAATCGGTGGTGGAAGCGCAGCGCAACAAGGAGCTGGCAGAATGACTGGGCGAAGCTGTCTCTCCAGGCGAGGAGATTGTCGTATTGCAGATATGACACTTAAGTTGGCCAATTTCCACCAGAAAAATTAATTTCAGCAAACACTGAAAATGCTTGTTCCGGTGAAAATATCTTGAAAATTTCACTGAAAGTACTATTTTCAACAAATGCTGAAACCAGATCATTTGATGAAAGACATAGAGCGCCAAGCGACGCAGGCGCTTCGATTGCTGTTGGGGCAAGTGCCTGCGATCAAGCTTTTGGACGTTGAGCACGAAGAATCTGGGCCTGATCAGGGCGTGGACATCGTGGCGCATATCGACGTGTCAGGCAGGCGCCATGCACTGGTCTGCGAAGTGAAGTCCACTGGCCAGCCACGCCATGTCCGGATGGCATTGCTCCAACTACGCAACTACGTGGCTCATCATGCGCAAGATGCCACGCCTGTTTTCATTGCCCCTTATCTGTCCCCTGACGCTCAAGCCCTGTGCCGCGAGCAAGATGTGGGCTTTCTTGACCTCGAAGGCAACGCTCGTCTGATCTTCGACAGCGTCTTTATCGAACGCCAAGTCGCGAGCAAACCCGTTGCCGATCGGCGTGAGCTCAGGTCGCTGTTCAAGCCGAAATCCGCGCAGGTGTTACGCGCGATGCTTCGCAATCCCCGTCAGGCGTGGCGCGTCACGGATCTTGCGCAGGCCGCCGCCGTTAGCCTTGGTCACGTTAGCAACGTCCGTGTCGGCTTGCTCGATCGGGAGTGGGCGCAAGTGTCCGAAGAGGGCCTGTTTTTATCCGAGCCCGACGCGCTGCTGGATGAGTGGCGCGATGCCTACGAACCACCAGTTGGAAAGCGCCTGGCCTTCTATACAACCCTGCACGGCAGCGCGTTTGAGGAAGCTGCGCGGCGAGCGCTACGTTCAGATGGCGAGGCCGGTCTGGCGGCATTTGCATCCTTCTCTGCGGCGCATTGGCTCGCTCCGTACGGCCGGACAGGTACGCAGTATTTCTATGCGGACGAGGCAGGTCTTGAACAATTGCAGTCAGTCTTGAAGCTGTCCGCGATTCCCAAAGGCGAAAACGTGCTGGTAACCCTGCTCAAGGATTCGGGCTTGTTGCGCGACACGGAGGAACCGGCGCCTGGAGCAATCTGCACGAGCCCCGTCCAAACCTATCTTGATCTTGCCAACGCCGGTGAACGCGGGCGAGAAGCCGCCGATCATCTACGACGAGAAAGGCTGATATGGCCGAAATGACCCCAGGTGAGCCACAGTCCGCCGCCGATTACGACGATCGCACGACGGCGTTGACGGCTTCGGGCCGACCTGTGTACGCCGCTTCGTCGAAGATACGAATGTGCTGGGCGACCGTAGCCCGGAGCAATGGCAGCAAGACGCCTTCGGTCAGGTCGATGCTTGGCTGCGCGCACTTGGATTAAGGGGGTAAGTGCCATGGCGCAACCAGCGTTTAACATCTTCGACGCGCTGTCCGCCTGGGGTAAGACGCTCCCGGGTTGGCAGCATTTTCTCCTCAGCAAACTGGTGGCGACGGTCGAGCTGTCCGATGACACCCTCGATGTGGTCTTCACCGAATACCTTTCACCCGAGGGGAAGGAAGATGTAGGTTCTGCCATCTCCCAAACTCCTTCAGGACTGCCCGGATGAATGACTCACCGGCTCGGTGATTCGCGCCATTCCTTCACGAACGCGATGAACGCATCGAGGCTCGACGGATTCTGGCGTCGGCTAGGATAGTAAAGAAGGGGCCCTGGAAAGCTTAAACTCCAATCATCGAGAACGGTCCGAAGCTGGCCGGAAGCGATCGCTTCGTGTGCATAACCGTCAAAGGTCGCGAGGAATCCAAGCCCATCGATCGCGGCCCGCAATTGCAGGGCGTTGTTAACTGCGGTAAGGCGCCCATCCGGCAGGATCTTGGTCACTCGGCCCGCACGCTTGAATTCCCACGGGATCACCGCTCTACCCGGGAACCTCGTCATGATGCACGGAGCGTCAAGCAAGTCGCTCGGCTTCTTCGGCACATCTCGCTCGCTGAGCAGGCTCGGAGAGGCGACGACGACGTAGCGCTGGGGCGGTCCGAGAGAAATGGCAATCATGTCCTGCGCCAAGTGTTCTTCGTAGCGCACTCCGGCGTCGAACCCAGCCTCCACGATATCGACGAATAGAGGGTCTGCGACGATATCGAGCGTTATCTTGGGATACCGTTTCAGGAACGGCGTCACCATCGGTGCCAACACCAGCTCCACGGCTGGCGGCGGGGCGTTGATCCGAAGTCGTCCGGAGGGTTCGCCGGGAAGCGATCCGATATCTTGCGCGGCGTCGCCGATTTCCCGAAGCGCCGGAGCAATCCGCACGAGTAACCGCTCTCCTGCCTCCGTAGGCGCAACACTTCTCGTGGTGCGGTTGAGCAACCGCACACCGATCTGTTCTTCCAGAGCTCGCAACCGCTCGCTTAAGGTCGAGACAGACACCCCAAGCTCTTGTGCGGCGCGCCGGAAACTCCGGTGCGTTGCGATTTCAGCAAACGCGGTGAGATCGCGAAGATTGATCGTCTTCATGCTTCTATTGTTCGTATATCAGAACGCCTCATTCGGCATTATACGGATTGTCGAAAGATGAGGGCAACAATAAACTGGCTCAGTCCTGCACTTTGGGACGCAACCAGGAAATTGTCATGCCGATCGCAGTGCAAAACACCCCGAGGACCTTTGAGCGCCCGCTGACCGGCAAGACGGCGCTGGTGACCGGTGCGCCGCGCAGCATCGGCCGCGCCGCCGCCGAGGCGCTCGCCGCATTGGGCGCCAACATCGCCGTGCACTTCCGCAGCCGCCAGGACGAGGCCGACGCCACCGTTGCTGACCTGCGGGCCGCCGGGGCGAACGCCGTCGCTCTGGGTGCCGACCTGTCCGACCCCGCCCAGATCACCGCGCTGTTCGACAAGGTCGAGCGCGAGTTCGGCGGCCTGGACATCGTCGTCGCCAACGCCGGCGTGACCTCGCCGCCGGCGCCACTGGCGCAGATGACCGACGAGGAGTTCGACCGCGTCTTCGCAGTCAACACCCGTTCGGTGTTCTTCGTGCTACGCGAGGCCGCGCGGAGGCTTCGCGACGGCGGGCGCATCATCAATGTGGGCTCGAGCTCCGCGCACTTCGCGCTGGAGGGCTTCTCGGTCTACGCGGGAAGCAAGACCGCGCCCCTGACGGCCGTACGCATCCTCGCCAAGGAACTCGGACCCCGCCAGATCACCGCCAATACCGTCGTGGTCGGGCCGATTGCCGACGGTTTCCTGGCCGCCGATAGCGACTTCATGCGCGGTGCGCCGGACGGGATGCTTGACCAGCTCGCCGCCGCTGCGCCTGCCAAGCGGCTGGGCGCGCCGGGCGACATCGGCAGTGTCATCGCTTTTCTCGCCACATCCCAAGCCAGCTGGGTCAACGGCCAAGAAATTCTCGTCAACGGCGGCGCCTCGGTTTAGCGCGTCTGCCATCACCCACAGGAGCACTCACATGACCACTATCACCGCCACTTATACCGGCGCTGTGCCCGCCGCGCTCGACGCTCTGTTCGATCGCGTCGCCGACTTCGGCGCCATCGCCGACTGGGCCGGGCCACTGATCACCGAGAGCCACATCGAATCCGGGCAGGGCGTCGGCGCTGTGCGCCACATCCGCCTGGGCGACGGGCGCACCGCCCGCGAGCTGCTGGTCGCGTTCGACCGCGAGCGACGCACCTACACCTACAGGATGCTCGCTCCGTTTCTCGTACCCGTCCGGCGAGCCGAGGTGACTGTACAGGTCCGGGCAGCCGGCGCAGGCAGCCAAGTCACTTGGACCGGCAGCTTCGAGGCTGACCGCCCCGAAGACGCACAAAGCCTCGCCGACATTTCTACCCACCAGGTCTGGCCGGTGCTGACCACCCTGCTGGCCGGCCCAGGGGCATCGCGCTCCACTGCCGCGTGACTCCGGCAGATGCGACCACCAATTACCCAACCACCAATCACCAATCCCTTAGGAGTACCGAACAATGTCCAACGCCACCACAACCCCAGTCAACAACCACAACCCA
The DNA here is from genome assembly GCA_031398335.1 of Massilia sp. Lineage (GTDB taxonomy): Bacteria > Pseudomonadota > Gammaproteobacteria > Burkholderiales > Burkholderiaceae_D > Telluria. The sequence goes on from JANNNC010000019.1 coordinate 10,886, forward strand.
AAGCCGATAACCATCGAAGCACGCCGCTTGCAGGACAAAGTGATCCTCATCACCGGCGCCTCGGCCGGCATTGGTGCGGCTGCCGCACGCCGCTTCGCCGCGGAAGGCGCCCATGTGGTCGTCGGAGCCCGGCGCACCGACCGCCTTGAGCAGCTCGTTAAGGAGCTCACCAGCCAAGGGCATCAGGCGCTCGCGCTGCCGCTCGACGTCACCGATGAGGACTCGGTCCGTCTGGCGGTGGCAGCCACCGTGAAACGGTTCGGCCGCTTGGACGGTGCGCTCAACAACGCCGGGCTGAGCGGCGGCGGCGGCAAACCGCTGGCTGAGAGCGACTCTGCGCACACTCGGCGCGTCATCGACGTCAATCTGATGGGCGTCTACTACAGTCTCAAGCACGAGATTCCAGCGCTGCTGAAGAACGGCGGCGGCTCAATCGTCAACGTGTCCTCGGTCGGCGGCTTGGTCGGCGTGCCCACCATTGCCGATTACGTTGCCTCCAAATGGGGCGTAATCGGAATGACCAAGAGCGCCGCGCTTGAAGTCGCCGCCCAGAACGTTCGAATCAACGCCATCGCTCCGGGCTCGACCCGCACCGAGATGTTCGACGCTTGGCTGCCCACCGACGAGGCCAAAGCCGAGGTGGCCGCTTGGTCGCCAATGAACCAGATTGCCCTGCCCGACGACATGGCGCGCGTAGCACTCTTTCTCCTCTCGGAGGAGAGCCGCTGGACCACCGGCACGGTCATCGTCGCCGACGGCGGCCAGCACGTCGGCTGAACGCCGTCGCAGTCTCGGGCCGCCGGCACGTGCCGGCGGCCGGGCTTGTCCTGGATGGGATCTGCTCAACAAAGCTTCCGTTTCAACTATGTTTGAGGCCAGGAACCGTAACTTTGGCAAGAATACGATCAACACTGCCGCCTAATCTCGATCGTGACGTGAAGTCGTCTACGTCTTCGCCGGCAACCGACATCATCGAACGAGCAATCTGCTGCGGCCAGCACACTATTGAGATTGGTGAAGGCGAGCCGGAGCTGCTTCTCGGGATCGGGTTCCGCACTGCCATCCTACCGGCTACCGACCTGACCCGACACAAAAAGGAAGCCGCCCGACACGACGGCTGCCGAATACTGGTTACGTTCATAAAGAGCCTGCCGGCCAGCGGGAAAAACTGCAATTCGTTCAGCCATTCAGCGCCTTCTCAACGGTGGTCACCTCAATACGGCCTGAGGTATCGCTAACCCCTTCGCCGCTTTCACCTTCCCACGGCATGCCGTGATTGAGGGTTATGAGCTTGTTTATCATGTTCGTTTTCTTGCTGCGTTGATTCCCACCGCGATATCGACGAGGTGTTGATCACTGTAGCCAGAGCGCGGACGCCCGAAGGACTGTCGGACCGCGACTGCTGATCCTCGGTGGTCATCTAGCCGGGCTTTGTCCAATGGCGCATGGTCCTGGCCAAGAACCTGTTGCGTCGCGGTGAAGGCAAGATGGTTGAGGTGGCAGAGCGCGTCGGCTACAGTTCTGCGAGCACCTTCAGCACCGCATTCACCCGCCAAGTCGGGCAAGCACCGAGGCGCTATGCACTGGCAATCAGGTCGCGGCGCTAGAGACCGATATTATGATCTTCGCTCGCCGGATATGATTCGACTCTGGAGAATGAGATTTCCACAAAGCGGTAATTCACGTACGACTGCTCTTCGTTGCGAAGGTTGACTTCCAAGATACGCCCACAGGAGCCCCAGCACGCGGAGACCTGGCCGTCGCGACGCCAACACTCCATATCGCTGACCAGAAAATTTGATCGCCCGGCTTCAAGACGATCAATGTTTTGTGGCCGTATTTCGGGACTCAACCAGGAGTGGCCATATATCGAACGACTTCAGCCAGCAGGCATTTCAGGGTGGTCCACAGTCCGCTGTGGAGTGCATACGCCAGATGCCGTTCGCATTCCGCGCCGGCGGCCGATGCCCTCATCCGTGTTGCCCACCCTGGCACGCCAAGACCCGCAAACGCAAGGCTCCTATGTGGCCCCCAGCCGACAAACCTACAGTGGGCTGAAGCCCCCCGGGAAACACCCTAAACTATTGCCTTATATAAAGTTTTCGCGTCATGCCAGCCATCCAAAAAGGCTTGACACCGGACATTTTTTACGGGCGACTATTTTCCCGCCCGCACCTTACCGGGACAAACGCAGGACATATTGCCTTCTCGTCTCTACAAATCACCGGATTTGAAGAAGAATGCCCCGGAATTCTGCCGCACCATTGGGCAACTGACGATTTTATCAGGCCGCTTCCAGTATGATGCGTGGTGAATTCATCAATGTCGTCACACCATTCAGCATAAACATTGAATACAAGGATAGTCGCATGACTACGATGACTGGACGCATAAAGGGGCTCGATATCGACAAGCGCGGCGATCCCTGGCTGACGGAACTGGCCGCCATCCGGCACGGGTTCGAAGAGCGCATGGGGCAGCTGCTGCCCGACAGCGGCAACGGCGCCGACGCCCTGGCCGCGGCCATGCGCGCCGGCACCCTGGGCGCCGGCAAGCGCATGCGCCCGCTGCTGCTGATGCTGGTCGCGCGCGACCTCGGCTGCGCCTCCCCTGCCCTGGTCGATATCGCCTGCGCCGTCGAGATGGTGCACGCCGCCTCGCTCATCCTCGACGACATGCCGTGCATGGACAACGCCATGCTGCGCCGCGGCCAGCCGACCATCCACGTGCAGTACGGCGAAGACGTCGCCATCCTGTCCTCGGTCGCCCTGCTCAGCCGCGCCTTCGGCGTGCTCGCCGGCGCACCCGGCATCCCGCCCGCCGTGCGTGCGCGCCTGGTGGCAAAGCTGGCCGACACCGTCGGCACCCAAGGCCTGGTGCGCGGCCAGTTCGAAGACCTGCGCGCCAGCGGCCAGCGCTCGGAACAGGAAATCGCCACCACCAACGAACTGAAAACAGGCGTGCTGCTCGGCGTCTCGGTCGACATGGCCGCCATCCTGGCCGAGGCCGACGACTGCGTCGCCCAATCGCTGCGCGCCTTTGCGCTGGCCGCCGGCCACGCCTTCCAGATCCGGGACGACTTCCAGGACGACCCGGCCAACGACAGCAATGTAACCGGCAAGGACACCGGCAAGGACCTCGGCAAGGCCACCCTGATCAACGCCCTCGGCTTCGAGGAAGCGCGCAGCCGCCTGGCGCATTATCTCGATGCCGCCGACCGCAACCTGACCGACGCCGTCGGCAGCAAGCAGCGCACGCGCCGTTTCGTGGGCACCTTGTTCGGCCAGGGCGCGGACATGCGCGTCGGCGCCGGCATGCCGCAGTGGCGCCAGGTGCACCATTGACCAATCCTGGCTAGGCGAGGACAGCGCATGGCGCATTTCGGCGTGGTTGCTCCCGCGTTCTACAGCCATGTCAGCGCCTTGTCGGCGCTGGCACTGGCGTTGGTCGAGCGCGGCCACCGCATCACCTTCCTCCAGCGCCCGGACGCCGCCGCCTACATCAACGACGCCCGGCTCGGTTTCCACGCGGTCGGCGCCGCCAGCCATCCGGCGGGCTCGCTGGCGCAGTCGCTCGAACGCGCGGCCCATCCCGGCAGCCCGCTCGGCCTGCGCCGCGTGATCCTCGACATGGCCGCCACCACCAGCATGCTGTGCCGCGAACTGCCTGGCGCTTTCGAGCAGCTGGACATCGACGCCGTGCTCGGCGACCAGATGGAAGCGGCCGGCGCCCTGGTAGCGGAAATGCTCGGCCTGCCCTTCATCTCGGTCGCCTGCGCGCTGCCGGTGAACCGCGAACCCGGCATTCCACTCCCGGTCATGCCCTTCGATTGGGGCGACAGCGAACGCGCGCTGCACATGTTCGAAGGCAGCACCCGCGTCTACGACTGGATGATGACGCCGCACCGGCGCGCCATCGAAACCGAAACACGCCGGCTCGGCATTCCGGTGCGCGGCGCCCTGCACGAATGCCTGTCGCCCCTGGCCCAGATCAGCCAGACCGTGGCCGCCTTCGATTTCCCGCGCGCGCAGCTGCCGGCAGGCTTCCACCATGTCGGCCCGCTGCGCATGGCTTCGCACAAGGCGCCGGCGCGGATCGAGGCCCTGCCCGACATCGCGTCCGACCGCCCGTTCATCTTCGCTTCGCTCGGCACGCTGCAGGGCCACCGCTTCGGCCTGTTCAAACGCATCGCCAAGGCTTGCCGCCAGCTCGACGCCCAGCTATTGGTGGCGCACTGCGGCGGGCTCGATGCGCGCCAGGCGCAAGCGCTCGAACGTCTCGGCGCCACCTGGGTCTGCGCCTTCGCGCCGCAGGAAGCGGCACTCGCGCGCGCCGACGCCGTCGTCTCGCACGCTGGCCTGAACACGGTCATGGATGCGATGGCAGCGCATACGCCGATCCTGGCGCTGCCGATCGCCTTCGACCAGCCGGGGGTGGCTGCGCGCGTGCGTCATGCGGGCGTGGGCCTGTCCGCCTCGCCGCATTTCACAAGCAGCACGCAACTGGCGCGCCGGCTGCGCCGCCTGCTGGGAGAGCCAGGTTTTGCGCAGCGCTGCGCGCCATTGGGCGAGAGCGTCCGCAGCGCCGGCGGCAGCACGCGCGCGGCCGACATTGTCGAACAGGCGCTGGGATTTACTTCAAAAGACCGGGTCCATCGTGGATAAGCGCGACGCCCTGCCTGCCGGCGCTTATGACCTGATCCTGGTCGGCGGCGGACTGGCCAATGGCCTGATCGCCTGGCGCCTGCGCAGCCAGCGTCCCGACCTGAACATCCTGTTGCTGGAAGCGGGCGACACGATTGGCGGCAACCATACCTGGTCCTTCCACGATGGCGACCTGAGCGGAAAACAGCATGCCTGGATCGCGCCGCTGGTCGGCACGCGCTGGCCGCGTTACGAGGTCGTCTTTCCCGGCCACGCGCGCACGCTCGAAAGCGGCTACGCCAGCGTGACCTCGGATATGTTCGCCCGCGTGATCGGCTGCGCGCTAGGCCACGCGCTGCGCACCGGCGCGCGGGTCGACGCGATCACCCCGACCACGGTAGTGCTCGCCGGCGGCGAAACCTTGCACGCCGGCGCCGTCATCGACGGCCGCGGCCCGCAAGCGAGCACGCGCCTGGCGCTCGGCTACCAGACTTTCCTTGGCCAGGAAGTGAGACTGACTGTTCCACATAAGCTCACCGCCCCGGTGATCATGGACGCCGACGTGGAACAAGGAGGCGGCTACCGCTTCGTCTACCTGCTGCCCTTCGGACCGGACCGTATATTGATCGAAGACACCCATTACGTCGACGCCAGGACCTGGGAGCCGGAACGCCTGCGCGCCAACATCGCGGCCTATGCCAAAGGGCGCGGCTGGGAGATCGCCGAAGTGCTGCGCGAAGAACACGGCTCGCTGCCGATCGTGCTGGCGGGCGACTTCGACAGCTTCTGGAACGATCTCGGCGGCCAGCCCGCGTCCGGCTTGCGCGCCGGCCTCTTTCACTCGACGACCGGCTATTCTCTGCCGCACGCGGTGCGCCTGGCCGAGCGCATTGCCGATCTCTCCGACCTCACCGCGCCGGCCCTGTTCGACGCGATCCGGCTGGAAGCACATGAAGCCTGGCGCGACCAGGGCTTCTTCCGGCTACTCAACCGCATGCTTTTTTTGGCCGGCAGCCCGGACAAGCGCTGGCGCGTGATGGCGCGCTTCTATCGCCTGCCCGCGCCGCTGATCGAGCGCTTCTATGCCGGGCGCCTGCGCCTGTTCGACAAGGCGCGCATCCTCAGCGGCAAACCTCCCGTACCCGTGCGCGCGGCGCTGTCCGCCGCCTGCATGCTTCACCCCAGTCAGATCAGGAAACCAGAATGAACCAAGCTAATACCGCAGTGGTCGTCGGCGCCGGCTTCGGCGGGCTGGCCCTGGCCATCCGCCTGCAAGCGGGCGGCACCCGGACCACGCTGCTGGAAAAGCGCGACAAGCCGGGTGGACGCGCCTACGTCTACGAAGACCAGGGCTTCGTGTTCGACGCCGGCCCGACCGTCATCACCGATCCGTCCTGCATCGAAGAGCTGTTCACGCTTGCCGGCAAGCGCATCGAGGATTACGTCGACATGCTGCCGGTGGCGCCCTTCTACCGCCTGTGCTGGGAAGACGGCACCCACTTCGATTACGCCAACGACCAGGAAGCACTCGACCGCCAGATCCATGCGATCAACCCGGCGGACGTGGCCGGCTACCAGCGTTTCCTGGCCTATTCGAAGGCCGTGTTCGAGGAAGGCTATCTCAAGCTCGGCACCGTGCCCTTTCTCACCTTCCGCGACATGATCGCGGCCGGTCCGAAACTGGCCCAGCTCCAGGCATGGCGCAGCGTCTACAGCATGGTGTCGAAATTCGTGCAGGACGAGCACCTGCGCCAGGCCTTTTCCTTCCACTCGCTGCTGGTGGGCGGCAATCCGTTTGCGACCTCGTCGATCTACACGCTGATCCATGCGCTCGAGCGGCGCTGGGGCGTCTGGTTCCCGCGCGGCGGCACCGGGGCGCTGGTGAACGGCCTGGTGCGCCTGTTCCAGGACATCGGCGGACGCATCGAACTGAACGCCTCGGTGGCGCAAATCGAAACCCAGGGCCAGCGCGCCAGCGGCGTGCGCCTGGAAGACGGCCGCTTCTTCGCGGCCGATGCGGTGGCCTCGAATGCCGACGTCGTGCATACTTACGCGTCGCTGCTGAACCAGCACCCGCGCGGTCTGGCGCAAGGGGCCAACCTGCAGAAGAAGCGCTTCAGTAATTCGCTGTTCGTGATCTACTTCGGGCTCGATCACCACCACAGCCAGCTGCAGCACCACACGGTCTGCTTCGGCCCGCGTTACCGCGACCTGATCGACGAGATTTTTAACGGCAATGCGCTGGCCGACGATTTCTCGCTCTACCTGCACGCGCCCTGTGTCACCGATCCATCGCTCGCGCCCCCGGGCTGCGGCAGCCATTACGTGCTCGCGCCCGTGCCGCACCTCGGCAATGCCGACATCGACTGGGACGTGGTCGGGCCGATCTACCGCGATAAGATTTTCGAGTATCTGGAAGAACGCTACATGCCGGGCCTGCGCAGCCAGCTCGTCACCAGCCGCATCTTCACGCCCTTCGATTTCCGCGACCAGCTCAACGCCCACGTCGGCTCGGCCTTCTCGCTCGAACCGGTGCTCACCCAAAGCGCCTGGTTCCGCCCGCACAACCGCGACAAGGACCTGAGTAACCTCTACCTGGTCGGCGCCGGCACCCATCCGGGCGCGGGCGTGCCGGGCGTGATCGGCTCGGCCAAGGCGACGGCCGGCCTGATGCTGGCGCAGGGCCGGGAACAGGTGCCGGCATGAGCCAGGCATTGCTCGACCACGCGACCGAGACCATAAAGGTCGGTTCGAAAAGCTTTGCCGCTGCCGCCAAGCTGTTCGACGCGCCCACGCGGCGCAGCGTGCTGATGCTGTATGCCTGGTGCCGCCACTGCGATGACGTCGTCGACGGCCAGGAACTGGGCTTCGGCGTGGCCCCTGCCAGCCACGATCCGCACGCCGAACTGGCCCAGCTCTACGAACAGACGCGCCGCGCCTACGCCGGCGACGCGATGATCGACCCGGCCTTTGCCGCCTTCCAGGAAGTCGCGCTGCGCCATGCGATCGCGCCGCGCTACGCGTACGACCACCTGGCGGGCTTCGGCATGGACGTCGACGCCGTGCATTACGAGACGATCGAGGACACGCTGCGCTACTGCTACCACGTGGCCGGTGTGGTCGGCCTGATGATGGCCACGATCATGGGGGCGAAAGATCCGCGCGTGCTGGACCGCGCCTGCGATTTGGGGCTCGCCTTCCAGCTGACGAACATCGCGCGCGACATCGTCGACGATGCCGGCATTGGGCGCTGCTACCTGCCCGCGCAGTGGCTGCGCGAAGCCGGGATTGCGCCGAACGAGATTGCGCTGCCGCGGCACCGCGTGGCGCTGGCCCGCGTCGCTGCGCGGCTGGTGGACCACGCGGAGCCCTATTACGCGTCGTCGATGGATGGCGTCAAGGCCCTGCCCCTGCGCTCGGCCTGGGCAATCACCACCGCGCGCAACGTGTACCGCCAGATCGGGATCGAAGTCAAAGCACGCGGTCCGCGCGCCTGGGACGAGCGGGTCGGCACCTCGAAGGCGACGAAATTGGTCCTGCTGACGAAGGGCGGCGTGGAAGCGCTGCTGTCGCGCCTGCGGCCTGTTACAGCGCGTCCTGCGGGTCTGTGGCAGCGTCCCGGCGCTGACGCTGCGGCGCTCCCCCATGCAGTGCCTGCAACTGGCGCTTGAGGCTCGTTACCGAGGGCGCGTACAGGAAGCCGAACGACACCGCGCCGTCCTTGCCCTCGACCGCATGGTGCATGCGATGCGCCTGGTACAGCCGCTTGGCGTAGCCCCCGCGCGGCGTGTAGTTGAAGGGCCAGCGCCGGTGCACCAGGCCGTCGTGGGCGACGAAGTACAGCACGCCGTAGGCGGTCATGCCGGCGCCGATCCATTGCAGCGGCCAGGCGCCTTCGGTAGGGAACCAGATCAGCGCAATGGCGACGCCGGCGAAGACGACCGCATATAAATCGTTCTTCTCGAACCAGCCGGTGCGGGGCTCGTGGTGCGAGCGGTGCCAGCCCCAACCGAAGCCATGCATGATGTACTTGTGCGCCACGATGGAAAACGCTTCCATGAAGACGACGGTGGCCACGACGATGAGCGTATTGAGCAGCATGAAAGCAGGGAGCGGACGCGAGATGTGATCCGCACAGCCTACCATACCGCGCCCGCGCGCACGGGTCGCGCCAGGCGCCCGTCCCGCCCATGCCCCGACAACCCGACCAGGAGAATTTCGATGCACCAGCTGTCCCGTTTCACACTGCCCTTCGGCGCTGCCCTGCTGCTGGCGGCCGCCACCGCCCCTGCCGCCACGGTCGAGGTACGCATTGCCGGCGTGACCGCGAAAGGCAAGGTGAGCGTTGCCGTCTGCGACAAGGAACGCTTTTTAAAACAGTGCGCCTACAACGCTTCCGTTCCTGCCCAGGCCGGCGAGACGCTCGTCAGCGTCAAGGGCGTGCCGCCGGGCACCTGGGCGGTCGTCGCTTACCAGGACGAGAACAGCAACGGCGAACTCGACACCAATATGCTCGGCATCCCGAAGGAACCCTACGGCTTCAGCCGCGACGCACGCAGCAAGTTCGGCCCGCCTGGTTTCGACGATGCGGCCATCGAGGTCGGCGAGGCGCCGACGACGGCGACCGTGCGCTTGCGCTGAGCTCCATCGAAGCCTCGGCCGTCGTATACCGTAGCGTGGACTCCTGAGTCCACGCGGTTCGGCGGCGGATAAAACGAGCGGCCTCAGTACTGTTGCGCACCACGACGGCGTCGCCGCAGGCTCCGCAACGCACGCATGCGAGCTTTATCGCTTCGAGAGTCCGCCCGATTGATTCACCGACGCACCGCATGGGCACAAAAGTGCCCACGCTACGTTACGCCACTGCCTGTGGGCGCCGCTTGCGCTTCAAGGAGCGAGTCGATAACCCACGTCGAGGCCCGCAGCGGTCGTGAAACCTACGGCGGGCGTGGAGCGTGCCGGATCAGGCCGTCGCCGACGATTCGTGCGTTGCCGGCTGCACGCCGCCGTCGATCACCCGCATCAGGAAATGCACCTTGCGCGGCGCGCGGTGGCGCTCGTGGGTCTCGCGCGTGAGTATTTCGACGCGGCGCGGCTGCACGCTGAGCTGGCGCGCGTCGATGTGCTCGCCGGCCGCATCGTTGCCGGCAAACTGCGCCGCCAGGTGCTGGGCCACTGTCCCGGTCAGCGTGACCGGCAAGCCGTGGAGCGTCGTATTGAGCTCGAAGGCCCGCGATGCGGGCAGGACGAACAGCGTCCCCACAAATTCAGTACCGTGCTCTTCCATGTCAGTCTCCTGTGACACGCATTCGCTGCGCTGGGCGTAGCTTCGGCTCGCCGGTTCGCACGTCCATGATAGCGCGGCTGGGGCGCGGCGCAATAAGAATTCGATAACCAAATGCCGCCGAGAAACGTCGGGGAATGCGTGGTTCGCGAGATGAAAAAAACCGGGACCTCACGGTCCCGGTTTCGGTTTAGCTCACAACTGCGTGACAGCTCAACGCTTGCGCGCCGGCGGCAAATCCGTGCACACGCCCTTGTACACTTCCGCCGCCATGCCGATCGATTCGCCCAGCGTCGGGTGCGGGTGGATCGTCTTGCCGATGTCGACGCCGTCGGCGCCCATCTCGATCGCCAGCGCGATTTCGCCGATCATGTCGCCTGCATTCGTGCCGACGATCGCGCCGCCGATGATGCGGCCGGTCTCACTGTCGAACAGCAGCTTGGTGAAGCCTTCGTCGCGGCCGTTGGCGACCGCGCGGCCCGATGCGGCCCACGGGAAGTGGCCCTTCTCGACCTTGACGCCCTTTTGCTTCGCTTCGTCTTCGGTGATGCCGGCCCATGCCACTTCCGGATCGGTGTAGGCCACCGAAGGAATGACCTTCGCATCGAAATACGCCTTCTCGCCGTGCGCCGCTTCCGCCGCGACGTGCGCTTCGTGCACTGCCTTGTGCGCCAGCATCGGCTGGCCGACCAGGTCGCCGATGGCGAAGATGTGCGGTACGTTGGTGCGCATCTGGCCGTCCACGCCGATGAAGCCGCGGTCGCTCACTGCCACGCCGGCCTTCTCGGCCGCGATCTTCTTGCCGTTCGGGCTGCGGCCGACGGCGACCAGCACCATGTCGTACAGCTGGGGTTCCGGCGCGGTGACGCCGGCTTCAGCCGCTTCGAACGTGACCTTGATGCCTTCCGGGAGTGCTTCCACGCCGACGGTCCTGGTCTTCAACATGATCTTGTCGAAGCGCGCTTCGTTGTACTTCTGCCAGACCTTGACGGCGTCGCGATCGGCGCCCTGCATCAGGCCATCCATCATTTCGACGACGTCGATGCGTGCACCTAAAGTCGAGTAGACGGTTGCCATCTCGAGGCCGATGATGCCGCCGCCGATGACCAGCATTTTCTTCGGCACCTGGCGCAACTCCAGCGCGCCGGTCGAGTCGACGATGCGCGGGTCTTCCGGCACGAAGGGCAGCTTCACCACGGCGGAACCGGCGGCGATGATCGCTTTGGCGAACTTCACGACCTTCTTCGCGCCGTCAGGTCCCGTGACTTCGATGTGGTTGGGGCTGAGGAACTGGCCCACGCCCTGCACCACGGTCACTTTGCGCGCCTTCGACATGCCGGCCAGGCCGCCGGTCATCTTCTTGATGACGCCGTCCTTGTAGGCACGCAGCTTGTCGATGTCGACGTCCGGTTTGGCGAAGCTGACGCCCAGGTCGGCCATGTGCGCGGTCTCGTCGATGATGTGCGCCACGTGCAGCAGCGCCTTGGACGGGATGCAGCCCACGTTCAGGCAAACGCCGCCGAGCGTGGCGTACTTTTCGACCAGCACCGTGTTCATGCCGAGGTCGGCCGAACGGAAGGCGGCCGAATAGCCGCCCGGGCCGGCGCCCAGCACCATCATGTCGCACTCGAGGTCGACCTGGCCGCTGTAGCTGGCGGCGCCAGGTACCGGCGCCGCGGGCGGCGCGGCGGCGTCGAGCTTGTGGGCCGGCGCATAGGAGTCGGCCGGCATGGCAGTGGTGGCCGGCGCAGGCGCAGCAGCCGGCGCGGCGGCAGGCGCAGCCGGCGCACCAGCAGCGGCACCCTCTTCGATCATCAACAACAGCGAACCTTCGTTCACCTTGTCGCCGACCTTGACCTTCAGCTCTTGCACCACGCCGGCGTGGGTCGACGGAATTTCCATCGACGCCTTGTCCGACTCCACGGTGACCAGCGACTGGTCGACCTTGATCGTGTCGCCCGGCTTGACCATCAGTTCGATGATCTCGACGTCCTTGAAATCGCCGATGTTCGGGACTTTTACTTCAACAGTGCTCATTCTCGGCGCTCCTTACAGAAGGGTTTTGCGCAGGTCGGCCAGCACTTCGGCCAGGTAGGCGGCGAAGCGTGCAGCGCCGGCGCCATCGATCACGCGGTGGTCGTAGGACAGCGACAGCGGCAGCATCAGGCGCGGCTGGAAGGCAGAACCATCCCAGACCGGCTTCATGGCCGACTTCGACAGGCCCAGGATCGCCAGTTCCGGCGCATTGATGATCGGCGTGAAGGCCGTGCCGCCAATGCCGCCGAGCGACGAAATGGTAAACGTCGCGCCCTGCATGTTGGCCGGCGAGAGCTTGCCGTCGCGTGCCTGTGCGGAGAGCTCGCCCATTTCGGTGGCGATCTGCGATACCGTCTTCTTGTCCGCATCCTTGACGACCGGCACCACCAGCCCGTTCGGGGTGTCGGCCGCGAAACCGATGTTGTAGTACTGCTTCAGGATCAGGTTGGCGCCGTCTTCGCTGAGCGAGGCATTAAATTGCGGGAATTTCTTGAGCGCGGCGACGCTCGCCTTGATGACGAATGCCAGCATGGTCAGCTTGACGGCGGACTTCTGCTTGGCCAATGCCGCGTTCGAATCGACGCGGAACTGTTCCAGGTCGGTGACGTCGGCTTCGTCGAAAGTCGTCACGTGCGGGATCATGACCCAGTTGCGGTGCAGGTTCGGACCGCTGATCTTCTTGATGCGCGACAGCGGCAGCAGCTCGGTCGGGCCGAACTTCGAGAAGTCGAGCGACGGCCATGGCAGCAGGTCGAGGCCGACGCCGGAGCCGCCCTTCGACGGGGCGCCAGCGGCAGGCGCCGCCATCACGCCCTTGACGAAGTTCTGCACGTCGATCTGCGTGATGCGGTTCTTCGGGCCGGTACCCGGCACGCGCGACAGGTCGACGCCGAGTTCGCGCGCGAACTTGCGGATCGATGGCGATGCGTGGGCTTTCGATGCATCGCCGGCAGGCGCAGCGGCAGGCGCCGGAGCAGCAGCTGGTGCGGGTGCCGGTGCGGCGGCTGGCGCAGGCGCCGGAGCAGCAGCAACAGCCGGCGCGGCAGCAGGTACGGCAGCGGCAGCAGGCGCAGCTTCGGCAGCCGGCGCGGCGGCGGCACCGCCCGCAGCTTCCTCGAGCAGCAGCACGAGCGAACCTTCAGCGACCTTGTCGCCGACCTTGATCTTGATTTCCTTGACCACGCCCGCATGGCTGGACGGGATCTCCATGCTGGCTTTGTCGGATTCGACGGTCACGAGCGACTGGTCGACCTTGATCGTGTCGCCAGGCTTGACCATCAGTTCGATGACTTCGACTTCCTTGAAGTCGCCGATGTCCGGGACTTTGACTTCCACAATGCTCATAGTGTTAGCTCCGTTTTTTATTTGTATGGCTGCATCGACACGCGCCAGCCCGAAGGCTGGCGCACACCATGAGCGATTACTGCGTCACAGGATTCGGCTTGTTCGCATCGATACCGTACTTGGCGATCGCCTGGGACACGACCGACATGGCGATCTTGCCTTCGTCGGCCAGCGAGCGCAGGGCGGCAACCGTGATGTAGTAGCGGTTCACTTCGAAGAACTCGCGCAGCTTGACGCGGCTGTCCGAGCGGCCGAAACCGTCGGTGCCGAGCACTTTATAGGTGCGCTCCTTCGGCATGTAGGCGCGGATCTGCTCGGCGAACATGCGCATGTAGTCGGTCGTGGCGATGATCGGGCCGCGGGTCACCTGCAGCAGCGAGGTCACGTAGGGCACGCGCTGCTGCGCTTCCGGATTGACCATGTTCCAGCGCTCGCAATCCTGGCCGTCACGCGCCAGCAGCGTCAGCGACGGCGCGGACCAGACGTCGGCGGCGACGCCCCAATCGTTCATGAGCAGCTCGGCGGCGAAGACCGACTCGCGCAGGATGGTGCCGCAGCCGACCAGCTGGACGCGCTGCTCTGCCTGGCCACCTGGCTGCAGCAGGGACATGCCCTTCAGGATGCCCTCTTCCGTGCCTGGCGTCAGGCCCGGCTGCTCGTAGTTCTCGTTCATGAGGGTGATGTAGTAGAACACGTCTTCCTGTTCTTCCACCATGCGGCGCAGGCCGTCATGAATGATCACCGCCACTTCGTGCCCGAAGGTGGGGTCGTACGGCAGGCAGTTCGGGACCGTGGCCGCGATGACGTGGCTGTGGCCATCCTCGTGCTGCAGGCCTTCGCCGTTCAGGGTCGTGCGGCCCGCCGTGCCACCCATCAGGAAGCCGCGCGCACGGATGTCGCCCGCCAGCCAGACCAGGTCGCCCACGCGCTGCATGCCGAACATCGAATAGAAGGTGTAGAACGGGATCATGGTGCGATTGTTCGACGAGTACGAGGTCGCCGCGGCGATCCACGAGCTCATGCCGCCCGCTTCGTTGATACCCTCTTGCAGGATCTGGCCGGCCTTGTCTTCGCGGTAGTACATGACCTGGTCCTTGTCGACCGGCTCGTACAACTGGCCCTGCTGGTTGAAGATACCGATCTGGCGGAACAGGCCTTCCATGCCGAAGGTACGCGATTCGTCGACCAGGATCGGCACGATGCGCTGGCCCAGGCTCTGGTCTTTCAACAGGCTCGTGATCACGCGCACGTAGGATTGCGTCGACGAGATTTCGCGGCCCGCGGCGGTCGGCTCGAGCACGGCCTTGAACGAGGACAGCGGCGGTACGACCAGCTGTTCGTCCGACTTCTGGCGGCGCTGCGGCAGGTAGCCGCCCAGTGCCTGGCGGCGCTCGTGCAGGTATTTCATTTCCGGCGAATCGTCGGATGGCTTGAAGAACGGGATCTCGGCCAGCTTGTTGTCGGGGATCGGGATGTTGAAGCGGTCGCGCATCTCGCGGATCGCCTCGTCATCTAACTTCTTGGTCTGGTGCGCGGTATTGCGCGCCTCGCCCGACTTGCCCATGCCGAAGCCCTTGACGGTCTTCACCAGCAGCACGGTCGGGGTGCCTTTATTCTCTTGCGCATTCTTGAACGCCGCGTAGATCTTGTGCGGGTCGTGGCCGCCGCGGGTCAGGCGCCAGATGTCGTCGTCGCTCATGTTGGCGACCATTTTCAGCAGCTCGGGGTGCTTGCCGAAGAAGTGCTTGCGCACGTAGGCGCCATCCTTGGCCTTGTAGTTCTGGTATTCGCCGTCGACGGTTTCCATCATCACGCGCTGCAGGATGCCGTCCCTGTCTTTCGACAGCAGCGTATCCCAGCCCGGACCCCAGACCACCTTGACGACGTTCCAGCCGGCGCCGCGGAAGTCGGCTTCGAGTTCCTGGATGATCTTGCCGTTGCCGCGCACCGGACCGTCCAGGCGCTGCAGGTTGCAGTTGACGACCATGACCAGGTTGTCGAGGCGTTCGCGCGCGGCCATGCCGATCGCGCCCATCGATTCCGGCTCGTCCATCTCGCCGTCGCCGCAGAAGACCCAGACTTTACGTGCTTCGGTGTCGGCGATGCCGCGCGCGTGCAGGTATTTCAGGAAGCGCGCCTGGTAGATCGCCATCAGCGGGCCCAGGCCCATCGAGACGGTCGGGAACTGCCAGAAGTCCGGCATCAGTTTCGGGTGCGGGTACGAGGACAGGCCCTTGCCGTCGACTTCGCGGCGGAAGTTCGTCAGCTGTTCTTCGGTAATCCGGCCTTCCAGGAAGGCGCGCGCATAGATGCCTGGCGAGCTGTGGCCCTGGATGTACAGCAGGTCGCCGCCATGGGTGTCGGTCGGGGCGTGCCAGAAGTGGTTGAAGCCGATGCCGAGCATGTTGGCGAGCGAAGCGAACGACGAGATGTGGCCGCCGAGGTCGCCGTCGGCGCGGTTGGCTTTCACCACCATCGCCATCGCGTTCCAGCGCATCCACGAGCGCAGGCGCTCTTCGTATTCGAGGTTGCCCGGGCAGTGCGCTTCCAGGTGGGCCGGAATCGTGTTGACGTAGGCGGTGTTGCTGGAGAACGGGACATGGGCGCCGCGGCGGCGCGCCAGGTCGACCAGGCGCTCCATCAGGTAATGCGCGCGGTCGGTACCTTCGTTTTCGATGACCGCTTCGAGCGCGTCGAGCCATTCCTTGGTTTCGAGCGAATCGGGGTCATTGGCGGCCTGGGCCGTCAACTGATCGAGTTGAGCTGACATTGGTGCGTCTCCTTGGTTTCGTGGCCCACGTCGATCTCCCTGATCGCCGGCGGCGGTTTGTAATGAAATCTACTGACAATAAAGCTAAGAGATTCTACCAGCGCCGCTGCTCTTTTTCAAATTGCGATATATCATTTCATAATGCGGAATAAACCATGCAATGGGGCCGAACCGCACCGTGGTTCGCACACGCTCCCGGTATCCCTGATGGGGACACTGCCCGTACGAACGCCCCCATCCATAGTAACCCTATAAATATGACAACGAAACATCCCACGCGGCGCGCGATACCTGTACGCGCCGTATAATTTCCATCTTTGTCCAGTGATGAGCCCCACCATGCCTGCCCAACTGATCGACGGAGTCCAACTTTCCCAACAACTGCGTGCCGAGATCGCCACGCGCGCCGCCACGCTGACGGCGGCCGGCCAGCAGCCAGGCCTGGCCGTGATCCTGGTCGGCGAAGATCCGGCCAGCCAGGTCTATGTGCGCAACAAGGTCAAGGCCTGCGGCGACGTGGGCTTTCATTCGGTGCTGGAAAAATACGATGCCGACCTGAGCGAAGCGGCCCTGCTGGCGCGCATCGATGCCCTCAACAATGACCCTGCCATCCACGGCATCCTGGTGCAGATGCCCCTGCCGCGCCACATCAACCCGAGCAAGGTCATCGAGGCCATCGCGACAGCCAAGGACGTCGATGGCTACTCGGTGCTGTCGGCCGGCGAACTGGTCGCCAACCTGCCGGGTTTCCGCCCGTGTACGCCCTACGGCTGCATGAAGCTGATTGAAAGCACCGGTACCGATCTGCGCGGCAAGCACGCGGTGGTGATCGGCCGCTCGAACACGGTCGGCAAGCCAATGGCCCTGCTGCTCTTGCAAGCCAACGCCACCGTGACCATATGCCATAGCGCGACGCCGGATCTGGGTGTCTACACGCGCCAGGCCGATGTGGTCGTGGCCGCCGTCGGCCGCCGCAATACGCTGACGGCCGACATGGTCAAGCCAGGCGCGATCGTGATCGACGTCGGCATGAACCGCGACGATGCCGGCAAGCTCTGCGGCGACGTCGATTTCGCCGGCGTGCGCGAAGTCGCCTCGCACATCACTCCGGTTCCGGGCGGTGTGGGACCGATGACGATCACCATGCTGTTGATGAATACCGTCGAGTCCGCGGAACGCGCGCTCGGCAAGCACCAGGAACGGCTCGCCCCGCCTGCCGGAATGATCCCGGCCAAAAGCATTGCATAAACTCAGGAAGGAATATGATGAGCACTGACACCAGCAATCCCCTCCTCGACTTTTCAGGACTGCCGCGCTTCGACCTGATCCAGCCGGAACATGTCACCCCGGCCATCGAGCAATTGATTGCAGACGCGGCCAAGGTCGTCGCCGAACTCGAAGCGCCGACTGCCGCAGTCACCTGGGATAATTTCGTGGTGCCGCTCGAAGAAGCGACCGAACGCCTGGGCCGCGCCTGGGGAATCGTCAACCACCTGAACCACGTGGCCGACACCCCGGAATTGCGCGCCACCTACAACGCAAACCAGCCGAAGGTAACCGAGTTCTGGACCATCCTCGGCCAGAACGAACTGCTGTTCGACAAATACAAGGCGATTCGCGCGAACCCGGACTACGTCAACCTGAGCCCGGCGCGCAAACGCATCGTCGAAAACGCCCTGCGCGACTTCCGCCTGGGCGGCGCCGAACTCCCGAGCGAGAAGAAAGAACGCTTCGCCGCCATCCAGGAACAGCACGCGGCGATTTCGACGCGCTTTTCGGAAAACGTGCTCGACGCGACCAACGACTACAAGCTGCTGGTCGCCGATGAGGCAGAACTGGCCGGCATCCCGGACGATGCAAAAGCAGCCGCACGCGCCGCCGCCGAGGCCGGGGGTAAATCCGGCTTCCAGTTCACGCTGCACTTCCCCTCGTACTTCCCGGTCCTGCAATTCGCCGACAACCGCCAGCTGCGCGAAACGATCTACCGCGCCAGCGCAACGAAAGCGTCGGACATGGGCGCCGTGTTCAGCGAACTGGAGAAATGGGACAACACGTCCAACATCGCCCAGCTCTTGAAACTGCGCGACGAGGAAGCCAAGCTGCTCGACTACCGCAACTTCGCCGAAGTGTCGCTGGTGCCGAAGATGGCCGAGAGCCCGGACCACGTGATCAGCTTCCTGGAAGACCTGGCGCGCCGTGCCCGGCCGTTCGCCGAGAAAGACCTGGCCGAGCTGCGCGCCTTCGCCAGGGACGAACTCGGCATCGACGACATGCAGGCCTGGGACGTCTCCTACGCTGCGGAAAAGCTGCGCGAGCAGCGCTACGCCTTCTCGGCGCAGGAAGTCAAAGAGTACTTCCCGGAGCCGAAGGTCATCGAAGGCCTGTTCAAGGTGGTGCAATCGCTGTTCTCGGTAGAGATCCGCCCGGATACGGCCCCGGCCTGGCATCCGGACGTGCGCTTCTACCGCATCGAACGCGACGGCGCCCTGGTCGGCCAGTTCTATTTCGACCTGTACGCGCGCGCCGGCAAGGGCCAGGGCGCGTGGATGGACGACGCACGCGGCCGCCGCATGACGACCGGCGGCATCGTCCAAACGCCGGTGGCCTACCTCACCTGCAACTTCACGCCGCCGGCCAGCGTGGATGGCAAGCTCCAGCCCTCGCTGTTCACCCACGATGAAGTGACGACCCTGTTCCACGAATTCGGCCACGGCCTGCACCACATGCTGACCGAAGTCGAGGAGCTGTCGGTGTCGGGCATTTCGGGCGTCGAATGGGATGCGGTCGAGCTGCCCTCCCAGTTCATGGAAAACTTCTGCTGGGAGTGGGACGTGTTGCAAGGCATGACGGCCCACGTGAAGACGGGAGAGCCATTGCCGCGCGCGCTGTACGAGAAGATGCTGGCCGCGAAAAACTTCCAGTCGGGCATGCAGACGCTGCGCCAGGTCGAGTTTTCCTTGATCGACATGCACCTGCACTACGACTTCGACCCGACCAGCCAGCAAACCGTGCAGCAGTTGATCGACGACGTGCGCTCGAAGTTCTCGGTGATGATTCCGCCGTCCTTCAACCGCTTCCAGCATTCGTTCGGTCATATCTTCGCCGGCGGCTATGCGGCCGGCTATTACAGCTACAAGTGGGCCGAGGTGCTGTCGGCGGACGCGTATGCGGCCTTCGAGGAGGCGATCGAGGCCGGCGGCGGCGAACTGTCGGCGGAGACGGGACGCCGCTTCCAGCGCGAAATCCTGGCCGTCGGCGGCTCGCGCCCGGCGCTGGAATCCTTTAAAGCCTTCCGTGGCAGGGAGCCGTCGATCGACGCGCTGCTGCGCCATAACGGCATGAACGCGTAATCTTCTGGACGACCTGCGCACCGGAGGTAAGTTCGCCGGTGCGCAGCGACGCAAACCAAGCACCCACCAGCGGACCGGTTTACAATCTGATCCATGACACGGATCGACTTTCACACCAATATTCCCGACAAGCTCGCCTACGCCTGCCGCCTGGCACGCAAGGCCTACGCGTCGAAGGCCAAGGTCGTCCTGCTGGCCGAAGACGCCGCGCAGGCCGCGGCCCTGAACGAGGCGCTGTGGACGCTCTCGAACATCGACTTCCTGCCGCATGTAATGGCGGGCGATCCACTGGCGCCGCAAACCCCGATCATCATCACCGACAGCGAAGGGGCGGAGCTGCCGCACCATGAGATGCTGGTCAACCTCACGCGCCGCACGCCCAGCACCTTCGCCGAGTTCGCGCGCGTCTTCGAAATCATTTCTACTGACGAGAGCGACGCCGCCGCCGGGCGCCAGCGCTACGTCGCCTACAAAAAGCAATCCTACCCGCTGACCCACTTCGTCGCAGGACAATCATGAGCCAGAAACCAGCCTTCGATAGCAGCATCCCCGTGTTGACTGAAGTTGTGCTGGAGCCCGCGCCGCCAGCGGCCGAGCCGGCGCTACAGCCAGCCCCTGCCGAACCCGACTGGGACGAACTCGAGCGCCGCATCGCCGAGCGCGTCCTCGCCCAGCTGCAGCCCCAGCTCGACGCCGTCGTGCGCAATGCGCTGACCTCGGCGAGCGACCAGATCCACATCGGCCTGCGCCAGGCTGTCGAGCAAGTCGTCGCGCAACAGGTGGCGGCCATCCAGTTCGGCCAGAAATAAGCAAGGCCGTCGATGTAAAGTCGGGGGCCGCCCCCCGCCATACCACCCAAATCGGGTGCGCCCCCCCTCCCCTCACGCCCCCCAATTCGTGCCCACGCTCCCCTGCGCGCCCCACGGGTGAGCACCCCGTGCAATACCGCTTTGCGAACCCTCCAAATTGTTGTACCTTTTGCTCTGCATTAATTGCAACAGGCGCTCGCCGGCAGAGTTTCGGGGCGCTCGTCATCCCACTATTTGGAGAACGTATGACCATCAAGCTCATTCCCTTTGCCATCGCGATGCTGGTTGCCGGCGGCGCCAGCGCCCAGCAGGTCGTCAAGATCGGCCACGTCGGCCCGGTCTCCGGCCCGAACTCGCACCTCGGCAAGGACAACGAAAACGGCGCCCGCATGGCGATCGACGAGCTCAACGCAAAAGGCTTCACCATCGACGGCAAGAAGGTCACGCTGCAACTGGTGGCCGAGGACGACGGTTCCGATCCGAAGCAAGGCACGGCCGTCGCGCAAAAACTGGTCGACGCCAAGGTCAAGGGCGTCATCGGCCACCTGAACTCGGGCACCAGCGTGCCGGCGTCGAAAATCTACAACGACGCAGGCATCCCGCAGATTTCGCCGGCCACCACTGCCACCCAGTACACCAGGCAGCGCTTCCCGGGCACCTTCCGCGTCGTCGCGAATGACGCCAAGCTCGGCGGCACGCTGGGCAAGTACGCAGTCGATACCTTGAAAGTGAAAAACATCGCCATCATCGACGACCGCACCACCTATGGCCAGGGCGTGGCCACCGAATTCGCGAAGGGCGCCAAGGGTCCGGGCGTGAAAATCGTCGGCAAGGAATTTACCAGCGCCACCGCCACCGATTACACGGCCATCCTGACCTCGATCCGCGCCAAGAAGCCCGACCTGGTCTTCTTCGGCGGCATGGATTCGGTCGGCGGCCCGATGCTGAAACAAATGAAGGCACTCGGCATCGAGGCGCGCTTCATGGGCGGCGACGGCATCTGCACCGAGGCGCTCGGCCGCCTGGCGGGTGACGCCGTCGGCGAAGGTAAAGTGATCTGCGCCGAAGCCGGCGGCGTGACCGGCGCCGAGCAGGAAAAAGCGATCGCCGACTTCCGTACCCGCTTCAAGCAAAAGACCGGCACCGAAGTGCAGCTGTACTCGCCTTACGTGTACGACGCGGTGATGGTGATGGCGGCGGCAATGCAGGCGGCCAAGTCGGCCGAGCCGGCAAAGTACCTGCCTGAACTCAAGAAGATCAACTACCGCGGCGTGACCGGCCAGATCGCCTTCGACGCCTCCGGCGACATCAACAACGGCGCCCTGACCCTGTACACCTTCAAGGGCGGCAAGCGCAGCAAGATGGAAGTGATTCGCTGATGAAGCAAGCCGGGCTCCAGGCCCGGCAATAACAAAAAGCGCGCCTGCTTCACAGCGGCGCGCTTTTTTATGTGGGCCTGCCTCGCAGGCAGGCTACAGGCAGGCCATTACTTGGTCGCCAGCACCCATTTCACGAGGCTGCGCGCTTCCGCTTCGCTCACCTGCGGGTTGGCCGGCATCGGGACCGGACCCCAGGCGCCCGAGCCGCCCTTCATGACTTTCGCGACCAGCTTGTCTTCGGCGCCTTTTTGGCCGGCATACTTGGCAGCGACGTCCTTGTAGGCAGGACCGACCAGCTTGGTTGCCGCAGCGTGGCAGGCCATGCAATTCTTGGCTTTCGCCAGGTCGGCTTGCGCGAACGCGCTCGAGGATGCCAGCACCGACAACACACCGCACAAGATCAGGGACCGTTTCATCTAATTCTCCAGTAGTAATGAAAGCATTCTACCGCGTTTCCGTACAGTGACTGCCCACCGTCACACTCTGTAACCTCGCTTACGTTTTGAAGTTGCACGGTTTCCACGCCGCGGCCATATTTTGCCACAGAGCACTAAATTCTTTGTAAGATGGCCGCATTCTGGAGAACCCTATGCCCTTGATCCTGTTGATTGCCGCGCTGCTGGTGCTGCGCTTTTTCGAAGTCTGGAAGTTCGCCGAGCTGTCCTGGTGGTGGATCGTCGGGCTGATGGTGTTTGCCTTCGTCTGGTTCGAGTATGTGGAGAAGATGCTCGGCTGGGACAAGAAGAAGGCGCATGACGAGGACGCAAAGCGGCGCGAGGCGCGGGTCAAGAATTCATTCGACAAGCGCAAGTAAGCGATCAGGCTTGGTCTCGACAACGGGTGATCGACGCGCGTTGCGGGGTCACGCCTCCTCCCTGCCATGCGGGCTTACCCCGTCACCGCGCCCTTGCTCGCGCTCGACGTCAGCGCCGCAAACTTGGCCAGCACCCCGCGTGTATAGCGCGGCTTCGGACGCGTCCACGCGGCGCGGCGGCGCGCGATCTCCTCGTCCGGCACGTTCAGCTGGATCAGCAAGGCATTCGCATCGATCGTCACCGAATCCCCTTCGTTGACCAGCGCGATCGTGCCGCCCTCGAAGGCTTCCGGCGACACGTGGCCGACCACCATGCCCCAGGTGCCGCCCGAGAAGCGCCCGTCCGTGATCAGCCCGACCGACTCGCCCAGGCCCTGGCCGATCAGCGCGGCGGTCGGCGCCAGCATTTCCGGCATGCCCGGTCCGCCCTTCGGGCCCAAGTAACGCAGCACCAGCACGTCGCCGGGCTTGATTTGCTTGGCCATGATCGCGTCCATCGCCGAATACTCGTCGTCGAACACGCGCGCCGGGCCGGTGATGGCCGGGTTCTTCAGGCCCGTGATCTTGGCCACGCAGCCTTCCGGCGACAGGTTGCCCTTCAATACCGCCAGATGGCCCTGGGCATACAAGGCCTTGTCCAGCGAGCGGATCACGTCCTGCCCTTCTGGCGGCGCGCTCGGCACCTCGGCCAGTTCCTCGGCCAGGGTGCGGCCGGTGATGGTGATGCAGTCGCCATGCATCAGGCCGGCGTCCAGCAGCAGCTTCATCACTTGCGGCACGCCGCCCGCCTTGTGCAGGTCGGTCGCGACATACTGGCCGGAAGGTTTTAAATTGCAAATGACCGGCACCTTCAGGCGCATGCGCTCGAAATCGTCCAGCGTCCATTCGACTTCGGCCGCGTGGGCAATGGCGAGGTAGTGCAGCACCGCGTTGGTCGAGCCGCCGGTGGCCATGATCAGGGCCACGGCGTTCTCGATCGCTTCCCGGGTGATGATGTCGCGCGGTTTCAAATCGCGTTTCACCGCTTCGACCAGCACGCGCGCCGATTCCGCGCACGAACCCACTTTTTCGTCGTCCGGATTGGCCATCGTCGACGAATACATCAGCGACATGCCGAGCGCCTCGAAGGACGAGGACATGGTGTTGGCCGTGTACATGCCGCCGCAGGAACCGGAGGATGGGCAGGCGTTCCGTTCGATGCCGTCGAAATCTTCCTGGCTCATGCGCCCGGCCGTGAATTCGCCGACCGCCTCAAAGGCGGACACGATGGTCAGGTCCTTGCCTTTCCAGTTACCCGGTTTGATCGTGCCGCCGTAGACATAGATGCCCGGCACATTCGCGCGGGCCAGGGCGATCATCCCGCCCGGCATGTTCTTGTCGCAGCCCCCGATGACGACGACGCCGTCCATCCACTGGCCGTTGACGCAGGTTTCGATGCAGTCGGCAATGACCTCGCGCGAGATCAGCGAAAACTTCATGCCTTCGGTGCCCATCGACATGCCGTCCGAAATGGTCGGGGTGCCGAACACCTGCGGGTTGGCGCCGTTCGCCTTCACCGTCGAGATCGCGATGTCGGCCAGTTTCTGCAGGCCCGAGTTGCAGGGCGTGATGGTGGAGTGGCCGTTGGCGATGCCGATCATCGGCTTGCTGAAATCGTCTTTTTCGTAGCCCATCGCGTAATACATCGAGCGGTTCGGGCTGCGGGCGACGCCTTCGGTGACGTTGCGGGATCGGCGGTTGTAGCGCGGCTGGTCGGCCATGGGGGACTCCTCGAATTTATTCATCAAATACCGTTCTACGAGAATGCCTTGCGCACCAGGGGGCGTCAAATATAAGATTTGCGTGCCTGTGAGTCGTAAAAGATATCAGAGCATCATAAATCCATGGAAATGCATATCGATGAACCTTGAATTGCGCCAGCTGCGTTATTTCGTCACCGTCGCCGAAGAACTCCACTTCGGCCGCGCCGCCGCGCGCCTGCACATGACCCAACCACCGCTGTCGCAGACCATCGCCGCGCTCGAGGAAACGCTGGGCGCGCCGCTGTTCCTGCGCAACCGGCGACAGGTCGAGCTGACGGGCGCCGGCAACGCCCTGCTGCCCGAGGCGCGGCGCCTGCTCGAAGGCGCCGCCGGCCTGCCGGAACTGGTGCGCCGCGCGGCCGCCGGCGAATCCGGGCGCCTGGCGCTGTCTTTCGTCACCCCGGCCGACTACAGCGTGCTGCCGCCCTTGCTGCACGACTACAGCGCGGCCTATCCGAACGTGCAACTGGTGCTGCAGGAAGCGACCACCGACGTGCAGGTCGACGACCTGCTGCACGAACGCATCGACGCCGGCCTCGTCATTCCGCCGCTGTCTGAAAAAGCCCAGGTTCACCTCGACTTTGTAAAAGTGCTGGAAGAGCCGCTGGTGCTGTGCGCGCCCGCCGGGCTGCTGCCGGATGGCGGCAAGCCGGTCGACCTGAAAACCCTGCGCCGGCTGCCCCTGATCATTTTCCCGCGCAAGAGTGCGCCGAGCCTCTACGACGCCATCCTCAGCTGCTTCCACGAAGCGGGCCTCTCTCCCGAGATCGGCCAGCAAGCGATCCAGATGCAGACCATCGTCAGCCTCGTCTCGGCGGGCATGGGATTGGCACTTGTGCCACAATCCGTGTCGAACCTGAGGCGCCCCGGCGTAGAATACCGTGCCCTCGCCGGCCCCACGCCGCCCGTCGAACTGGGACTGGCCTGGCGCCGCGACAATGCCTCGCCCGTGCTGCGGGGCTTTTTGGAATTATTGAGGAAAAAATAATGCTGGTACACCCGAATCCGGACCCGGTCGCCTTCTCGCTCGGCCCGGTGGACATCCACTGGTATGGCCTGATGTATGTGGTCGCGTTCGGCCTGTTCCTGCTGCTGGGGCGCGTGCGCATCAAGCAGCCGCACATCGCCGCGCAGGGCTGGAAGAACGAAGACCTGGACGACATGCTGTTTTACGGCATGCTCGGAGTGGTGGTTGGCGGGCGCCTGGGCGAAGTGCTGTTCTACCAGCCAGCCCACTTCTTTGCCAATCCGCTCGAGATTTTCCAGGTCTGGAAAGGCGGCATGTCCTTCCACGGCGGCTTCATCGGCGTGCTGGTTGCGATGGCGCTGTGGGCGCGCAAATCGAAGCGCAACGTGCTCGACGTGTACGACTTCATTGCCCCGATGGTGCCGCTCGGCTACGCCGCCGGGCGCCTGGGTAACTTCATCAACCACGAACTGCCGGGCCGCATCGCCGACCCCAGCCTGCCATGGGCGATGATCTGGCCCGGCGTCGAGGGTCCGCGCCATCCGTCGCCGCTGTATCAGATGATCATCGACGGCATCGTCGTGTTCCTGATCCTGTGGCCGTTCGCGCGCAAGGCGCGCCCGCGCCTGGCGGTCGGCGCCATGTTCACCCTGCTGTATGGCTGCGCCCGCTTCTTCACCGAGTACTTCCGCGTGCCGGACTGGGAAACGACCGTGGCCGGCCTGCCGATCACCTCGGGCCAGGTCCTGTCGCTGCCGATGATCATTGCGGCGCTGGCCATGCTGGGCTGGGCGTATTCGCGCGAGGGCAAGCAGCCGCTGCGGGCCTAGGGCAGCAAGGCCATGTCGATGTGCTCCGGGCCCGGGCGCAGCAGCACCGGTGCTTGCCGGCGCTCTAGAGAGTCGGCTCGGAATCCACGGTGAAGCCGTGCTCCTGGGTGACATGCAGGGCCAGGTCGAGTGCATCCATGAATTCGCCGATCTGGATCGGCTTGGTCAGGTAGCGGAAGAATCCGGCCTGGATGCCGCGTTCGATGTCGCGCGGCACCGCGTTGGCCGACAGCGCGATCACGGGAATGTGGGCGGTGGACGGATCTTTCTGC
>JANNNC010000134.1:0-13337 GCA_031398335.1 Massilia sp.
GTCGGGGCGACGTGCTGGCGGCGCCGCACGGCTTTCACTTTGACGCCTACCGCAATAAGTATGTGCACACTTGGCGCCCCGGCGGCAGCAGCAACCCGCTGCAGCGCGTGATTCGAATGATCGCCAGGCGGCGTTTGACGAAACAGCTGGCATCGCCGCATGGCTGAGCGACGAGTCATCGAGCAGATACTCGACCTCGGACGCTGGGCCCCGAGCGGTGACAACACGCAGCCCTGGCGATTCGAGATTACGGGCGATTCGCATCTCGTCGTCCGCGGTTTCGACACGCGGGACCATTGCGTGTACGACCTCGACGGCCACCCGAGCCAGATCGCCTTCGGCACCCTGCTCGAGACGATCGCGATTGCCGCCAGCGGCCACGGCCTGCGCACCGGCATCGAACGCCGTCCCGAAGGCCGCGCCACGCACCCCGTGTTCGACGTGCGTTTTACGCCGGATGCCGCGCTCGTGCCGAGCCCGCTGATCGGCGTGATCGACAAGCGCACCGTGCAGCGCCGCCCGATGCGTACCACGCCGCTCACCCAGGAACACAAACGCCTGCTGGAAGCGACCGTGGCGCCAGCCTATTCCCTCACCTGGCTCGAGGGCCGTGGCCAGAAATGGCAGGCGGCCAAGCTGATGTACAACAATGCCAGGTTGCGCCTGACGATGCCGGAAGCCTTCGAGACCCACCGCAGCATCATCGACTGGAAAAACCGCACCCACAGCCCGGACAAGGTACCGGCCGGCGCGCTCGGCGTCGACGCCATGACCCTGCATTTGATGAAATGGGCCATGGTCAGCTGGCGCCGCATGTCGAGCGTCAATACCCTGATGGGCACTTGGGCGCCGCGCCTGCAGATGGATCTGGCGCCCGGCATGGCTTGCGCCGCCCATTTCGTTCTTAGAGCCCACCAGGCGCCGGCCTCGATCGACGATTACGTGGCCGCCGGGCGCGCACTGCAGCGCTTCTGGCTCACCATGACGACGCTCGGCCTGTACATGCAGCCGGAAATGACGCCGCTGATCTTCTCGAAGTACGCACGCGAAGGCACGCGCTTTACCGCCCAGCCGAAGCTGGAAGCCGCCGCCAAAGCCCTGCAGCGCGAAACCGAGGCGCTGATTTTTAATGACAGCCTGTTTCCGGTCTACATGGGGCGCCTCGGCTACGGTCCGGCGCCCGACGCGCGCTCGGTACGGCGCCCACTGGCCGAGCTCATGAAGCCCTGATCCGGCTTCCAGCCTGCAAAAAAAAGCGGCGATGACCTCGATGGTCATCGCCGCTTTTTACTGTCATTTCCCTGCCTGGAGCATCTTCTTGTTGTGATCGCCAGTGCTTGCCCAGCAACTCGCGTCTTACAATATTTATAACAAAGCGTCAGTGCATGAAAAAGAGCGGGCTAGCCCGCTCTTTTCATGCTTCAGTGCTGCTCGGAGGGCAATTAAGCCTTCTTTGCGCGCTTGCGGCTCACGACGCCAGCGCCCAGCATGGCGATACCGAACAGGGCCAGCGAACCTGGCTCTGGGACTTCAGCCAGCTTGAACTGACCGTTGTTGCCGACGAAGAACTGGCCTGGGCCGTTTTCGAAGGAGCCGGTACCGCAGCCTGGGCCGGTGTAACCAGCGAACTGGCAAGCGACTTCGTCAACCAGCACGTCGTCAGGCTCGCCCACGGTGTTGGCGTTGGTGAAGGCGAAGGCCATGACCGATTCCATCGACAGGTCGTCGCCGTTTTCACGGAAGAAGTAGCCCGAATCGAGCGAACCTGCATCAGCGCGTGCCAGCACGGTGACCTGACCGTTGTTGGTTGGCGAGCCGCTTGCATCGACCAGGCCGCCGCCACCAGCCATCACGGTGAAGGTAGCGATCTTGTTGCCCAGGTCGGCGCCGTAGATGCCGTTGGTGCCCGAGTACTGGCCGTTGGTCGGGTTCTGGTACATGCTGATCGTGCCGCCGCTGAAGGTGAAGGCGCCGCTGAAGTTACCGGTGCCTGCAGCCTGGAAGGTCGCGGTGATGTTGCCACCTGGGTAGGTCAGTGGGAACAGTTTGCCGTTGCCGTCAGCCTGGACGATGTTGAACACAGCGTGCTCGGTGAACGAGAAGCTCGTGCCGCCGGTTGGCTTGATCTGGATGAAGGCATTGCCGTTCACGTCCAGGTATTCATTGATTTCCTGGCTACCAGCAAAGCCGCCACCGGTTGGGTTGAAGTGCCAATCGTTCAGCACGGTAGCGGCGCTTGCGCCACCGGCGACGGACATTGCAACAGCTGCGGCACAGGCCAGTTTCTTCAGAAATTTCATGATTTAAATCCTCGCTTGGTTGATAGGTTGGGCAAACACACTCTCCTATTAGCAAGCGCCGTGCCAGTATATTAAATCTTTTAATAATCAAGTACTTAATACGAAGCTCTAGAGGTAACTCAAGTGCTGTGTAAAAAATATCGACAGCATGAGTTCACAAAAAATTCTTATAGGAATTATAATGCTTTTTAGACATGTTTCTCTTGGAAATTTAACATTCATATAGTCAACAAAGCCTGGCGCAATGGATAACGCGACGATATTCCTGAAGGAAAGCACGGCCGCTTCTCTTAAAGACAGGGCGCCGTTTGCCGGCGGCGCCGGCGCAGCGGCGGCACCAATGGCGAGCGCCGCAAACAGGCGCCCTGCCGCTTACAACCTATCCCATCAGGGAGTTGGGATAGGTTCTTAGCGCCGGACGTCCTGGTAGGTGCGCAGAAACGACAACGGCGCCCGCAGGCGCCGTTGCAAACAAAACCCGAGAATGAACTCAGGTCAGAAGAAGCTTTCCGGGATCACCAGGATGTCGCCCGGACGCATCGGCAGGTTGGCCGAGATGTCGCCGTCCTTGATCAGGTCGTCGAGGCGCACGTTGAGTTTTTCCTGCTTGCCGTCGACGTTGCGGATGATGCTGGCGCGGTTACCCGACGCGAAATCCGTGATGCCGCCGACGGCGATCAGCACGTCCATCAGCGACATGTCGCGGCGGTATGGCAGCGCTTGCGGCTTGGCAGCCTGGCCGATCACGCGGATCTGCTCGCCGTAGTTGCCGATGAACCCAGTCACAACGACAGTGACGACCGGCTGCTGGATGAACTTGGCCAGCGCCTTTTCGATGTCGCGCGCCAGTTCGGTCGAGGTCTTGCCGGCGGCCGGCAGGTCTTCCACCAGCGGGGTCGTGATCTTTCCGTCCGGACGCACAGGCACCGACATCGACACTTCCGGATTGCGCCAGACGATGATGTTGACGGCGTCGCCAGGACCGATCAGGTAGTCGGCCGGCGCGGCGCCGGCCAGTGCGGCCGCCGAGGGTGGCGCCGGCTTGTTCCACAGTGCGCAGCCGGATACGGCCGTGGCGCAGACGGCGGCCAGCGCCAGTTTCATCAGGTTCGTCATCATCTTGCTCACGTCATTCCCCTTCACGACAGCAGCGACCGGCAAAGCCAGGCTGTTGTTATAGCAAATTAAAAATTGTTATTTAGCCATCAATCCGGACTATTGTATCTCAATCGTGCCTGTACGAAAGGTGTGCACGATTGAAATACTTGTTTTTCACTTTTGCTGCAACAATTCCTGCACGTAGCGGCCCGGGATCGCATACGTGATGCCGCTCGGGCTGGTGATCGCCGTCTCCTTGAGCCCTTTGACGAACACCATATTAATCACACCGAGCACCAGGCCGCTCTCGACATCGTAGACCGGGCTGCCGCTGTTGCCAGGATAGGCCGTGCCGTCGAGCTGGAAAATTTTCAGGGGATCGCGCTGCAATTGCGTGATCGCGCGCGCATCGAGGCGGCGCGAACTGAGCGAAGGCATGACGATCGGCGTGATCGCCGACAGCGTGGCGCGGTGGGTGACGTGGTTCAGCCCGAGCACCATTCCCAGCGGGAAGCCCGTAAACGCCAAGGCCTGGCCTTCGGCGGCGCTGTTCGAGTCGCCCAGCGCCAGCACCGGCAGCGGCGGGCCGTCGAGCAGGCGCAAATGGGCAAGATCGTGGGCGCGGTCGAGCGCCACCAGGCGCGCCGGGCGGAAGCGGAAATCCTGGCCGGCGCCGACGACCACGCCCAGGGCTTCCAGTTTGGCGGTGTCGAGCGTCATCGGCACGACATGGGCATTGGTGATAATGCTCAAGCCGTCGCCGACGGCGAAACCGGTGCCCGTGAAGACGACGGACGGGCTGCGCGTTTTCAGGAAACTGCCGACCCCGACAACCGCGGGTTTAACCGAGGCAATGGCGCGCACCAGGTTGTCGGCGTGCAGCGGCAGGGCAGTAACGAGGGCGCTCAGGGCGACGGCGGCGCTGAACGTACGGCGAGGCAACAATACCTTAGTGAAGTTGCATTCATTATTTCGAATAGGAATCAATCGTGCAGGCCCTTTTACAAATAAAACATTACAATACAACGGCTTGATGTTACGCAAAGACCTTATCGCGAAGCTGGCGATGACGATTTGCTCCTCACCACATCCTTGATTAAGTGCAACATTTTCCGCTGCTTTTGTTGATCGGTTGGCAATAATAACGCCGAAGATGATGCGCGGTAGCGGATTTTAGTATTGCATTCTGGTATTTGTGTTGTAACGGGTCCCAACGGGTACCTTTATTGCCACAATTTTCCGGGACGCAATTGCAATTGCACAAACTACAAGCGATGATGCGTGTTCTTTTGTGTTTGTTTGAGCCTGGCGGCGCGCCGGGCGTTCATGGCGAGACTGACGAGATGGCAGAAATAACAGCCCTAATCCTGAATTTCCTCAAGGCCCTCGGTAAATACCGTTGGCATGCAGTGTCGATCGCCTGGCTGGTGGCGCTGATCGGCTGGGCCATCGTGCTCAGGCTGCCGAACCAGTACGAAACCTCGGCCCGCGTGTACGTCGATACCCAGAGCATCCTGAAACCCCTGCTGTCGGGCATGACGACCTTGCCGAATCTGGACCAGCAGGTGATGTTCATGCGCCAGACCCTCATCAGCCGTCCGAACGTCGAGCGCGTGATGCGCGATACCGACCTCGACGTCAAGGCCAAGGACAGCAGCGCCAGGGACAAGATGGTCGACGACCTGATGTCGAAGATCAAGATTGCCGGCACTCCGCGCGACGACATCTATACCATCAGCTATACCTCGACCGATGCGAAGCTGGGCAAGGACGTCGTCCAGGCGCTGCTGACGATCTTCGTGGAAGGCAGCTTCGGCGGCAAGAAGCAGGATTCCGACAAGGCGATCCAGTTCATCGACGACCAGATCCGCGGCACGGAAGAAAAACTGGCCGCCGCCGAGAACAAGCTCAAGGAATTCAAGATCAAGAACATGGGCCTGCTGCCCCGCGAAGGCGGCGATTTCAGCGGCAGGGTCGCTTCCGCCACGGACGCGCTGAGCCAGGCGCGCCTGGAACTGGCCGAAGCGGAGCAGTCGCGCAATGCGATCCGCCGCCGCATGACCGGTGGCGGCAGCGCGAGCGGCGCTGGCGGCGGCGGCATGGTCGATCCCGAACTCGAAGCGCGCATTGCCGCGGCCCAGAAGACCCTCGATACCCTGCGCCTGCAGTACACCGAAGAGCACCCGGACATCATCGCCACCAAGCGCCTGGTCGACCAGCTGCAGGTGCGCAGGAAGGAAGAAGCGAAGAAGACCCGCCCTGACCCGGGTGTTGCCGTCAGCCCGATGATGCAGCAGCTGACCGTGACGCTGTCGGACGCCGAATCGCGTGTCGCGGCACTGCGTGCCCGCGTCAGCGAGTATTCGAACCGCGTGGCGACCCTGAGCAGCCAGCGCGTCACGGCGCCGGAAATCGAGGCCCAGCTGATCCAGCTGAACCGCGATTACGACATCAACCGCGAGAATTACCAGAAGCTGGTCGAGCGCCGCGAGCAGGCCAAGCTGTCCGGCGACCTGTCCTCGGCCACCGACATGCTGACCTTCCGCGTCGTCGAGCCGCCGGTCGCCGCCACCAAGCCGAGCGGACCGAACCGCCTGGCGCTGTTCTCAGGCGTGTTCCTGCTGTCGCTGCTGGCCGGCCTGGTCGGCGCCTTCCTGATGAGCCAGGTGCGCCCGACTTTCCTCAGCCACGCCGCGCTGCGTGAAGTGACCGGCATGCCGGTCCTCGGTTCGGTCAACATGCACTGGACCGACAGCCAGAAAGTGCTGCGCAAGCGCCGCCTGGTCGGCGTCGGCGCCGCGGTGCTGGTGCTGTTCGGCGCGTATGCTGTCGGCGTGGCCACCATGCTGGCGCGCGCCAGCGCGTAAGCGGCCGTCACGGCTACCGTAACGGACCAATATTAGGAGCGAATGTGAGCATTATCGAAAAAGCGGCTGGCCGCATTGACCACACCCGCGCAGCGGCACCGGCCCCTGCCGTCGTCGAGCACGACGGGCAGATCATCGAACTGGAACAGCATGCGCCGGCACTTGATGCCGCACCTGCCGCCGTCCAGCCTGCACCAACGCCAGGCCCTGCGCCCGCCCCGGTTGCGCGTGCCGAAGCACAGGCTGTCACGCCGCGTGCCGACATGCCGCGTCCGCACGCGCCACGTGTCGACACCCCGGGCGTTGCCGCGCCACGCAAGACGGCCGCGAAACCAGGCACCCGCAAGGTCGACCTCGACCTGGTACGCATGCGCGACGCCGGCATGGTCACCGCCGCCAGCGGCCGCACCAGCCTGCTCGAAGACTTCCGCGTCATCAAGCGTCCGCTGCTCAAGCAAGCCTTCAGCGAAGGCGCGCCCGGCCGCCCGAACAACCTGATCATGATCACCAGCTCGCTGCCCGGCGAAGGCAAGACCTATACCGCGATCAACCTGGCGATGAGCATCGCCATGGAACTCGACCACACGGTGCTGCTGGTCGACGCCGACGTCGCCCGTCCCTCGGTGCTGCGCACGCTCGGCCTGCCGGCCCAGCGCGGCCTGATGGACATCCTCGTCGACGACAAGCTCGACCTGTCGGACGTGATGCTGCGCACGAATGTCGACACGCTGAGCATCCTGCCGGCCGGCACCAGCACGCCGCGCGCCACCGAACTGCTGGCCAGTTCGACGATGAGCAGCCTGGTCAACGAGATCGCGAACCGCTATCCGGACCGCATCGTCATTTTCGATTCGCCGCCGCTGCTGCTGACGAGCGAATCGGGCGTGCTGGCCAGCCACATGGGCCAGATCGTGATGGTCGTCGAAGCCCAGACCACGACCCAGCACGCGGTGCTGGAAGCGCTGCGCCAGCTGGAAGGCTGCAGCAACGTCAACCTCATCTATAACAAGGCGCGGGACATCCCGGGGATCGAAGAGACGTATGACTACAACTACGGCTAAACGCATCGCCGCGAACTTGCCGCGCCTGGCACCGCTGGCGGCGGCGCTGATGGTGGCGCTGCCGGCCCAGGCCCAGTGGAACGTCACGCCCTCGCTGTCGCTGACCGAGACCTTTACCGACAACGTCGCCCTCCAAAGCGACGCCAACAAGCGCAGCCAGTGGGTGACCGAAGCGACGCCGGGCATTGCGCTGTACGGCCGCAATTCGCGCGTGCAGCTCAGCGCCCGCGCCAGCGCCTCCTTTTTTCAGTACAGCAATAGCAAGCCCAGCGGCACACGACGCAACAACGGCCAGTACGACGCCAATGGCCGCGTCAAGGTCGTCGACGAGCTCCTGTACGTCGACGCGACGGCGCGCGGCAATGCGCGCTCGATCTCGGCCTTCGGCCTGGGCGAGGAAAACCGCTTCAGCAACGAGAACAGCACCGACGTCAGCAGCTGGAGCGTCAGCCCCTACCTGACCCGGCGCTTCGGCAATATCGCCGTGGCCATGCTGCGCTATACCCACGAAGAGACCAAGGCCGCGGATTCGCGTTTCGGCAACAGCAGCAGCGACGGCGCGGCCTTCACCCTGGGCAGCGGACGCGCATGGCGCGACATCGGCTGGACCCTGCGCTATACGCGCGAGGATCTCGAGACCGACCGGTTCGGCAGCACCAGCTCGGAAAATGCCCTGCTTGGCCTGAGCTACGCCGTGCACCGCACGCTGCGGCTGACCGCCACGGGCGGCTACGACAGCTACGATTACGAAGCGGCCGGCGGCGCCAACACCGCCGGCCCGAGCTGGTCGGTCGGCTACGCCTGGAGGCCGTCGGCGCGCACGTCCGTCGACATGTCGGTGGGCCGCCACTTCCTCGGCAATACCGGTTCCCTGGCGGCCTCGCACCGCAGCCGCAACACGGTCTGGCGCCTGACCTATTCGGACGGCGTGACCAACACGCGCCAGCAGTTCTCGGGGCTGCAGGGCGTCGACACGACCTTGCTGCTCGATTCGCTGTTCGCGCAGTCGATTCCCGATCCGCTGGCGCGGCGCCAGGCGATCGAGGAATACCTGCTGGCCACCGGCCTGCCGCTGAGCACGGCGCAGGAAGTCAATTACCTGAGCAACCGCTACTTCCGCCAGAAGCAGGCGCGCGCCTCGTTCGCGTTCAACAAGCGCGCCCACGGCAGCGTGGTCTCGCTCTTCGTCAACGAACGCGAGGCGCTGTCGACGGGCGAAGCCGATGCCGGCCTGCTCGGCAGCTCACTGTTCACACTGAACGACAACGTGCGCCAGGCTGGCGCCAGCGCCGCCCACAGCTACCGCATCGACGCACGCACAAGTGCCACGGCGACGCTGACGGCGACGCGCAACCTTTCCCTGACCACCAACGTCGAACGGGACCAGCAATCCCTGCGTCTCGGCCTGTCGCGCCGTTTCAGCCGCAAGCTGCTCGGTTCGGTCGAGCTGCGCCATCGGCGCGGCGACCGTGGCCTGTCCGGCGCCGGCTACACGGAAAACGCAGTCAGCGCCACCCTATCGGCCCAGCTTTAAGCGGAGTGACACGATGTACGAACCGTATTATGGATTTACAGCCAAGCCTTTCCAGCTGCGCCCGGACCCGCACTTTTTCTTCGGCAGCAAAGGCCACAAGCGCGCCATGGCCTATCTCGAATATGGCCTGTCGCAGGGTGAGGGCTTCATCGTCGTCACCGGCGAAGTCGGTGCCGGCAAGACCACCCTGGTGCGCAACCTGTTCAACAAGCTGCCCTCGAGCCAGATCGTCGCCGCCCACATCGTCAACACCCACCTCGATCCGGACGACACGCTGCGCATGGTGGCCTCGGGCTTCGGCCTGCCCTACGAGGGCGCGACCAAGACCGACCTGCTGACCCGCCTCGAGCAGTTCCTGCACAATGTCGACCGCCAGGGCAAACGCGCCCTGCTGGTGATCGACGAAGCGCAGAACCTGAACCCGAAGACGGTCGAAGAGCTGCGCATGCTGTCGAACTTCCAGACCGACGACAAGTCGCTGCTGCAGACCTTCCTGCTCGGCCAGCCGGAGTTCCGCAGCACCCTGCACAGCCCCGGCATGCAGCAACTGCGCCAGCGCGTCATCGCCAGCTACCACCTGGGCCCGATGGATGCGCCGGAAACGCGCGCCTACATCGAACACCGCCTGCACACGGTCGGCTGGAACGGCGACCCGGCCTTCGACGACGGCGCGTACGCGGCCATCTTCGCCTACACCGGCGGCATCCCGCGCAAGACCAACACCCTGCTCGACCGCGTGCTCCTGATGGGCTACCTGGAAGAGCTGCACGAATTTAACGAAGCGCACATCCAGACCGTCATCGGCGACATCAGCGAGGAATTCCAGCTGCCCGAGCACCTGCGCACCGCACCCGCACACGCCATCGACGGCGAGCTGCTGGCCGACGGCATGGGCGGCATGCCGGAACGCCGCGCCAGTGCCGAAGTGCTCGACGAGCGCATGATGCGCCTGGAAAAATCGATCGTCTCGGTCTTGTCGATCCTGAAGAAAATCGTCGCCACGCCGCAAAACGGCGTGCCGGCCAACCAACACGTGGATACGCCCGAATGAAGATGCAGACTCCCGCCGCCCGGCCCCAGCGCCAGCCGGGCGAGCGCATTCGCAACGCGATGACTTGCGACGTCGAGGACTATTTCCAGGTCTCGGCGTTTGCCCCCTATATCAGCCGCGACAGCTGGGCGACGCGCGAATGCCGGGTCGAGGCGAATATCGAGCGCATCCTGGCGCTGTTCGAGCGCCACGACGTCAAGGGCACTTTCTTCACCCTGGGCTGGATCGCCGAACGCTATCCGCAGATGGTGCGCCGCATCGTCGCCGCCGGCCATGAACTGGCCAGCCACGGCTACAACCACCAGCGCGCCTCGGACCAGAGCCGCGCTGAATTCGACAACGACATCCGCTCGGCCAAAGCCTTGTTGGAAGACATCGGCGGCCAGCAGGTCATCGGCTACCGCGCCCCGAGCTTCTCGATCGGCGCCGGCAACCTGTGGGCGCTCGATGCGCTCACGGAGGCCGGCTACCGCTACAGCTCGAGCATCTACCCGATCGCCCACGACCACTACGGCATGCCGGACGCGCCGCGCTTCGCCTTTTATCCGAACGGCCCGGACGGCCTGCTGGAAGTGCCGATCACCACCGTACAGCTGGGCGGCCGTAAACTGCCGGCCGGCGGCGGCGGCTATTTCCGTTTACTGCCCTACGCGCTGTCGCGCTGGATGGTCAAGCGCGTCAACGAATCGGACAACGAGCCGGCCCTGTTCTACTTCCACCCTTGGGAACTCGATCCCGGCCAGCCGAGGCCAAGCGGCCTGGACGCCAAATCGCGCTTTCGCCACTACATCAACATCGAGCGCATGGAAGGACGCATTGCCGCCCTCGCCCGCGATTTCGCGTGGGACCGGATGGACCGCATTTTCCTGAGCAAGCCATGAATTCGATCATCGAGGGCGCGCTGCAGCGCCAGACGCTCGCAGCCGCCGAGGCTGCGAAGCCGGACCTGCTGTTGCTGGTACACCGCATCCCCTACCCGCCGAACAAGGGCGACAAGATCCGCTCCTACCACTTGCTGAAACACTTGACGACGAAGTACAAGGTGCACCTGGCGACGTTTGTCGACGACCCCGACGACTGGCAGCACGTGCCGGCGGTCGAGGCGCTGTGCGCGAGCAGCCATTTCGTGAAGCTCGATCCGCTCAAGGGCAAGATCCGCAGCGCCAAGGCGCTGGCGACGGGTAAATCGCTGTCGCTGGAATACTACCGCGACGCCGACATGAAACGCTGGGTCGCGCGCACGATGCGCGAGCGCGGCATCGCGCGCGTGATGATGTTCTCGTCGGTGATGGCGCAGTACGCCGACGACTTCCCGGCCGCGCGCCGCGTGATCGATTTTTGCGATGTCGACTCCGACAAATGGCGCCAGTACGCCGAGAAAAAGAGCTGGCCGATGAGCTGGGTGTACCGCCACGAGGCGCGCAGCCTGCTCGACTACGAGCGCAAGGTCGCCGCCCAGTTCGACGCTTCCCTGTTCGTCTCCGAGCCGGAAGCCGAGCTGTTTCGCACCCTGGCGCCGGAAAGCCGCGGCAAGATCGGCCATTTCAGCAACGGCGTCGACACCGAGTATTTCAGCCCGGCGCGCGCGTATGACAACCCATTCGCCGAAGGCGAGCAGGCGCTGGTGTTTACCGGTGCGATGGACTACTGGCCGAACATCGACGCCGTCAAGTGGTTCGCCGAACAGGTGCTGCCGCGCGTGCGCGCCGCCGTGCCGGGCGCGCGCTTCTACATCGTCGGTTCGCGCCCGGCGCCGGAAGTGCTGGCCATGGCCAGCGACGCCATCGTCGTCACCGGCACCGTGCCCGACGTGCGGCCCTACCTGGCCCACTGCGTGGCCGCGGTGGCCTCGCTGCGCATCGCGCGCGGGATCCAGAACAAGGTACTCGAGGCGATGGCGATGGCTAGGCCCGTGGTCGCTTCGCCCCAGGCCTTCGAGGGCATCAACGCCGTCAGCGGGCGCGAACTGATCGTCGCCGACGCCCCCGCCGATTATGCCGACGCGCTCGTCACGCTGCTGGAATCGCCCCACCCGACCATGGGCCAGGCCGCGCGCACCAGCGTCGAGCGCCACTACAGCTGGCCGGCCCACCTGTCCCAGATCGAAACGAGGTTCGAATGCTGATGAACGACACCCCGGCCCTGGCCGGTGCTACCGGCGGCCGCCTCTCGCTACCGAAGATCGCCATCATCGCCGCCGCCTTCATCGCGCTGCTGGCACTGTACTGGGGCACCGCGGCCTCGATGGTCGCGATCTGGAACAGTTCCGAGACCTTCGCCCACGGCTATGCGATCGTGCCGATCAGCCTGTGGCTGATCTGGCGCCGGCGCGACGTGTTTACGCGCATCCCGGCCGAACCGTTCTGGCCGGCGCTGGGCATGCTGGCCCTGTGCGGCGCCGGCTGGCTGCTGGCGCGTGCCGGCGAAGTGCAGGTCGTGATGCAGTATGCGTTTGTCCTCATGTTCCCGGTCACCGCCGCGGCCGTGCTGGGCCGCCGCCTGGCCGGCGCGCTGGCCTTCCCGTTGCTGTTCCTGCTGTTCGCGGTGCCCTTCGGCGAAGTCTTCGTGCAACCCCTGATCAATTTTACGGCCGACTTCACCGTCGCCGCGGTGCGTGCGACCGGCATTCCGGTGCTGCGCAACGGCACCCTGTTCGAGCTCCCGACCGGCAACTGGTCGGTGGTGGAAGCCTGCAGCGGCGTGCGCTACCTGATCTCGTCGATCACCCTCGGCGCCCTGTACGCTTACCTGAGCTACCGCTCGACCAAGCGCCGCGTCCTGTTCGTCGCCCTGTCGATCGTCGTGCCGATCATCGCCAACGGCCTGCGCGCCTACATGATCGTCATGATCGGCCACATGAGCGGCATGGAGCTGGCCACCGGCGTCGACCACCTGATCTACGGCTGGCTGTTCTTCGGCCTGGTCATGTTCATCATGTTCTGGATCGGCAGCTACTGGCGCCAGGAAGAAGCGACGCCCGCCGCCGCAGCCGTGAATGCGGCTGGCACTTCAGCTCGCACGGCGCCTGCGGCATCGATCACCGGCGTGGCCATTGCCGCCCTGCTGGTGGCCGCAGCCTGGCCGGTGCTGGGCGCGGTCAGCGACAAGGCGGCGCACAATCCGGCGCCGGTGCAGCTCGACGGCGCGCGCCTGGCCTCGCAGAGCGCCGGCCAGCCTGCCTGGAGCCCGGAATTCCTGACGCCCGACGCCACCATCAAGGGCCAGTACACGGTTGCCGGCGCGCCGGTGCACCTGAACGTGCTCTACTACCGCAACCAGGGACCGGAAAAGCGCCTGATCAGCTCCGTGAACCGGGTCGACAACCGCGATGCGAAATTCCAGCAAGTGGGCTCGGAAGGCCGCCTGGAGACGGTCAATGGCCAGAAGCTGGCCTTGCGCGAGACCCGCGTGAAGGGGCCGGACGGG
>JANNNC010000155.1:0-13681 GCA_031398335.1 Massilia sp.
TTGGCCTCCGAAGCCAAGGGTCGCTGGTTCGATCCCAGCCAGCCGCACCATCTTTTATGCCTCGAAATCAAGGTCTTGAGAAATTTCTCAACAGTCCGTACCTTGCATGAAGGTTCAAACATGGCACATGTTGACCTCAGGGCAGGCCTGTAGTCCTTCTTTCCGCTAAAACACGCTGGAGCCCGGCGTACGCCAATTGCTGGCCCCAGTCCATCTCCTTGTGTTTTTCGCATTATCTGTGTCGGCCACGCAACGTGGACAGAGAATTTAGCAAATAACAATATTTACAGCTATACGGCGCACGACCGCAAGATTTATCCTACGGAAATTCAGAATCCAAGGCGTGCTTACGCGGTCACAGCCACAGAATTGCGCTCGCTGACAGCGGCCATGTATATTGGTTAACTTGTGTCGCATTGTTAAAACCGTCATCCGGAGTGGAAGTGTCTCGAGAGAATACAGTTGCAGCAGTTCGAAGCCTGCTAGCGGAAAAGACTTACCTTCTTAGAAGGCAAAGGTTTCAAGAAACCTGTGGCGAGCGCTTCGCGCCTTTTCTGCGTGATTTGAACGCTGAAATAGTGAGTTTACAGTCGAGGAATGACCAGCTTCCCCTTTATCTTCTGGACGCGCTGCCACCGAAGTACCTGCTTGAACTCGATGCCCTTCCTGCAGAAGAACGCGGCATTCTCGCAAAAGAAATTGTGTCGCTGCAATTAGACGCGCTAGGGGAGCGGCTGCTGGAGTCGACGCTTCCGGTTGCCATCATCGACCTGTATGTGACCACCGTGGGGTACATCGCGCGATCGATCATGAACGATGATGACGCCGAGTATGGCGCGCTACGGTCGAGCTATTTTGACCGCGACCTGCGGACGGCGACCGGCTTCTCGGTGCCGGTCGGCTCGCAAATCGTGGACATGCGCGTATGGGCACCCGCTACCCTCTACCGCTACAAAGGGCTGAAAGAGAACCTGCGTATTTTATCGTTCGTGAAATTCAGGCTGGGCGGACTCGGTCCTCTGGTGCGAATTCATGTCGACCCCCGGAACTTGTCGGAATTTAACGAAGCAGGGCGGAATCAATGCTATGCCCACATTGCGCAGTTGATGATGGCTATGCCGGAGATCCGGGGCATGATCGGGACAAGCTGGTTCTACGACCCGCAGCTCCAGGCGATCAGTCCCCGGCTGGCGTATCTTGCCGGCGTTCCCCTGCAAAATGGGGCATTGCTACGAATAGATGGTGCTGGCGAAATTCACACGCAACGCGCGACCGCGCGATCGCCAACCCGCAGACGGCTGGTTGAAGAAGGCAAATACAAACCAGTCTGCTCGACCTTGATTTGGCCGAGAAAAAAAATGATTAAATGGGCAAGAGAGCAAGGATACTTATGATGGGTCGTATTGCAACGGCGATTGAGTCGCGACGATATCGCTTTCTGAATGAACGCATGCGCGACATTTCGTTCGCGGGTGGCGTGGTGTCGTTTACGTTTGACGATTTTCCGGAGTCTGCGGCAGTGGGCGCTGAACTGTTAGAGGCACGCGACTGGCGCGGCACCTTCTATTTATCGACAGGAAATGTTGGGATGGATAGTGACTTCGGCCTGATAGCATCCTTCGATGCGGCGACGAAACTATACCGGGCAGGACACGAAATCGGCGACCACACCCATTCGCATATTCGGTGCCGCGGCACGAACAAATCGGTGCTGCGCCGCGAACTGGAAACTAGCTCTGCAATGCTGCATCCTCTGTACGGCACCCGGAACTTCGCTCTGCCCTACGGTGACTACGACGCTGCCGCGCTGAACATTTTAAGCGGCCGTTTCGATACGATCAGGACAACTACCCAAGGGGTCAATGTTCAACGAAAAGATTTAAATACGCTCAAGGCGAACCCGATTTACGGTAGTACGAAGCGCGAATCGGTTGAAGCATTGCTTAACGAGGTTCGGGAAAAAAACGGATGGCTTATTTTCTATACGCACGACGTACGTGCGACGCATTCGAAATATGGTTGCACTCCGGAGCAATTTGACGCCGTACTGGCCCTGGTAGCAGCACAGGGCATGCCGGTGAAGACGGTAGCCGAGGTCTTTGCATCGCTGTAAATGATGCGCGCGACTCGCGGCACGACGGAGGCAGCTTACCGGTTCGACTTGCTCAGAACTGGAAATAAATGAATCCGCCGCGCCCGCGCGTCATGGCCACGACCATGTACAGCATGGCGGCGAAACCGGCGCCGAACATCCAGGCCGGACGCGTATTGGCAAACCCCATGAAGCGGTCGCGCCATTGCACCGGCGTGAAGTGCAGGGTGGCTGCTGCCGCCAGGGCCAGCAGGCCGGCGGCCGAGAGCGGGAAACTGCCGCCGCTGGCGCGCAACAGGCCGCTGACATAGACCTGGACCATCTCCAGATCGGCGCTGCGAAACAGCAGGCGGGTCAGCACGACGACGACGAAAATACAGGCCACGCGCAGTATCAGCCGGGAGCCGCGGTAGACGAGCGGGGCGCCGCCCTTGCGGATGCGGGCTTCGTCGCGGAAATGGCCGTAGGCGACCATGGACCCGTGCAGCAGGCCGTAGACAACAAAATTCCACCCGGCGCCATGCCACAGGCCGATCGCCACGAACACGATCAGGAGGTTGACGACAGTCGGCGCGGCATTCGCTTTTGCCAGCGGGTCGTACAGGTAATTGCGGAAAAACGAAGACATCGTGATGTGCCAGCGCTGCCAGAAATTGGCGATGCTGGTGGCCAGATACGGGCGGTTGAAATTGACCGGCAATTTATAGCCGAGCATGGTCGCCGCACCGCGCGCCATGTCGGTGTAGCCGGAGAGGTCGAGGTAGACCTGGAAACTGTAGCCGAACAGGGCCAGCCAGAGGAAGGCCGACGAAAAATCGCCGGGACCGGCAAACGCCGGCTCGACCAGGGCGGCGCCCAGGGTATCGGCAATCAGGACTTTCTTGACGAAGCCGCGCATGATGAGCGCCAGTCCCTCGAAGCGCTGGTCGCGCGTCACGCTCGGATGCGACTGGCGCAACTGGGGCAGGAAATACGCGGCGGTGACGATCGGCCCCGACAGCAGGCGCGGGAAAAACGCCATGAACAGGATAAAATCGGTGGCGCTGGCCGGCTTGCCCAGGCGCCGGTGATAAAGGTCGATCGGATAGGTGATCGCCTGGAAAGTCATGAAGGAAATCCCGACCGGCAGCAGGATGTTGACGAAGGGCACCAGGCTGCCCGCGCCGAGCCAGGCCGTCATGGAATTGACCATGGCGCCGAAGAAATTCAGGTATTTGAAATAGCACAGCAGGCTGATGCTGAGCACGACCGCGCCGGTGATGGCACGGCGCGCCGCGCCCTGATCGGGTGCGTTGGCGACCGCGCTGCCGGCGAGGTAGTTGATCAGGGTGAGGATGGCCAGCAAGCCGCAGAAGCGCCAGTCCAGGCTCGCATAAAAATAATAGCTGGCCGCGATCAGCAGCCATTTCTGGGCATCGTGGCGCTCCTGCAGCAGGCGGTGCAGCGTCAGCACCACGCAAAAGAAAACCAGATAGCCGAAACCCGTAATATCCACTGCAGACCTTATTCGCTGGCCACCAAGCCACCGGGCTTGACGACGTCCATATCGTTGACGAGTTCATGGAAAATGATCTCGGAGGAAAGTTCTTCGCCGGCGCGCGTAAAATGCGCGGCGTCGACAAAATGCTTCGGCCCGCTCGGCATCATCTTGCCGAGGTCGATCAGCGCGGTGCGGTGCGCGCGCGCGACCTTGG
Organism: Massilia sp.; assembly: GCA_031398335.1. Taxonomy (GTDB): domain Bacteria; phylum Pseudomonadota; class Gammaproteobacteria; order Burkholderiales; family Burkholderiaceae_D; genus Telluria. The sequence goes on from JANNNC010000155.1 coordinate 3,787, forward strand.
CGATGGTCTGGTTGAACAGGCTGCCGGCCGCGTTCAAGCCGTCGTAGTCGAGGCAATGGTTGTAGAACAGGGCGGTGGTCGCCAGGCGCCGGCCGGTTTCGCCATCGCCCGGCTTGAAGGCGCGCGCCACCGTCAGCAACACCGGCTTGATGCCGGCCGCTTGCAGCTTGGTCACCATGCTGTCCAGGGTTTCGCCATACGACGCCGGGAAACTCGATTTCAGGTCGGGCCGGGCGGTGCGCACCGGCACTTCGCGCAGGGGCAGGGTGTTCTTCGAAATCATCTCGCGCGTCAGCACCCAGCGCGGCAGGCCCGGCGCCGGGACGGGTTCCAACGCGACGCTGGCCTTTTTCGCGCTGGCGCGGCAGATGTTGGCCATGTCGTTGAAACCCGGGTAGATGACGACGATGTTGGGGCGCAGCGGAATGATCGCGCGCTCGACCAGGGTATCGATTTCCTTGATCGCATAACCCTCGACCCCGGCATTGATGACGTTGATGCGCCGGCCCGGCATGGCTTGGCGCAAGCGCGCTTCCAGCAGCTGCGGGAAGGTCGCGCTGTTGGTCTTCGCATAGGCCCCGGCCACGGTCGAGGCGCCGACGACGGCGATGCGCAGTTCGCCCGGCAGCGGCAGGGGCGAAATTTCCGGACTGCGAAAACCCAGCGTATTGGTGGTGAATTCGAGGTCGTCGCCGGGCGTGGGATCCTTGATGTTCGGGCGGTAAGTCTTGACGCCGAATTGCTCGTTCAGCACGACCCGGCTTTCCCCGGTGACCATGTTGATCGCGCTGCGCCCGGTTTTGATGTACGAGCGCGCCTGCAGCGTCGCTTCCCCGGCGAACAGCAGGGCGCAGGCGACGAATGCCGCCTGCCGGATGCCGCCCCGGCGTTTTTCAGAACGCGGCGCGCCATGGACGGCGCTGCCGGGCAGCGTGCCTGCTTCCTGCTTGATGGCTTCGAGGGAAGCGATCGAGCGCGCTTCCCAGTTGTCGGGCACCGTGCCGAGATAAGATTCCAGCACCAGCGCCAGTTCGACCAGGTTGATCGAGTCGCCGCCAAGGTCAAGGAAACTGTCGCCCGGGCGCACGTCATCGTTGCCGAGCACCTCGCGGTAGGCTGCCAGCAGCGAGGCCGCCACCGGCTGGGGACTGTCGAGGGCCTCGTGGCCGAGGCGCAGCACGGTGCGGTAGTCGAATTTGCCGGAAGCTAGCGTCGGGATCGCATCGACTTCGATCACGGCCAGCGCCGACGGCGGCAACGCGAAACGCTGCGCCAGGCGCTGTTTCAGGTCGCCCGCCGCGCCGGTGACGGCCATGACGATGACCCGGTCGTCGCCGCTGACGATGCCGGCCATCCCGCTGGCATGCACCCAGCGCTCGACTTCGTCGAGGCTGATGCGCAAGCCGACGATCTTCGAGAAGCGGCTCTTGCGTCCAATAATGGTATAGCAGCCGTTGTCCTTGCGGCAGGCAAGGTCGCCGGTGCGCAGTTCGAAGGTGTCCTTGTCCCTGGCCAGGTCGTCGGCCGTCAGGGCATAGCCCATCATGACGTTCGGGCCGCGGTAGACCAGCTCGCCCGGCACATCGCTGGCGTCGACGATCGCGCCGTCTTCGCCAACCAGCTCGAAACTGCCGCCGGGCACCGCGATGCCGATCGCGTCGGTGTTCTCGAGCAGTTGCGCCGGCGGCACATAGGCCATGCGCGGACCCGCTTCGGTCTGGCCGTACATGACGAACAGCTGCCTGTTCGAGGCTTGCGCCCATTGCGCGTACAGGCTGACCCGTTCCGCCGGCAGGCGGCCGCCGGCCTGGGCCAGGTAGCGCAGCGCCGGGTAATTGCGCGAGCGAAAACCGATGCGTTCGAGCAGGTCAAACGTAAACGGGACGCCCGACAGGCTGGTGGCGCCTTGGTCGGCAAAGAAGGTCCAGAATTCGGGATCGGCGACCGATTTGCTGGTCAGCAGTATGGCCGCGCCCGCATGCAGGTGCGAATGCAGCACCGACATGCCGTACGAGTAATACAGGGGCAGGCTGGTGATGGCGCGCTCGGCGCTGGTCAAGCCGAGATAGGCGGCGATCGAGGCGGCATTCGCGGCGAGGTTGTCGCGCGAGAGGCGCACCAGCTTGGGGCTGCCGGTGCTGCCGGAGGTCGACAGCAGCAGGCACAGGTCCGGATGCAGCTCAAGCGGCCGCGCGCTGGCGAGCGCTTCGAAATTCCAGCCGTGTGTGCCAGAGCGAAACACCAGCGAGGCGCCGTAGGCGACGCTGGTGCGCGGGTCGGCAGCGGTCGAGCCCGGCTCGCAGAGGATCACCGGATAGCCGGCTTTCAGGCAGGCCAGGTAGGCGACGACGCATTCGATGCTGTTATCGGCTTCGACCATGACCAGGCGCGCCGGCTCGGCCAGCGCCTGCGCCTTGGCGTCGACGGCGTCGGCCAGTTCGGCATAGCTCAGGCGGCGGCCATCGTCGCTGATGAGGGCCGTTTGCTGGCCGTGTTCGCGTAGCCGAAAGGCGAATAAGACTTCAGACATGCTGCCGCGTTCCTTAACCTCGCCCGCAGCGCTTCAGGGGTGGCCAAGGCGCGTCGAAAGAGCAGTGTGATGGATGATTGATAAGACTATTCCATGCGCCGTAGGATAAGTCTTACTATGCTGTAAGTATAGCCTGAGCAATTATCAAGACATCACAATCTTCGCCTTGTTGCATACTCGCTACACATAATACTAATGTGTCATTGGTGCAGGCGTGCAGGCAGCCCCCGTGTTGCACAGATGCAGGCGCGGGCAGGCCGGGAAGGGTGTTACAGCGTAATAAAGCGCCGTAATTTCGGCCCGAGGCTGTTGGTCACCGCCAGCGGCAGGCGCTGCCAGGCGCTTTCGATCAGCGGGCGCAGCTTCGAGGCCGCGCCGCCGCCGGCGACGGCTGGTAGGTCTGCAGGCGCCACCCCGTGCGCGTCCCACTCTCGCCAGTCGAGCGCCACCGGCAATGCTCCCCATTGCTTCTTGAATTTATACGTACCCTCGCCGAAGGTCGAGCGGCCGAAGTCGAACTGGCGCACGCCGCGCTCGCACAGCTGCGACTGGATGGCCCAGTACAGCAGCATGTTCGGCGCCAGCGCGTTGTAGTCGGCGAGCGTGGAGGCCCAGGGAATGACGGCCTTGTCACCGCATAACAACACCCAGCCGGCGCCGACCACTTTATTTTCATGGCGCACCAGCACGATGAACATGTCGCCGCCCGCACTGTAGTGGCGGTGGATGGCATCGAACCAGGCGCGGCTGTGCGGCGGACTGCCCAGGCGCCGCATATTGCGGGCGTACACGTCGTAAAACGCGCCGATTGCAGCGGCGTCAAGCGTCACTTCCGACGTCAAGCCGTTCTTTTCCGCCTTGCGCACCTGGCTGCGCAGCTTGGGCGGATACGACTGCATCAGGGCCGCTGCGCTCTCGGGCAGCTGCAGAACCATGCGCACCTTGCGTCCGGCGAGCGCGGCCTCGTCTTCGCCACCCGGCGCCGAACAGCGCAGTTCGAGTCCGGCCGCACGCACCGCACCGACATCCTGGCGCGCGCGTGCGCCCAGGGCGCCGGTCAGTTCGCCGGAAGCGGCCAGCGGGCCGCCGAGGTCGCAGAAGGGCAAGGAAATCCAGCGCGCGCGGCCGAAGGGACGGGCGACTTCGCACAAGGGCAGCAGGCCGGCCAGGTCGCCCGCGCGCCGTGCCACCAGCACCTTGCCTGGATAGCGGTAGGCGTCGGCGACCGCACGGCGCCAGGCCGTCAACTGATAGGCGTTGCCTTCGGGATGGGCGCGCACGAAGGCGTCGAGCGCCTCGTTGGCGGGCGCGTCATTGTCGAGGTAGGAGAATGTGAGGTCGTTCAATGCGGCTCCTGCGGTGGCCATCGGTGTGGATTCCGATGCATGATAGTTCGCGCAAGATTGTAAACGACTGGCAATAAAATCCGGGTGGTGTTCCAAATGTGTGCAGCGCGCACGATTCATTATCTGACGGAACTTATCAGACGGAAAATGCTATATTGCGCAGTGTCATTGCACCGGCAAGGCCATTCTGCTATGCGCTGCGACCGATATCTTCAGGATGATCGGGGTGTCGGGCGAGGTCGGCCGGGTACAAACGACCAAAAAACAACGAAGGTACGGCCGTATATACAACAAGGTTTTTGAACGCGTGTTGTTGATGGCGTACAAACTAGGCTGCTCAGTTGAGGCAAGTCTAGTTCCCATGCTATATTAAATATTGGCATAATAGCAAAACTTTATTCGATATCGGAAGCTGATAATGAAAGCAGATCAGGTCGTTGCAGTAGTAGGACTGGGTTACGTCGGGTTACCGCTCGCAGTGGAATTTGGCAAGAAAGTACGGACGATCGGTTTCGACCTGTCGGCGTCGAAAATCGACAACTACAAAAAATTCATTGACCCCACCGGTGAAGTGTCGTCCGAGCAGTTGCAAGCAGCAAGCCTGCTGGAAGTGACGACCGACCCGGCCATGCTGGCACAGGCCGATTACGTCGTCGTGGCCGTGCCGACCCCGGTCGACATCGCCCACAACCCTGACTTCACGCCGCTGATCGGCGCCAGCACCACGGTCGGCAAGAACCTCAAAAAAGGCGCCATCGTCATTTTCGAGTCGACCGTCTATCCGGGCGCCACCGAAGAAATCTGCATCCCGCTGCTGGAAAAGCATTCGGGCACCAAGTGGCTGCAGGACTTCCACGTCGGCTTCTCGCCGGAGCGCATCAATCCGGGCGACAAGGAGCACACGCTCACCACGATCCTGAAAGTGGTCTCGGGCGACGACGCCGAGACGCTCGAAAGCGTGGCGCAACTGTACGAATCGGTGATTACCGCCGGCGTGCACCGCGCCTCGAGCATCAAGGTCGCCGAAGCGGCCAAGGTCATCGAAAACACCCAGCGCGACCTGAACATCGCCCTGATGAACGAACTGGCGCTGATCTTCGACAAGATCGGCATCGATACGCTGGAAGTGCTGAAAGCGGCCGGCACCAAGTGGAACTTCTTGCCGTTCCGCCCGGGCCTGGTCGGCGGCCACTGCATCGGCGTCGATCCGTATTACCTGACGCACAAGGCCGAAATGGTGGGTTATCACCCGCAAGTGATCCTGGCGGGCCGCCGCATCAACGACGGCATGGCCAAGTTCATTGCCGAGAAAACCGTGAAATCGATGATTTCGTCGGGCTTCCAGGTCAAGGGTGCGAAAGTCAACGTCATCGGCCTGACCTTTAAGGAAAACTGCCCGGACCTGCGCAACTCGAAAGTGGCGGACATCGTCCACGAACTGCAAAGCTACGGCGTGGACGTGCACGTGTACGATCCGCTGGCCGACGCCGGCGAAGCCGAGCACGAGTACGGCATCAAGCTGGAAACCTGGGACAGCCTGCCGAAGGCGGACGCCCTGATCGCCGCCGTGCCGCACAAGCAAGTGCTGGCGATGTCGCTGAGCGACTTCCAGTCCAAGCTCAACGACGGCGGCTGCTTCATCGACGTCAAGTCGCAGTTCGACGAAAAGGCCATCCGCGAGGCTGGTTATTGCGTCTGGCGCCTGTAACAAGACGAGCGGGACGAGCCGCCGCTTTACGCGGCGGCTTTGTTCGTTCTACCGCCTGCCGCACCGCGTTATCGAGAAAGTGTTGTGAAAACTGTGAATAAGATTCAAGACGTCAGGCAGCAGCTGGACCAGCACTGCCACCACTGGCTGGTTACCGGCGCTGCCGGCTTCATCGGCTCGAACCTGGTCGAAGCCCTGCTCAAGCTGGGCCAGCGTGTGACCGGGCTCGACAACTTCGCCACCGGGCATCGCCACAACCTGGAGCAGGTGAAAGAATCTGTCACGGAAGAGGCTTGGGTGAAATTTAATTTCATCGAAGGCGACATCCGGGTCCCCGGCGATTGCGCGCGCGCCTGCGCCGGCGTCGATTATGTGTTGCACCAGGCCGCGCTCGGCTCTGTGTCGCGCTCGATCGACAATCCGATCGTCACCAACGAGACCAACGTCACCGGTTTCCTGAACATGCTGGTGGCCGCGCGCGACGCCAAAGTGCGCCGCTTCGTCTATGCCGCATCGAGCTCGACTTATGGCGACCATCCGGCCCTGCCGAAAGTCGAAGACGTGATCGGCAGCCCGCTGTCGCCGTACGCCGTGACGAAATACGTCAACGAACTGTATGCGAACGTGTTCGGCCGGACCTACGGCATGGAATCGATCGGCCTGCGCTATTTCAATGTGTTTGGCCCGCGCCAGGATCCGAACGGGGCGTATGCCGCCGTGATCCCGCAGTGGGTGGCCGCGCTGATCCGCAACCAGCCGCTACGCATCAATGGCGACGGCGAGACCAGCCGCGATTTCTGCTACATCGACAACGTCGTGCAGGCGAATTTGCTGGCGGCGATGGCGCCGCCCGAAGCGGCGAACCAGGTGTACAACGTCGCGCTCAACGCGCGTACCAGCCTGAACCAGCTGTACGCGATGATGCGCGACATCTTGCGTGCGCGCTTCCCGCATCTGGAGACGCACCAGCCGGAATACGGCGACTTCCGCCGCGGCGACGTGCGCCATTCGCAAGCCGATATCGGCAAGGCGGCTACGCTGCTGGGCTATGCGCCGACGCACCGCATCGACGAAGGCCTGCGCCAGGCCATGGATTGGTATGTCAACGACCTGCTTGGGCAGGACGGCGTGGGACATCCCGCGCCTTTGGCACCGAGTAAGTAAAAGAATCAGGAGACTGACGTGTTCAGGATTTCTAACCATTACGTGTCGAAGATCGTATCTGTCCTGCTGGTCGTGGAAGTGCTGGTGCTGCTCGGCGCCGCCTACGCGGGCGCGGCATTGCGCTACATGGACATCGGCACCACGGTGACGGTTCCGTCGCTCGACCATTTCTTCACCTCGGCCGTCGCCTTCGCCACGGCCATCGTGTTCAGCATGAGCGCCATGGGCATGTACCAGCTCGACTTCGAGGAAGGCTTGCGCCACCCCTTCCTGATGAAGCTGATGCCTTCGTTCGTGATGGGCTTCCTGATCCTGACGCTGGTGTTCTATGTCGCACCCGAGCTTTCGTTCGGGCGCGGCATCCTGCTGCTCGTGTTTGCGCTGGCCGCGCTCGGCATTTTTGTCGCGCGCATGATCTTCTTCAAGACCTCGGAAGCGCGCTTCCTGCAGTCGCGCATCATGTTCCTCGGCGGCGGCCCGCTGGCCAAGGAATGCAGCGAACTGGCCGAGCGCGCCAACCGCTACCACCGCTACGACATCGCCGGCTTCATCCCGGCCCCGGGCGAGGAACTGTGCGTCGGGCAGGCCGACCTGCTGAAGATGCGCGACGACGATTCGCTCGTGAAACTGGCGCGCCAGTACAACGTGTCGGAAATCGTGGTCTCGGTGCAGAACCGGCGCGGCGGCTTCCCGATCAAGGAACTGCTCGACTGCAAGCTGCAAGGGCTGAAGGTGACCGACGCCGCCACCTTCTTCGAGCGCGAAACCTGCCAGATCCGGGTCGATTCGATCCAGCCGAGCTGGCTCGTCTTCGGCGGCGGCTTCGACCAGAGTTTCGTGCGTATCTTCATGAAGCGCACCTTCGACCTGGTGTGCAGCACGATCATCCTGGCCATGACCTTCCCGTTGATGTTCCTGGCCGCGATGGCCGTGCGGCTGGAAGACCGCGGTCCGGTCTTCTATTCGCAGGAACGGGTCGGCAAGGATGGCAGGAGCTTCTTCGTGCATAAATTCCGCAGCATGCGCGCCGATGCCGAAAAAGGCGGCAAGCCGCAATGGGCGGCCAAGGACGACCCGCGCGTCACGCGCGTGGGCAACTTCATGCGCAAGACCCGGATCGACGAGCTGCCCCAGATCCTGAACGTGTTCAAGGGCGAGATGTCGTTCGTCGGTCCGCGTCCGGAGCGTCCGTATTTTGTCGAGCAGCTGATCGAAGTGGTCCCGTACTACAACGTCCGCCACAGCATCAAGCCAGGCATCACCGGCTGGGCGCAGGTGCGCTACGGCTACGGTTCCTCGGCCGAGGATGCACTGCAAAAGCTGCAGTACGACCTGTATTACGTGAAGAACAACAGCCTGTTCCTCGACTTCCTGGTCCTGATTAACACGTTAAAAGTCGTTTTGTTCCGCAGCGGCCGTTAATTGCGCTCACCGCCCGCGATAACGTTTTACGCCGGGCCCCTGCGCCCGGCAGGTGCACATGGATAGTGTTTCCCTGACCAGTATCGCCACCTACAGCTACGGCCTCGCGGCCCTCGGCTTCCTCGGGCTGGGCGTGCCGCTGCTCACCAGCTGGCGCGGGCGCGCGCACGGCCCGCTGCTCATCACCGCCTGCCTGGCCTCCAGCTTCTGGGCCGGCTCGCTGGCCTGGGCCGCCACCGACCTCCTGATGTGGACCGACCTCTCGGACGGCTTCGAGGTGGCGAGGAATGCCGTCTGGTCGCTGTTCCTGGTCGTGCTGCTGGGAGACTGGCGCGATCCCGCCAGCAGACTGCCGTTCAAGCTGCGCCCGGCCCTGTTCGTCGCGGCCGTCTGCTACGTGCTGGCCCTGGCCTCGGCCACGCTCGGCTACTGGGACCTGGCCTTGCTGGAAAGCGTGCTGCCGGTGATGGCGCGCGTGGTGCAGGCCGTCGGCGGCATGCTGCTGGTCGAGCAGGCCTACCGCAACAAGACCACCCAGGAACGCTGGGCGATCAAATTCGCCTGCCTCGGCATCGGCGGCATGTTCGCCTATGATTTTTATTTGTACAGCCACGCGATGCTGTTCCGCGAAGTCGATCCGGACATCTGGGCCGCGCGCGGCGTCATCAATGCGCTGACCGTGCCGCTGCTGGCCCTGTCGATGCGGCGCGCCAAGTCCTGGCGCTCGCCGCTGGCCGTGTCGCGCCGCGCGATGTTCCACTCCGCCGCCCTGTTCGGTTCGGCCATCTACCTGCTGGCGATGGGCTCGGCCGGCTACTACCTGCGCTATTTCGGCGGCAGCTGGGGCACCGTGATGCAGGTGACGTTCCTGTTCGGCGCGCTGCTGCTGCTGGCCGGGATCCTGTTCTCGGGCACCTTCCGCGCCTGGCTGAAGGTCTTCATCAGCAAGCATTTTTATAGTTACGGCTACGACTACCGCGAAGAATGGATGCGCTTTACGCGCACCCTGTCCGAAGCCGGCCCGAACCTGGGCGAGCGCGCCGTGCAGGCGGTGGCCGCGCTGGTGGAAAGCCCGGGCGGGGCGCTCTGGCAGCGCCGCGAAGGCGGCAACTTCGAGCCGGTCGCCGGCTGGGAAGTGCCGCTGCCGGACTTCAACGAGCCGGCCGATTCGCCCCTGTGCCGTTTCCTCGAGTCGACCCAGTGGGTGATCGACCTGGGCGAATATGCGGACGACCCCGACAAGTACGAAGGCGTGGCCCTGCCCGCATGGCTATTGTCCTGGCCGCGCGGCTGGCTGGTGGTGCCGTTGATGACGGGGGCGCGGCTGTTCGGCTTCGTGGTACTGCAGTCGGCGCGCAGCCGCGTCAAGCTGAACTGGGAAGTGCTGGACCTGCTCGAATTCGCCGGCAGCCAGGCCGCCAGTTTCCTGGCGCAGCAGGACGCCGCCAACGAACTGATGGTGGCGCGCCAGTTCGAATCCTTCAACCGCATGTCCACCTTCGTCGTCCACGACCTGAAAAACCTGGTGTCGCAGCTGTCGCTGATGAATGCGAACGCCGAAAAGCACAAGAACAATCCCGAGTTCCAGGCCGACATGCTGGAAACGGTGTCGCTGTCGGTGCAGAAGATGCGCCTGATGCTGCAAAAACTCTCGCGCATCGATGTCGAGGAAAAGCCGGTGCCGCTGGCGGTGGACCAGGTCGTGCGCCAGGCGGTGGCCAACAA
>JANNNC010000222.1:0-15050 GCA_031398335.1 Massilia sp.
ACTCTGCCGGAATGCTGGGCCTTTCGTGGAGTCTTGCCCCGCTGGTGCTCAGCATGGGCGTGCTGGAACTGAGCGTGCGCCGAATCCACGCCGCTCTGAAACAGCAGGCGGGCACGACTGGAACGGTTCGCAGCATCGTCAGAGGCAGCGCGTGGCAGGTGCTCAAGGGCTTCCGCGCCAACCAGGGCCTGCTGCTGGCCGGCGCCGTGGCCTACTACGCCTTGCTGTCGATCGTGCCGTTCCTGATGCTGGTGGTGGTGGCGCTGTCGCACTTCATCGACCAGGGCGAGCTGCTCGAGACGCTGCACCGCTACCTGAAGCTCCTGATGCCGGGCCAGTCGGAATCGATCGTCGGCGAAGTCGCCAATTTCCTCGAGAACCGCGACCTGATCACCTGGCTGCTCGGCGGCACCATGCTGTTCTTCAGCTCGTTTGCTTTCACGGTGCTGGAAAACGCGATGAGCGTGATCTTCATCCACCGGGTCGCGATCCGGCGCCGCCATTACCTGGTCTCGGCCTTGCTGCCCTATTGCTACATGCTGGCGCTGGGAATCGGTGTGCTGCTGGTCACCGTGGTGGCCGGCACCCTGCAGGTGATGGGGCAGGAGAGCGTGCGCCTGTTCGGCACCACCTGGTCGCTGGGGGGCGTGTCGGGGGCGCTGTTCTACCTGATGGGACTGGTCGGCGAAATCCTGGTGCTGACCTCGATTTACCTGGTGATGCCGGTCGGACGCCTGTCGCTCTCGCATGCGCTGGTGGGCGGGGTGACGGCGGCGCTGCTGTGGGAAGTGGCGCGCCATGTGCTGGTCTGGTATTTCTCGACGCTGTCCCAGGTCAACGTTGTCTACGGGTCAATGACGACGGCCATCGTCGTCATGTTCAGCCTCGAGATCGGGGCCACGCTGCTGCTGTTCGGGGCGCAGGTCATTGCCGAGTACGAAAGGGTCGGGCGTGGCAAGCCCGAGATCCATCTGCCGCTGTCCACCGCGTAAAGGAAGGGCGCTTCCCGGACTTGTTCTACGTCAGTTTCACTGAAGTAATGTGATGGCACAGTACCCTCTTGCGCCGGCACGACGCCGGGCATTCAACGAGAGAACGGGAGGTGTCATGGAAACTGGCGTGTTCCTGAATTTGCCATTGCCGGTCGTGCTGGCATTTGTCGCTTTGCTGGCCGGGCTGGTCTTGCTGGCCCGTCAGTTTCACCAATTACGCCAGCCGGCGCTTGTCCGGCGCGGCGTCGAGCCTGCCCCGCAACGGGGCGCTCTCCATCCGGACCAGGGCTGACGGCCCTTACAGCACGACGCTGCGGTCGCGTCCCGCCGACTTCGCCGCATACAGGGCGCGGTCGGCGCGTTCGATCGCCTGGTCGATCGGTTCGCCTTCCTCGTAACGCGCAAAACCAGCCGAAAAACGCACGCGCAAATCATGCAGCGCTGGGCTCGGCTGCACGCCGGCCAGGCTGTCGCGCAGGCGCGCCAGGCCCAGCATCGGGTCCCCGGGCGGGCTTTCCGGCAACAACAGCAGGAATTCCTCGCCGCCCCAGCGTCCGATCATGTCGGTGGTGCGCAGCACGACCTGGGCTTGGGTGGCAAAGGCGCGCAGGACGGCGTCGCCGGCGGCATGGCCGTAGGTGTCGTTGATGTTCTTGAAGTGGTCGAGATCGATGATGCACACATAGAAGCGCGGCCCGCCGCGCGCGTGGCGCGTCGCGTGTTCCTGCAGCAGCGTCATCATGCGGCGCCGGTTCGGCAAGCCCGTCAGCTCGTCGCGCGCCGCCATTTCCCTGATGTGCGACAGGGCCTGCTCGAGTGCGATCTTTTGCGTTTTGAGGCGGGTGCGCATGTCGGTCAGCTGGCCCGAGAGCTGCGAAATGGCCAGCATGACGATGGCCGTCAGCGCGAAATTGAACACTTCCTGCCGCGCCGGATAATGCAGCGGCTGATGCTCGGTACACCAGTACATCACCACGCCCATCAGCGAGACCGTGTAGACGCAGGCATGGCGCACCGAGGCCGGGCGCAGGCTGAACATGCCGAATACCATCACCAGCGAGAGCATGATCACGGTCGCGCCGTGTACCGGCCCGGTCATGGCATAGGCGGCCGCGATCAGCGACTGCGCCATGATGGTTTGCGCCATGGCGAGCGTGGGGTCGGCGAAGCGCTGGTTCAGGCCGCTGCGGATGACGCCGTAAATGCCACCGATGATCACAAAGAACAGGCTGGTGAGTACGCCGACCTGGCGCACGTCGGCCACGCCGATGCTTGCCGCATAGATCAGCAACACCACGACCGTGGCGGTCACCAGGGCGGCCAGGCCCAGCAATGCCAGGGTGCGGCGTTGCAGGCTGTCGGCGCCGAGCAGGGCATTGGCAGTGCGGGCGGTCCACCGGATGGGGCGATGGGAGTCGAGCGCCGCCGGAGCGGCCTGGTGCGTGGGCATTGTCTCTGAAGGTTCGTTGTAAGCGTTCACATCCGGTCTTTGCCGGCAGGGCGCATTATACAACCGACAATTCTTAAAAAAACAATGGATCGCTTTGCAAGGAAAAATAAAAATGTTTAATCGGCAACATTATCTGCTGCCGCTGGATGCCCGCTTTCAGGCCGGATGCATCAGGCGCCGACGACGACGCGCGGGGTGCCTGCCGCCATGCGGCCGATCACTTTGGCCTCGCCGAATCCTTCGCGCGCGAACAGCGCCAGCACCGCATCGACCACCGCCGCGTCGCACGAAACGAGCAGGCCGCCCGAGGTTTGCGGATCGGTCAGCAGGGCTTGCTGGGCCGGGGTGACGGCGTCGGACAAGCTCACATCCTTGCCGTAGGCGTCCCAGTTGCGCCCGGATGCGCCGGTGAAGTAGCCATCCTGGGCCAGCTGCAGCACGCCGGGCAGCAGCGGAATGGCGCCCATGTCGAGTTCGGCCGTCAAGCCGGCGCCGCGGGCAAGCTCCAGCAGGTGGCCGAGCAGGCCGAAGCCGGTGACGTCGGTCAGCGCATGCACGCCGTCCATGGCCGCCAGCGCCTGGCCGGGCTTGTTCAGCTTGGTCGTGTTGGCGATCATGGCGGCATAGCCGTCGGCGCCGAGCACGTCTTTTTTCAATGCCGCCGACAGCACGCCCACGCCCAGCGGTTTGCCCAGGATCAGCACGTCGCCCGCACGCGCGTCGGCATTGCGCTTGACGCGGTCCGGGTGCACCAGGCCCAGCACGACCAGGCCGTAGATCGGCTCGACCGAGTCGATGGTGTGGCCGCCGGCGATCGGGATGCCGGCTTCGGCGCACATCGACTCGCCGCCGCGGATGATCTCGCCGATGGTCTCGAGCGGCAGCTTGTTGATCGGCATGCCGACCAGGGCCAGTGCCATGATTGGCGTACCGCCCATGGCGTAGACGTCGGAAATGGCGTTGGTGGCGGCGATGCGGCCGAAATCGAACGGGTCGTCGACGATCGGCATGAAGAAATCGGTGGTGGCGATCAGGGCCTGCTCGTCGTTGAGCTTGTAGACGGCTGCGTCGTCGGCGGTCTCGATGCCGACCATCAGCTGGGGCGGCACCGGGAAGCCGCTCGAGTTCTTGAGGATTTCGGCCAGCACGCCGGGCGCGATCTTGCAGCCGCAGCCGCCGCCATGCGAAAAGGAAGTCAGTTTGATGGTCTGTTCAGGCGCGTTCATGTTCGGTTCCATTCTTTTATGAGTATTCGGGCTGCCCAGGGCGCGGGCGCAGCAGATTATCCACCAAGTCGGCCAGGGCCGCTTGTTCGGTGGCTGGCAGGAACAGCGGCGCGCGCGCGGCGCACTGGCGCCGCAGCAGGGCCTCGAAATCCGGGTCCTGCGTGCTGCGCTCGATCAGCCGCGCAAGGGCGGCCGCGTCGCCCAGCGGGAAAAAGCCGGCGTAGTCCGCCCCCAGCATGCCGACGTTGCCGTCGATCTTCGAGGCCAGCACCGGCACGCCGCTGGTGACGGCCTCGATGATGACGTTGGCGCCGCCTTCCATGTTTGATGCAATCACCATCGCGCGGCAGCGTTTCAGGCGCTGGCGCGCTTGCGCATGCGGCATCGGTCCGAGCCAGCGGTAGCGCGGACATGCTGCCTGCGTCGCGCGTGCCGCTTCCAGCAGCGCCGGGTCGAGCGCGGCGCCGATGTGCAGCAGGCGTACGCGCGGATGTGTGATCAGCGCGGCCGCGCGCATGTAGGTCAGCGGATCCTTTTCCGCGCGCAGGTGGCCGATCATGCAGATATCGACGTGGCGCGCGGCGGGCGCGGGCAGCGCGGGTCGCAGCGCGGGCGCGGACTGGTAGATGACACGCGTCTTGCCTTGCACCTGCGCGGGCAGGCGCGCCAACCCCGCCTCCTGCAGCACCACCAGCGCGTCGGCGGCCGCGAGCGAGGCGCGGGCCTCGGGCGCGGTGTCGACGTCGCGGTACAGGTCGGTGCCGGTCAGCACCAGCAGGATGGGGCGCTGCGGATACGCGGCGCGAAAGGCGGCCAGCGCCTGCGCCGAGCGGCGCGCGTGCAGCGCGATCAGCAGGTCGGGCGCCGGATCGTTCGCCGTCCAGCCTGGCGCCACGTCGACCGCATGCCGGCCGCGCAGGAAGCGCGCCCAGCGGCTGGCGGTTTGCCAGTTGCCGTTGTTGTCGCGGGCGGCGGCGGGACTGACGATGAGGATGCGCTTGCGGTCCATCGGGTGGCGAAAAGGGAGCTGGGCGGGAGCACGATTATACGTCGTCGCATGGTATCGGACGTGGGTTGAACGCGTGGGCGGCTCCGGCATCGCGTTGACGCATGCACCGTGGTGGAGCCGTCCACCAGGTGTATGCATGAACGGGGCGTTGGCGCCGCCCACGCGTTCAACCAGCCAATGCAAGCTCGCGCAGATGCGTGAAGACAAAAAAAACGGCCGCCGAAGCAGCCGTCCTTAGTTACCCACTACAGCGATCGATTACTGATCGCCGAAGCTGCGGCGTGCGCCGTCGGCCGAACGTGGGTTCGTGCCGCGGTAGCCGCCGCCGCTGCCTTCGCGGCGCGGGGCGCCGGTGCTTGGACCGCGTGGTGCCGCGTCACGGCTGTAGCCGCCTTCGCGTGGTGCCGCCGCCGGCTTGCTGAAGCTGCGCTGGCCTGGCTTGGCGGCGCTGCGGCCGTCGCCTGGTTTCCAGCCGCCTGGGCGGGCGCCGGTACGTGCCAGTGGCGCCGAGCGCTTAGGCTCGAAACCTTCCACCACATTGACCGGAATGAGCTGCTTGGTGAAACGCTCGATGCGCTTGATGTTCATGCCTTCGGCATGGTTCACCAGCGAGATCGCCAGGCCATTGCGGCCGGCACGGCCGGTACGGCCGATACGGTGCACATAGTCTTCCGGGAACTTCGGCAGGTCGTAGTTCACGACGTGCGTGATGGTCGGCACGTCGATGCCGCGCGCGGCGACGTCGGTTGCCACCAGCACGCGCACCTGGCCGCGGCGCAGGCTGTCCAGGGTGCGGTTACGCGCGCCCTGGTGCATGTCGCCGTGCAGCGCGGCGGCTGCGAAGCCGGCGATGTTCAGGCGGTCGGCGATGGTGTCGGCGTCGCGCTTGGTGGCGGTGAAGACAACGGCCTGGTCCATCGACTCGTCGCGCAGCAGGTGGTCGAGCAGGCGGTTCTTGTGCGACAGGTCGTCGACAAAGTGCACGCGCTGCGAGATGTTTTCGTGGCGGTTGCTGTTGCTGGCGATCTGGATCACCATCGGATCCTTGGTGATGCGGCGCGCCATGTTGCCGACGACGCCGTCAAGCGTGGCCGAGAACAGCATGGTCTGGCGGCCGGCCGGGGTGGCGGCGACGATCTTTTCGATGTCGTCGATGAAGCCCATGTCGAGCATGCGGTCGGCTTCGTCCAGCACCAGGATCTCGAGTTCCGAGAAGTCGATCTTGCCCGACTCCATGTGGTCGATCAGGCGGCCTGGGGTAGCGACCAGGATTTCAGGATTCTTCGACAGCAGTTGCATCTGCTTCGGGTAAGGCATGCCGCCCAGGATCGACACGGCGCGGATGCGGCGCATGTGGCTGCCGTATTTTTCGGTGGCGGTCGTGACCTGCAGGGCCAGTTCGCGGGTCGGGGTCAGCACCAGCATCTTCGGCTTGGCTGCGCTGAAACGGACGCGCTCGCCGCGCGCACGGGATGCATCTTGCGCGGGGGCGGCGACGACTTCGGCGCTGACCAGCTTGTGCAGGGCAGGCAGCATGAAGGCTGCGGTCTTGCCCGAACCGGTCTGCGACGAGACCAGCAGGTCACGTCCTGCGATCGCGGCAGGAACGGCTTGTTCCTGGACTGGCGTAGGGACGGTGTAACCCGATTCGGTGACTGCTTTGACGATGGTGGCGTGGAGGCCTAGTGCTTCAAAACTCATTATTTTCTTACTTTCGGTAGTGATCAGCGCTCATCAGTGTACGAGCGCGAAATAGCAACGCGAACCAACAGAACGAAATGACTCAGAAATGAAAGAAATTTCGGCACAAAAGCTTTGCGCCGGGACGGTGTCAAAAGTTCGACACACAGGGCGGGAGGGCTTTAGAAGGCTACCTGGAACGGTAGGCCTGGCTGCGATGCTGCTTGTTTTACTTTTTGGTGCGTGTGAACGACAGCTCGTCGTTTATTGCAGCGCACAAACGACATCATACCCTAGTTTGCAAATGCTTGCACAGGCTCACCAGTTTGATCTGGCGCAATGGTGTAGTTGATGCGCGCTGTTGCGCAGGGTGCAGGACGAGGGAAGGAAGGGAGCCAAATCTGTGCAGCAACCCCGCAGCATGCGCTGCGGGGTTCGAACCGCATCAACGATGCTTGCGGCGGCTGTTGGTGTTGCGCGAGACGCGCTTGGCGGACGACGCGCTCACGGCCTTGGCCTTGAAGCGCTGGGTGCGGGCGCCGCTGCGCTTTTCGCCGCGGTCTGCTTCCAGGGCCATGACGGCGCTGTCGACGATGTTTTCCGCGATGTCCGAGTGCAGCGAGGCCGAGGTCTTCGGCACCAGGATGGTGGAGCCGGCTTTCAGGCGGGTCTGCGCCGGAATGTTATTGGCCTGGCGGATGACTTCCGGCGTGGTGCCGAACTTCGAGGCCAGCGAGGCGATGCTTTCCTTGGCGCCCGTGATCTTGTGCGTGGTCCAGGTCGACAGCGCCTGACCGAACTGCGCCAGGTTCAGGTGGAATTTCTCGGCGTTCTTTTGCGGCAGCAGGATCTTGGTGCGGTCGTCGCCGGTGATGACCGGGCGCTTGAACTGCGGGTTGAGCGCCTTGAACTCGTCGACCGACATTTCGGCCAGTTGGGCGGCAATGGCGAGATCGATGTCGCTGGTCTTGTCGACCGCGGTGAAATAGGGCTGGTTGTCGATCACCGGCAAGACCACGTTGTACTGGCCTGGATTGCCGACGATGTTCTTGACCGCCTGCAGCTTCGGCACGTAGTTGCGCGTCTCGGCCGGCATCAGGTCGGCCAGGCTTTCGAAGTCGGTCGGCTTGCCGAGCGCCTGGTTTTTCTTGATCGCCTTCTGGACATTGCCTTCACCCCAGTTATAGGCGGCCAGGGCCAACTGCCAGTCGCCGAACATCGTGTACAGGCGCTGCAGGTAGGTCAGGGCGGCATCGGTCGAGGCCAGCACGCCGCGGCGATCGTCCTTGAAGGTGTTTTGCTTGAGGTTGAAATCCTTGCCCGTGCCCGGCACGAACTGCCAGATGCCGGCGGCGTTGGCGGTGGACAACGCCTGCGGATTGAAGGCCGACTCGATGATCGGGAGCAGCGCCAGTTCGGTCGGCATATTGCGCTTTTCCAGTTCCTGCACCACGTGGTACAGGTAAGGCGAAGCGCGGCCCGAAATGCGTGCCATGTACTCTGGCTTCAGGCTGTAAGACTTCACATGGCGCTCGACCAGGTTGTTGCCGATGTCCGGAATCGCGTAGCCGCTGCGGATACGGCCCCAGACGTCGGTTTCCTTGTAGTCGTCGACTTTCAGCGATGCAGCGCCGCTCGGCAAGGCAGGGCGCATGACGACCGCGCTTTGCAGCGCGTTGACCGGGGCATTGTCGATGGCATGGGCGAAGGGAGCCGAGAGCAGAAGCACCAGCGCGGCAGCAATAGAAGTAGTGCGGGTCATGTCGTACATAGCTTTCCAGTATGTTGCGTCCCGGAACTAAAGGACTGACGATAAGGGGGCAGTGTAAGGAGCAGCTGTTGAGACAGTCAAGCAGTTATCCCGGGTGGTTACAAAATATCTTGTCTACTCATTTTGCCAACATGAAATTCTTTTGATAACACTCGCAGGGAGTATCTGTCATAACGATGGCTATCGCATAGGGAATAATCTGCCAATTATCGTCATACTACCCGGGTGTATGGCCGATCTCCGGACTGCAAATTGTGCTGTACGGAAACATTTTAGCCGTTCCGCCTTATTGTCGAGTTGATATCGAAGAGCGGGTTGTGCTGTCCCCCCCGGCCTGTTTTCAACTTACCCGCGTCGAATGCTTGACCTATGAGCACACGCAAACTGTGCGTACAATCCGGTTTCGCACCGCGCTTCCCTTTATCGAGAATCCGTCTATCTATGAGTACCGCCAACCTCAACGCCGATGACGACGCCATCGTCGCCGCTACCCGCCGCTGGCTGGAACAGGCCGTCATCGGCCTGAACCTGTGTCCGTTCGCCAAATCCGTCTACGTCAAGGAGCAGGTACGCTACGTCGTCTCGGCCGCGCGCACGCCCGAGGCGCTGCTCGAACAATTGATGGACGAGCTGCAGAGCCTGTCCGACACTCCCGCCGAGAACATCGACACGACGCTCCTGATCCACCCCTTCGTGCTTGACGATTTCCTCGACTACAACGAATTCCTCGACGTGGCCGATGCCGCCGTGGAAGACATGCACCTCGACGGCGAACTCCAGATCGCCAGTTTCCATCCGGAGTACCAGTTCGCCGAGACCGGCAAGAACGACATCGAGAATTTCACCAACCGCGCGCCGTATCCGATCCTGCAGATTCTGCGCGAGGAGAGCATCGAGCGCGCCGTCGAAGCCTTCCCCGACGCGGCCGAGATCTTCGAGAAGAATATCGAGACCATGGAAGCGCTCGGCCATGAAGGCTGGGACAAGCTCGATGTCGGACCGGCCCGATAATCCGGGGGGCACGCCCCCCGAGCGCGCGGACACGCCTTGCGTGGCGGTCTGCTCGACCACCTTCGACGACGTCTGCCGCGGCTGCGGGCGCACGGTCGCCGAAGTGGCCCATTGGGTGTCGATGTCGGCCGAGCAAAAGGAGATCGTGTGGCAGCGCATCCTGGCCCAGGGCTACCCGCGCCGTAACACCTGAGCACGCTTGAAAGACCCGCGGCCATGACTGCGGCAATGTTTGCATGCATAATCGCCAGCGTGAGCAATTCCCCCACCCAGGCCGGCGACCCCCGGCGCCAACCATTGCGGCCACGACCATGCCACGGATTGACCTGCGCGGATTGTTCTCGCGCGTAAGCAGGCTGTACGTCAAGTCGGTCTACGGCGCGATGCTGATGGTCGTCGTCGGCGGCCTCGTGATTCCCGCGCTGCTGGCCAGTTACTTCCTGCTCGTGGTGCAGGAGCGCCAGAGTACCGTCGCCGAACTCAACGAAACCCTGCAGCGCAATGCCGAGATCCTCGCACTCGGCATGCAGGAGTCGCTCTGGAACATGAACATCGACGCCGCGCGTTCGCTGGTCGACTCGGTCATGCGCGACCCCTCGGTGGTGCGCGTCCAGGTGCGCGGCCTGTCGGATGCGGGCTTCATCGACGTGCGCGCGCCCGAACGGGCCCAGGGCCAGGTGCTGCGCGCCGAGCGCCAGATCGTGATGCAGGGCGAACGCATCGGCGAACTGACGATCGAGATGGACGACCTGCAAAGCCGCCAGGAATTGCAGCGCAAGCAGCGCAATTACGCGCTGGTGCTGGCGGTGCAGGTGACCGTCTCGCTGCTGCTGATCCTCGCCTTCCTGCGTCGCCGCCTGCACGAGCCGCTGCGCACGCTGGCGGGCTTTTCCGACCGCCTCTCGCGCGGTGACTTCGATGCGCCGCTGGTACTCGACGTGCCCGGCGAACTCGGACGCCTGGGCACCCAGATGGAACGCATGCGGGTAGCCATTCGCGACCTGTTCGCCGACGTCGCGCGGCGCGAAGAGCAGTTCCGCTCGATCGTGACGCAAGTGCCGGGCGCCGTGTTTCGCGCCAGGGCGCGCGGCGCGATCGACTTCGTCAGCGAGGCCATCGAGGGCGTGGCTGGCGTCCCGGCGGCTTACCTGATGCAGGGCGACACCGATGCCTGGTCGGCGCTGATCCGCCTCGAAGACCGCGCGCTGCGGCGCCAGGTCACGCGCGACGCGCTGCTGTCCGGGCACAGCTACGAAGTCGAGTACCGGATCGTCGACCCCGCGGGCCGCGAACGCTGGGTGCTCGAGAGCGGCCAGCCACAGCGCGTGCCCGGCAACGACGGCTTCTGGGTCGACGGCATCATCTCCGACATCAGCGAACGCAAACACAACGAGATGCGCATTCATGCGCTGCTGGCCGAGCAGGGCGCGATCCTCGACAACGTCATGTTCGGCGTCGTGATCACGCGCGATCGCCACGTCGTTTCCGTCAATCGCCGTACCGAAGCCCTGTTCGGCTACGCGCCCGGCAGCCTGATCGGATGCCCGTCCTCGGTCTTTTTCTGTTCCAGCGAGGAGTACGTCCAGGCCGAGGGCGAATTTTTCCAGCGCCTGATTCGCGGCGCCGCGACCAGCCACGAGCGCCAGTTCCGGCGCCGCGACGGCAGCACGCTGTGGTGCATGGTGAGCGGTAGCTCGATCGATCCTGGTCACCCCGAAGCGGGCAACGTCTGGGTATTTGCCGACATCTCCGAACGCAGGCAGAACGAGGAAAAGCTGCGTTTGTCGAACACGGTCCTCGAGCACATCGCCGACGGCGTGACGGTGGTCGATGTGCACGGCTCGATCGTCGCCGTCAACCCGGCCTTCTCCCATATCACCGGTTTCGAGGTGCTGGACGTCATCGGCAAATCCTGGAGCGTGACGCGTTCGGGGCGCCACGACCAGGACCTGTACCGGGCGATGTGGCGCCAGCTGAGCGATACCGGCTTCTGGCGCGGCGAGCTGTGGAGCACGCGCAAGGACGGCGACACCTATCTCGAGTGGCTCACCGTCTCCACGGTGCGCAACGACGAGGGCAAGGTGACGCATTACGTGGGCGTCTTCAGCGACATCACGCGCCTGAAGGAGTCGCAGGAAAAGCTCGACTACCTGGCGCACCACGACCCGCTCACCGGCCTGCCGAACCGCCTGCTGTTCCAGGACCGCCTGCTGCATGCGATCGGCCGCGCCACGCGCGTGAACCAGCAGCTGGCCGTCATGTTCATCGACCTCGACCGCTTCAAGAACGTCAACGACACGCTCGGCCACCACGTCGGCGACGAACTGCTCAAGCAGGTCGCCACGGCCCTCGGCCAGCGCCTGCGCGAAGGCGACACGCTGGCGCGCCTGGGCGGCGACGAATTCATCGTCCTGCTCGAGAACGTCGACGGCAGCTATGGCGCCGGCCAGGTGGCCGCGAAGATGATGGCCCTGTTCGAGCAGCCCTTCATGGTTGCGAACCACGAATTGTTCATCACAGGCAGTATCGGCATCAGCCTGTTCCCGGGCGACGGCCAGGACCCGAACCACCTGGTGAGGAATGCCGACGTCGCCATGTACCAGGCCAAGTCGCGCGGGCGCAATGGCTACCAGTTCTATCTGCCGGAGATGGACGGTGAGGGCATCGAACGCCTGCGCGTGGAGGCGCTGCTGCGGCGCGCCATCGAACGGGGTGAGATCTTCCTGCACTACCAGCCGCAGGTCGAAATCGCCAGCCGCCGCCTGATCGGGGTCGAGGCGCTGGTGCGCTGGCATAATCCCGAGCTGGGGCTGGTCAGCCCGGTGCGCTTCATCCCGATGGCCGAGGACACCGGCTTCATCAACCAGCTCGGCGAATGGGTGCTGTTCGAAGCCTGCCGCCAGATGCGGCGCTGGGACGAGGCGGGCCTGGACGTGCCGAAGATGGCGGTCAACCTGTCGGTGCGCCAGGTCGAGCGCGGCGCGATGACTGCGCAGGTGGAGAAAGTGCTGGCCGAGACCGGCCTGGCGCCGCGCCGCCTGCAGCTGGAGGTGACCGAGTCGGTGATCATGAATACCGGCGACGCGCTGGCGTTTGTCCACGAGCTGCACGCGATCGGGGTCGGGCTGGCGATCGACGACTTCGGCACCGGCTACTCGTCGCTGGCGTATTTGAAGCAGCTGCCGGTGGACGTGCTCAAGATCGACCGCAGCTTCATCAAGGACATCGCGCTCGACTCGAACGACGAGGCGATTGCGATTGCGATCATCCAGCTCGGTAAAAGCATGAACCTCTCGGTGATCGCCGAGGGGGTCGAAAATGAAGAACAGGCGGCCTTCCTGCTGCGCCACGGCTGCACGCGCGCGCAGGGCTACCTGTACGGCCGGCCGGTGGCGCCGGGCGAACTGCTCGAAGAATGGGGAAACAAGAACAATGAGAGACACGAACACGCCGGCTGCAAGCCCTGAACGGACCAGGCGCGCCAAGCGCACGCGCCGGCGCTTCCTGCTCGGCGGCCTGGCCGCCGGCGGCGCGCTGCTGGTGGGATGGGGCATGCGCCCGCCGCGCCAGCGCCTGCACACAAGCGAACCGCTGCCCGTCACCAATGGCGCCGTTGCCCTGAACGGCTGGATCGCCATCGGGAGGGACGGCACGGTCTCGGTTGTGGTGCCGCGCAGCGAAATGGGGCAGGGCGTGCACACGGCCCTGCCGATGCTGGTCGCCGAAGAACTCGACGTATCCCTCGAGAGCGTGCGCATCGCCCCGGCCCCGATCGACAAGATCTTCGGCAACCTGGCGGTCCTGCGCGAAAACCTGCCCTTCCACCCCGACGACCGCGGCAACGTGAAGGACGGCGCCCAGTGGATGCTGGCGAAAGTGGGCCGCGAACTGGGCATCATGTTCACCGGCGGCTCCGCCAGCGTGAAGGACGCCTGGCAGCCGATGCGCGAAGCCGGCGCCGTGGCGCGCGCGATGCTGCTGCGCGCAGCGGGCGAAGAATGGAAAACGCCGCAGCGCGCGCTGCGCACCGAAAACGGCTTCGTGATTCACAAGGACGGCCGGCGCGCCTCGTACGCCAGCCTGGCCGCGCGCGCGGCCGACCTGGGCGCGGGGATCGACGTGGGCGACGTGCGCCTGAAAGACCCGCGCGAATTTCGCCTGATCGGCAAACCGCTGCCGCGCCGCGACACCCCCGGTAAAGTCGACGGCAGCGCGCTGTTCGGCATCGATGCGCGTCCGCCCGGCATGCTGTATGCGGCGGTGAAGATGGCGCCCGTGGTCGGCGCCAGCGTCGCTTCGTTCGACGCGCAAGCCGTGAAAGCCATGCCTGGTGTTGTCGGCGTGACCGACGTCTCGGCTTCGCTCGGACCCTACGCCGGTGCGGGCGCCGGCGTGGCCGTGATCGCGCGCAGCTGGTGGCAGGCGAAAACGGCGGCCGCCGCGCTGCCGGTTGCATGGAACGAGGGCGCCGGCGCCGCCCTGTCGTCGGCATCGATTTTCAAGGGCTTTGCAGACGCCCTCGACAACGAATCCGGGTTTACCTATTACGAGAGCGGTACGCAGGATGTGGCCGGCGTCGCGAAAACCATCACCGCCGAATACCGCGCGCCTTTCCTTGCGCACGCAACGATGGAGCCGGTCAACTGCACCGCCCAGGTCGCGAACGGCAAGGTTCATCTGTGGGCCTCGACCCAGGTGCCGAGCATCGCGGTCGACGTCGCCGCGAAGGTCGCGGGCGTGGCGCGCGAGGACGTGACGATCGAGGTGATGCTGCTCGGCGGCGGCTTCGGGCGGCGCCTGGAGGGCGACATGGTGGCGCAGGCGGTGGCCGTGGCGCTGGCCGCCGGGGGCAAGCCGGTGCAGCTGATCTGGACGCGCGAGGACGACACCACCCACGACGTGTATCGCCCGGCCGCGCTGGCGCGCTTTTCGGCCAGCCTCGATGCGAAGGGAAAACTGCTGGCCTGGGACAACAAGTCGGCCGGCGGCGCCATCGGCCACCAGTACTTTCCGCGCAACCTCGGCCTGCCCGGCATGGGGCCGGACAAGACCACGGCCGAGGGCGAGTACGACATGCAGTACGAGATCGCCAACCAGCGCATCGCCCACGTGATCGTCGACAGCCTCGTCCCGCTCGGCTACTGGCGCTCGGTCGGCCACTCGCACAATGCCTTCTTCAAGGAGGGCTTCCTCGACGAGGTCGCGCATGCGGCCGGCCAGGACGGCGTGGCATTCCGCCGCGCGCTGCTCGTCAGGCACCCGCGCCACCTGGCGGTGTTGAACGCTGCTGTCCGGAAGGCTGGCATGCCGCCTGCCGGACGCGCGCATGGCGTCGCGCTGCACCAGTCCTTCGGCAGCATCGTGGCGCAAGTGGCCGAGGTCTCGGTCGAGGCGGGCGAGATCCGCGTGCACAGGGTTGTCTGCGCGATCGATTGCGGCATCGTCGTCAATCCGAACATTGTCGCGCAGCAGATGGAGTCGGCGGTCGTGTTCGGCCTGTCGGCGGCGCTGGGCGGCGAAATCACGATCAGGGACGGGCGCGTGCAGCAGTCGAATTTCGGCGACTATCCGGTGCTGAGGTTCGACCGTGCGCCTGTTGTGGAGACGGTGATCGTGGCCAGTGCCGAGCCGCCCGAAGGCGTGGGCGAACCGGGCGTGCCGCCGGTGGCGCCGGCGGTGGCGGCAGCGCTGTTCAGGCTGACCGGGCAGCGGTTGCGCAGTTTGCCGTTGCGGTTGGGGTAGACGCCGGTGTGTGCATTGGCACATACGCGTGGGCACGAGTGCCCGCCCTGCGTTACACGGCGGCCAACATGATCATTGTTAGCGTTGGTGCACCGTAGCGTGGGGTCTCGAGCCCCCGCGTGCGTAACCCAGCATACCGCGACGCGCGAACCAGTCACCCCGGCCGCGG
>JANNNC010000223.1:0-11909 GCA_031398335.1 Massilia sp.
GGGGGCGGGGCGCGGATGATGTGCGGGATTATTCAGTGAAATAAACTTTCACCGAACTTGGCTGGATGAAATAATATTTCATGAGCGCGCGTCCACATCTGCCAGTGCGCATTGCGCGGCCTGGTTGACCCACCGATTACTGCTCATTGGCTGTCATCGGTGGGAGCGTCGCTCGCAGCTTATCCGCAGTAAATTGCGCTCGCGCTTCAGAATTATTCGCGTGCGCCCGCAGGTAGCACCATGCGAAGAATTCGTCCGCCGTGATGAATACCTTCACAGCATTCGGATAGTGATTGCGCAGGCGTTCGAAGCTTATTTTCGCCATGGATTCCCACTCCGGGAAAGTCGCTTCCAAAAGATCCGAATCAATGGCCGTGGCTCTCACGCGGGCCCATTCCTCTGGAACGTACCAGCCTCCGCCCAACACTACCGCCGATGCGGGTGAATTCATTCGTCCTGATTTCCGTTTTTTCATGCAGGTCAGCTTTTAAAAAGTTGAGCGCGTCTGGAGCGGGCTGCGCCGCGATGATGGCTCCACCCGGAATGCAGATTATCCTCTAGCCGCGGCCTGTGCCGGCGTCGGCAGGTAGGGCAAGACGGTCAAGCAATCGATTTTATTAAGCGTGGCCGTTTGCAGATGTGTTTACATTGCGACAGCCGTTCCGCGTGGGCGAAGTGCCCACGCTACAAAAAAAGCCCGGTCGTTGCTGACCGGGCTTTCACATTGCAGCGCGCGGATTACTTCGCAGCCGCCGCGCGGATCTTGCCGAAGGCGTCGCCCGCTTTCCAGGCCGGCATCGTCGGAGAATCGGCCACCATGCGGCCCAGGTTCAGCGTGAATTGCGCCTGCTGCACCATGCCCGTCAAATCCCAGCTCGGATCGTATTCGTCGTTCACCTGGTGGTAGCGCGCGCGATAGGCTTTCGCTTTGGCGTTGTTGGCTTCCACGTCCTTGACCCAGGCGCTGCCGCCGCCGACCGAGAAGGCGGGAATGCCGGCTTTCGCAAAACTGAAATGGTCGCTGCGGAAGTAGCCGCCGGCCAGGTCCGGTTTCGCTGGCGCCACGGTCAGGCCCATCGCTTTCGCGGTGCTTGCCGCCATCGCGCCCAGTTCGGTGCGCTCGCTGCCCGCCACGCCGATGTCCTTGGCCTGGCCGACGAAATTCAGGCTGTCCAGGTTCAGGTTGGCGGCGGTCTTCGCGGCCGGCCACAGCGGACGCGCTGCATAGGCCGCGCTGCCCAGCAGGCCTTGCTCTTCGGCCGCCACCCACAGGAACATCTGCGAGCGCTTGGCGGGATGGCGCGCCGCTTCCTGCGCCATTGCCAGCAAGCCCGCGGTACCCGACGCATTGTCGACGGCGCCGTTGAAGATGGTGTCGCCCTCGCTTCCCTGCTTGCCCATGTGGTCCCAGTGGGCGCTGTAGATGACGACTTCGTCTTTCAATGTTGGATCGGTACCCGGCACCACGCCGGCCACGTTGTATTCGCTCAGCGTGCGGATCGCGGCGCGGGTCTCGCCTTTGACGCGCGCATTCAACGACACCGGCTTGAACGATTTATCTTCTGCGGCAGCGCGCAGTTTATCGAGGTCCTGGCCGGCGGCCGCGAACAGTTTGCGGGCGGCGGCATCGGTCATCCAGCCCTGCATGCTTGACCCCAGATCGGCGTCGGCGAGTTGAAAGCGCTCGGCGGCGGCCCAGCTGTTCTGCACCACGCTCCAGCCGTACGAGGCCGAGGCATCGGTGTGGATCAGGAGGACGCCGGCCGCGCCCTGGCGCGCCGCTTCCTGCAGTTTATAGGTCCAGCGGCCATAGAAGGTCAGGCCGGCGCCGTTGAAACGGTTCGGCTCCGATGCGGTCGGGGCCGGATCGTTGACCATCATGACCAGCACTTTGCCCTTCGCGTCCAGGCCCTTGAAATCGTTCCAGCCTTCTTCCGGCGCGGTGATGCCGTAGCCGACAAACACCAGTTCCGCATCCATGCTGTGTTCCGGCCTGGCGTCGCCCGGCGCCCAGACCCAGTCGGCCCCAAACGCCAGGGGCAGCGCTTTGCCGCCGGCGACGATTGCCACATTGCTTTTCTCCGGCAGCGGACGCACGCCCGCAATCTTGACTTCCTGGCGGAAGCTGGCGCCGTTCGCAGGCTTCAGGCCGGCGGCCAGCGCCTGCGTTTCCAGGTAAGTCACGGTCAATTCGCCGCCGCGCTGGCCGGTGCCGCGTCCTTCGAGGGCATCCGAGGACAGGAAAGCGAGGTGGCCGCGCAGCGGCGCTTCTTTTACCACGGCGGCTGGCGCCTTGTTGGCCGCGGCGTGGGCCGGATAAGCCAGGGCCAGGCTGCTGGCAAAGGCGGTGAGGACGACGGAGGAGACAATCTTGTGCATGGAACCCTGCTGCGGAAGTTGAATGGACGCGCACGTTCGGTGCGCGCCACATTGTAGTCCAAGCGCGCTTCGGTTCTCAGAAAAACCACAGCGTATCGGCGGCGATCGATTGCCCGCTCAGGGCGATCAGCCCCGCCGTCGGCCGGGCCGGCAGCAGCCATTCCGGCAGCCCCGGTACCACCTCTTCGATGCGTACGCCGAAGACCGGATCGGACAGCACGTCGATTTTAAAATGCAGCAGCGTGTCCTCCATCCCGTACAGGACGATCGTCAGCGATTTCGCCTCGCTCGACAGCAGGGTGCGGCCGTTCACCGTGACCCGGGTCGGCCGCGCACCCATGACTTGCAGGCGCACCTGGGGCGCGCGGTTCTGCGACACCAACGTAAAATCGGCGTGGCGATCAGGCGCCTTGCCGTTGCGCAGGACCCGGACAAACGGGAATTTCAGGCCGTCGCGCGGCGCCCAGGCATACCACTGGCGCGGGCTCCCCCAGCCGAAGACGTTAACGAATATGGACGGCTGCTTCAGGTTCGCGAACAGTTTTCTCTGCCATGGATCGAGCTCGCCCGCCGGATGCAGCCAGTAGGCGTCCCAGCTCGGCATGTCCTTGTAATACACCAGTGCGTCCGCGCGCAGGGGCGGCGTCTCCGTAAAGTCGCTGGCGCTGCCGGCCAGCGCGAGGCCGCCCAGGCCTGCGACGACCAGCGTGCGCGCTACCAGGCGCCGTGCGTGGGACAGCAGCAGCGTCGACACGCTCAGGAGCAGCGCCAGCATCGCGATCGGGATGTTCATGCGCTGCGGAGAGAGCGCGAGAAAACTGTCGCGGAGTACCGGCAGCACCAGCAGCACGGCCGGCAGCACGCCGGCCAGCAGCAGTGCCAGGCGCGCCGCCGGCTGCCAGGCGGCGGCGCGGCGCGCGTGCAGGGCGGCGAACGAGGCCAGGCTGGCCAGCAGCGGCCAGACAAGCAGGTAAGTC
This sequence comes from Massilia sp., assembly GCA_031398335.1. Taxonomy (GTDB): domain Bacteria; phylum Pseudomonadota; class Gammaproteobacteria; order Burkholderiales; family Burkholderiaceae_D; genus Telluria. Next base: position 3,357 of record JANNNC010000223.1, read on the forward strand.
GCGCCGGGCGCCAGCCAGCTTGCCAGCAGCAGCACCAGCACCAGGCCGGCCAGGCCGGCCAGCATGGCCGCCGCCGTACCGGTCACGCGCTGCAGCAGGCGCCCCGCTGCGATGAAGCCGGCGGCGCACAGCGCGCATACCGCGGCGAGGTACAGCAGGGCATGGCGCAGGTGTTCGGGCGCGGCCGGATTCCAGGCGCGGTGCAGGCCCGGCACGTGCAGCCACAACTGCCAGGCGCCGATGCCGAGCGCCACCGCGATGCCGGGCAGGATGAAGAAGGCTTGCAGCAGCGCGGAATAACGCATGCCCAGGCGCCGCATTGCCAGCCACACCGCAGCGGCCAGCAGCAGGCAAGTCAGGCCCGTGAGCGGCCACACCAGAACGCCGCTGTAATGCACCGTCCCGGCAAACGGCAGCGAAAAAATGACGTGTCCATTGCCAGGCGCCGGATCGATGCGCGTGTCGCCGAATTCGCGCGCCAGGCGCAGCATCGTGTCGCCCATCTGCTGCAGGGTGGCCGCTTCAAAACGCTGCGGCGTGTCCAAGGCGCGCGCGCGTCCGAACGGCCGCCCCAGGTGCGCGAACTGCAGCACCGGCACGCCCAGCAGGCGCAGGGCGCCCATGCGCGGCGCGCCGGGCACCAGCCTGTAAATCTCGTGCATCAGCGACGACCCCATCACATCGGGCGCGGCGCGCAGCCAGCCGGCAATCGCTGCCGGGTTGGCGCCATGCGTGTCATACAACTGCAGCGGCCCGCCGCTGCCGCCGCCATCGAAACGCAGCACCAGCCCGACCTCCTTCGCCCACGGGTGCTGCTCGGCGAAGGCCTGCATGCCAAGACTGCCGACACGCTCGCCGTCGGCGAACAGCACCAAAGTGCGTGGCCGGCGCATTCACGGGTGCGGGAGCAGCGCTCGCCAGCTGGGAAGGGCGCAGCGCCAGCCAGCAGAATAGGGCGACAAGGAGAAAGGCCGCGGCCAGGCTGGTGGGGGCAGGGGTGGCTGAACTGGAGAACATGGACCGCATCCTTGTTGTTATGCCCGGATCGAATGGCTGGTCGGACTTTCTACTGTCGGAACATTTTGCGTATTTCTAAATAGTAGAAATAATATATGCTATCAACTAGCAATAAGTAAAGCGATTTATTGGCAATTTTTCATGTCGTGCTGGTGTTGCGAGGGTGGTGCATCGTGACGCGACGGGGCAAGTAGTCCCTCGCTTCCGCACGCGTTGTATGAAATAATCGTCGGGGGCCGGATAATCATTCCGTCTACTGGCACACATCGCTGCCAGACATTGGCAAGCGCTGGTAACGAACGGAGAAAAGAGTGATAAACCCAACAGCAATTCGCGTCATGCTGGCCGACGACCACCCGATCGTGATGACGGGCTTTGCGATGTCGCTCGCGGCCGAGGGCATGGAGGTCGTGGCGCAGGCGCGCACGCCAAGCGAGGCGCTGGCGCTGTACGGCGAATACAAGCCGGACGTCGTCGTGCTCGATATCCGCTTCGGCACCGAACTGACGGGCCTGGACGCGGCGCAGGAGATCCTGCGCTTTGATCCGCAGGCGAAGGTGGTTTTCCTGAGCCAGTTCGACCAGGATAGCCTGATCAAGGAAACCTACCGCATCGGCGCCCATGCCTTTGTCACCAAGGATTGCGACCCGGCCGACCTGGCCGCGGCCGTGCGCCAGGCGCAGGCAGGCAAACTGTATTTTCCGCCGCAGATCGCCGAGCGGCTGGCCAGCATCGCGGTGCGCGGCGACGTCTCGCCGCAATCGCAGCTCGATGAGCGCGGCCTCGAAATTTTTAAACTGATGGCCGAGGGCCTGACGAATGCCGAGATCGCCGAGAAGCTGAACCTGTCGACCAAGACCATCAGCAATACCAGCCAGTCGATCAAGGAAAAGCTGGGCGTCGAGCGCCAGGCCCACATCACCAGGCTGGCCGTGAAGTATGGCCTGATCCAGCCCTGATGCGTTGGCGGGCGGTATTGGCCGGCTTGCTGCTCGCTACGAGCGCTGCAGCCGCGGCCCCGGCGCCGGCATCCTCTCCCGCATCGGGCTACCGCTTCCAGATCGTCACCGGCGACGACAGCCGCCTCAGCGCGCGCATCGCCGAAGATTTATATAAACGGCTGGTGCCGACCTTTGCCGCCTTTCGCACTGAACTGGCCCAGCGCCGGCGCATGGTGTATGTCGCCATCGGCCCCGACGCGCTGCGCCAAGCCACCGCGCGCCGCTGCGATTGCGTGGTGATCGCGGCCTTCACGTCAAGCCAGGTCTGGCGCGCGATCGTCGACGAGGTGCCGCCCGCGCGCGCAAAAGCGATGACGGCGGTGTACGCCGAGCCGGCGCCCGCCGACCAGGTGCGCCTGGCCACGCTGCTCTACGGTCGGCCCGTGCGTGTGGCGGCGATCATCGGGCCCGATACCGGCTTCCTGCTGCCCTCGTTGACCGGCAAGGCCGAGGTGTTGCAGGCGGCGCGCGGCGACGACCTGGGCGACATTCTCGCGCGCGCGAGACGCAGCGAAGTGCTGCTGGCGCTGCCCGACAGCGCCATCTACAACCCCGAAAACATCCGCAACATCCTGCTCTCGACCTATCGCCGCAAGCAGGGCGTCATCGGTTTTTCCGCCGACATGGTGAAGGTCGGCGCACTGGCCACGACCTATTCCGAGATCGAGGACATCAACGCCCAAGTGGCCCAGATGGCGGCCAGCTTTGCCGCCACCGGAGACTTGCCGCCGCCGCAGTTCCCGCGCTACTTCCGCACCGCGATCAACGAGGGCGTGGCCCGCTCGCTCGACATCGCGGTGAGCGAGCAAGCACGCAGTTTTGCGCGCGCGCGGCCATGACACTGAAATTCTGGCGCAGCTGGAGCATCGGCCTGCGCATGGCCTTCATCACCATGCTGCCGGTGGTGTTCCTGTTCACCGCTTTCGTCTGGTACTCGTGGTACGCGCACCGCTTACAAGTGGCGGAAGAGCTGGCCGAACGCGGCCGCATCCTGGCGCGCGCGCTGGCCGAGACCAGCGAATACAACGTCATCTCCGGCAACCTCAGCGACCTGCGGCTGACCATCAACGGCCTGGTCCAGTCCGATAAAAGCATCTTCCGGGTCGACGTGGTCGACGCGAGCGGCAAGCGCGCGCTGCGCGTCACCTCCGACACCGCGCAGGACGCCGAGCCGCATTACTACGAAGCGCCGATCCGCAAGCAAGTCGTCTGGATCAACCTGTTTTCGGATAATGGAACGCCGCACGTCTCGGCCTCGAGCGACGCGCGCCCGCCGACCCTGACCACCGAAATCGTCGGCGCGGTGCAGGTGCGGATGTCGCCCTCGAACATGCTGGCCAAGCAGGCCGGGCGCTTTCGCATCGAACTGGCCATGGCGGCGCTGGCGCTGGCCGCCAGCGGGATCCTGGCCTGGGTGCTGGCCCGTTCCCTGATCCTGCCCTTGAAAGAAGCGATCTGCGCGCTGCGTGCGATCCGCGGCGGCACTTACCGGGTCGAGCTGCCGGTAACCACCGGCGGCGAAGTAGGGGAGCTGCAGGTCTCGATCGGAGAAATGTCGGTCGCGCTCGACCAGTCGACCCAGGACCTGGAAAACAAGGTGGCCGAGCGCACGCGCGACCTGCTCGCCTCGCGCAACGAGGCGCTGCAGGCAGATGCCGACAAGCGTAAACTGATCCAGAAGGTGAACAGCATCATCGAGGACGAGAGGAAGACGATTGCGGTCGAGATCCACGACGAACTGAATGCCTCGCTGATCGCGGTGCGCCTGGAAGCGCAAAGCATCGGCACCCTGGCTTCCAGGGCCCAGCCGGGGCCGGACGTCGAGGAGATCCGTACCAAGGCACAGGCGATTACCAAACTGGCGCTCGGCCTGTACGCCAACGGCCGGCGCCTGGTGCGCCGCCTGCGTCCGGAGGTGCTCGACATGCTCGGCCTGCACGGCGCCGTCGAGGAGATGCTGCGCCACTACGACAGCGCCGGCTGCCACTTCGCCTTCCACTCGGAAGGAGACTTTTCAAAGCTCGGCAACGAGTTGGCCATTTCCGCCTACCGCATCGTGCAGGAAGCGCTGTCGAACATCATGAAGCACGCCGGCGCCACGGCGGCCGAGGTGAATCTGGTACTGGACGCTGCCAATGAGCTGCTGCGCATCGAGGTCGAGGACAACGGCCAGGGCTTCGATCCGGCCTCGCGTTCCGAGGGCATCGGCATCATCGGCATGCGCGAGCGCGTGTATGCGCTGCACGGCACGCTCGACGTGCGCTCCGCCCCCGAGCGCGGCACCACGCTGCGCATCGCCCTGCCACTAGCGGGCGCTTCTGCGGTATCGTAGCGCCTTCATTTAATTACGCCGCCATCGCCATGTCGAACGCATTGAAGACCCCCTACGAACTGGGCAACCAGAACCAGACCACCACGCTCGCCGACTGCATCGCCTGGTACGAAGACCTCGCCCGTCAATACCCGCAGGTGCTGCGCTTCGGCGTCGTCGGCACCTCGGACGCCGGCGTGCCGATCCACGCGGGCGTGGTGAGCAGCGACGGCGTATTCGAGCGTGACGCGATCAAGGCGGCGGGGCGTCCGGTTTTCTTCAACAACAACGGCATCCACCCGGGCGAACCGGAAGGCGTCGACAGCTGCATGGCGATGGTGCGCGACTTCTGCATCGAGCCGCAGCGCCTGGCCGCGCTGGGCCAGACCGTGTTCGTGTTCGTTCCGCTGTACAACGTCGACGGCAGCCTGAATCGCGCGAATACCTCGCGCGTGAACCAGGATGGACCGGAGCAGTTCGGCTTTCGCGGCAACAGCCGCCATCTCGACCTGAACCGCGACTTCGTCAAGTGCGACACCCTGACAGCGCAGGTGTTCAACAAACTGTTTACGCGCTGGGACCCGGACGTGATGGTCGACACGCATACGTCGAACGGTGCCGACTATTCATACACGATGACCCTGATCCACACCCAGGCCGACAAGCTGGGCGCGGAGCTGGGCGGCTTCTTGCGCGACACCATGCTGCCGGCGCTGTATGCCGACATGGAGGCGCGCGGCTGGCCGACCTGCCCGTACGTGAACCCGGTCAAGGACAGCCCGGACCACGGCATCGCCGAATTTTTGGAAACGGCGCGCTTCTCGACCGGCTACGCGGCCCTGCACCACACGATCGGCTTCATGCCCGAGACGCACATGCTCAAACCGTTCAAGGACCGCTACGCATCGATGCGCGCCCTGGTCGAGTCGGCGCTCGCGTTCACGGTGCGGCACGGAGCCCAGATCCAGCAACTGCGCCGCGCCGCCAAGGCGCTCGGGCGCACCCGCGCCGAGTGGCCGATCCACTGGGTGATGGACGAACAGAACACGGCGACCTTCCGCTTCAAAGGCTACGAAGCGAAATACAAGCCGAGCGCGCTGGGCGACTACACGCGCCTGTACTACGACCGTTCGAGCCCGTGGGAACGCGACATCGCCTACTACAACCGGTTTAACGCCGACGTGACAGTGGCCGCGCCCAAGGCCTACATCATTCCGCAAGCCTGGCTTGAGGCGATCGAACGCCTGGAACTGAATGGCGTGCAGCTCGAACGCATCACGCAAGATCGCATGCAGGACGTGGCGTACTACCACGTCGTGTCCGTCGCGTCGCGCCCGAACGCCTACGAAGGCCATATGTTCCACGACGACGTGCAGCTGGAAAAACGCCACGCCAGCGTACAGCTGCGCGCAGGCGACGTCGTCGTCCCGCTCGACCAGGACAAAGCGCGCTACGTCGTCGAAACCCTGGAACCGCTGGCCCACGACAGCTTCTTCCGCTGGGGCTTCTTCAACAGCGTGCTGGAAAAGAAGGAAGCGTATTCGGACTACGTATTCGAAGACGAAGCCGGGCAAATGCTGCGCGACGAGCCCGCACTGGCCGCCAAGTTCGCCGAATGGAAAGCCGCCAACCCGGCACTCCTCTCGAACCAGGAAACCGTCCTCGATTTTATCTTCGCCCACTGCGACAAATACCGCGAACCCGAATGGCGCCGTTATCCGGTCTTCATGGTCGAGTAACACGCGGCATCTCCCGTAGCGTGGGCACTCCGTGCCCACGCGGATCAAGCACACCACTACCAGCACAGGCAACAGCCCCACCAACGCCTGCATGCCGCATGCATCCCATGGCGCGCACCCGAACAAAAACGAAAACGAATCCATGAAAACCCACATCCACACCGCGATCGCCGCCGCCTGCCTCGCGCTCTCCGCCACAGTCACCGCCGCCCCCACCGCCGGCCAAACCTATTTTGAACAAAACTGCGCCAGCTGCCACACCGTCGACCCCGGCATGTCCTCGCGCGCCGGCCCCGGGCTGTTCAACGTCATCAACCGCAAAGCCGCCGGCGTCCCCGGTTTTAATTACACCGACGCCCTGGCCAAGGCCGGCGCCGCCGGCAAAACCTGGACCCGCGAGGAACTCGACGTATTCCTGCGCGACCCCAACAAGGACGTCCCCGGCACCGCGATGCCGATCGGCGTGCCCGACGCAAAAGCGCGCGCCGCCGTGATCGACTACCTCACCACCCAAAGCGGCAAAGCCGCCGTTGCAACCGTGACGCCAGGCGCGAAGGCCACCGCCAGCGACAGCGCCGCCTGGACCGCCGACAAACCCGGCGACCTGCACCACATCAAAGCCACCGATCTGGCCGCCCCCTTCGCCAGCGAAAGCGCCGGCAACGGACCGAAGCAGGCCCCGCGCCCGGACGGCGCCATGCCCGCCGTCCCCAAAGGTTTCAAGGTCGGCATCTACGCCGACAATCTTGGTAAACCGCGCCTGCCGCTGCGCGCGCCGAACGGCGACATCTTCCTGTCCGAAGCGGCGAAGGGCCAGATCACGGTCCTGCGCTCAAACGGCGGCGACAAGGCCGATAATGTGAGCGTGTTCGCGACCGGCCTCTCGCGCCCTTTCGGCATGGCCCTGTGGCCTGCCGGCCCCACTCCGCAATACCTGTACGTCGCCAACGTCAACTCGGTGGTCCGCTTCCCGTACAGCGTCGGCGAGATCAAGGCGAAGGGCGAGCCGGAAGTCGTGATCGACAAAATCAGCGACACCAGCGGTGGCCACGTCACGCGCACGATCGCGTTCTCGAAAGACGGCAAGACGATGCTGCTGTCGGTCGGCTCGGCGACGAACGTCGCCACAAGAATCGGCGCCACGCCCCCGCAGCCGCTGGCGCAGTGGGAAGCCAAGTATGGCGTCGGCGCCGCCTGGGGCGAGGAGACCGAGCGCGCCGCCGTGCTGGCCTTCGATGTCGACGGCCGCAACCGCAGGCCATTCGCCAACGGCCTGCGCAACTGCGTCGGCATGCTCGTCCACCCGACGACGGGAGACCTGTTCTGCAGCGTCAACGAGCGCGACGAACTGGGCGACAACCTGCCGCCCGATTACATCACGCGCGTCAAAAAAGACGGCTTCTACGGCTGGCCGTGGTACTACATCGGCGCCAACGAAGAGCCGCGTTTGAAAGGCATCCGGCCCGACCTGAAGAACAAGACCATCGTCCCCGACACCCTGATCCAGTCGCACTCGGCGCCGCTCGGCATGGTCGTCTACCAGGCGCCGAAGGGCGCCAGGTTCGCCTTCCCGAAAGCGTATGAGGGCGACATCTTCCTGGCCTTGCACGGCTCCTGGAACCGCGGCATCCGCACCGGCTACAAGGTCGTGCGCGTGCTGATGAAGAAGGGCGTGCCGACCGGCCAGTACCAGGATTTCATGACCGGCATGGTGCTGAGCGACCGCGATGTGTGGGGGCGTCCGGCAGCGGTCGAAGTGGCGGCCGATGGGGCGCTGCTGGTGGTCGATGACGCAGGAGGGGTGGTGTGGCGGATTACGCCGGAGAAGTGATCCATCCGGGAGGGCCTGGCCGGCCCTCCCATGGCAGCGCCGTTACTTCGGCATCAAGACGCTGTCGACGACGTTGATCACGCCATTCGACTGATAGACGTCATAGGTGCTGATGTTGGCCGTTTGCCCTTTTTCGTCCATGACGGCGATGTTGTGCATGCCATTCATCATGAACTTCAGTTTGCCGCCATTCACGGTCGCCAGTTCCGCCGTGCCCTTCGCCTTTTTGATCGCGGCGCTCAGCGCCTTGAAGTCATGTTTGCCGGCGACGACGTGGTAGGTCAGGATGTTGGTCAGCGTCGTTTTGCTTTCCGGTTTCACCAGTGTCTCGACGGTCCCGGCAGGCAGCTTGTTGAAGGCGGCGTTGGTCGGCGCGAACACGGTAAACGGTCCCTTGCCCTTCAGGGTGTCGACCAGGCCGGCGGCCTTGACGGCGGCCACCAGGGTCGTATGATCGGCCGAGTTGACTGCATTGTCGACGATGTCCTTCGAAGCGAGCATGCTCTGGCCGCCAACCATGACATCGGCGGCGTTGGCCTGCGCGATGGCGCCGCCGGCGAGGATGGCGGCAATGATGAACGTCGATTTGAGTGTGCGCATGGCGATTCCTTGATAGTTGGAGGGTGTGTTACCTCTGTATATACGTTGGGAATC
>JANNNC010000029.1:0-19073 GCA_031398335.1 Massilia sp.
CGGCTGGACAACCTGGAAGACCCGTACCGGCTGTTCCGCTGCCACTCGATCATGAACTGCGTCGATGTCTGCCCGAAGGGCCTGAGCCCGAATGCGGCCATCGGCAAGATCAAGGAACTGCTGGTGCGCCGCGCGGTGTAACCTACAAGCCGGGCCAGCTGCCCGGTCAATCCCGCCCGATGTCATCCGCATGCCGCGTGCATCGGGCCGTTTGAATGAAAAGCCCATGTCTGCCAACCATCAGAGCGATCCCCATAACCGTGCACGGTTGCGCTGGCGCAGCCGGCGCGGCCTGCTGGAAAATGACATCATGCTGACCCGTTTCCTCGACGCGAACGAAGAAGCGATGACCGATGAAGAGGTGGATGCCTACACCCGCCTGATGGACCTGACTGACAACGACCTGATGGATCTGCTGCTGGCCCGCAAGGAACCGGCCGGCGAGGTCGACCTGCCGCATGTGCATGCATTGCTGAAGCGCCTGCGGCAGGCTTGATCCCACGCCATCGTCCGATGTGGTTTTTGTACTAGCATCCCTTATCGATAAACTGCTCAACAGAAGGAAGAGCCATGACCCAATCTGACAACAAAGCCACGCTATCGTTTTCCGACGGTTCGCCCTCGCTGGATTTCCCGATCTACAAGGGCACCATCGGTCCGGACGTCATCGACATCCGCAAACTCTATGGTTCCACTGGCAGCTTTACCTACGACCCGGGCTTCATGTCGACCGCTGCGTGCAACTCGTCGATCACCTACATCGACGGCGACAAGGGCGAGCTGCTGTACCGCGGCTATCCGATCGAGCAGCTGGCGGTCAATTGCGATTTCCTGGAAAGCTGTTATCTGCTGCTGAACGGCGAATTGCCGAACGCCAAGCAAAAGAAAGTCTTCGTCGATACCGTGACCAAGCACACGATGGTCCAGGAGCAGATGCAGTTCTTCTTCCGCGGATTCCGTCGCGACGCGCACCCGATGTCGGTGCTGGTGGGCACGGTCGGCGCACTGGCCTCGTTCTACCATGACTCGCTCGACATCAACGACCCGCATCACCGCGAAGTGTCGGCGATCCGCCTGATCGCCAAGATGCCGACGCTGGTGGCGATGGCCTACAAATATTCGGTGGGCCAGCCCTTCGTCTACCCGCGCAACGACTTGTCGTACAGCGCGAACTTCATGCACATGATGTTCTCGACGCCGTGCGAAGAGTACAAGGTCAACGACGTGCTGGTGCGCGCCCTGGACCGCATCCTGATCCTGCACGCGGACCACGAGCAGAACGCATCGACCTCGACCGTCCGCCTGGCCGGTTCGTCGGGCGCCAACCCATTCGCCTGTATCGCTGCCGGCATCGCCTGCCTGTGGGGCCCTGCCCACGGCGGCGCCAATGAAGCGGCACTGACGATGCTGAAGGAAATCGGCTCGGTCGACAACATCCCGGCCTTCATCGAAAAGGTCAAGGACAAGAACTCCGGCGTCAAGCTGATGGGCTTCGGTCACCGCGTGTATAAAAACTTCGACCCGCGCGCCAAGCTGATGCGCGAAACTTGCCACGAAGTGCTGGAAGCGCTGGGCCTGCAGGAAGACCCGCTGTTCAAGCTGGCCATGGAACTCGAGCGCATCGCGCTGGAGGACGAATACTTCGTGTCGCGTAAACTCTACCCGAACGTCGATTTCTACTCGGGCATCGTCCAATCGGCGCTGGGCATCCCGGTCTCGCTGTTCACCGGTATCTTCGCAATGGCGCGTACCATCGGCTGGATCGCCCAGTGGAACGAGATGATTGCCGATCCGGAGCAGAAGATCGGCCGTCCGCGCCAGCTGTTCGTCGGTTCGCCGGTGCGCGATGTGCCGGAACTGTCGAAGCGTTAACAATCAGATGTAGCACTGCCTGGCAATCGGCCGCCATTCTTGGCGGCAGTTTGTACGGGTTGCAAGGGCTGGGGTCGTGCATTGCACGGACCTGGCCCTTTTCATTGGCACGCAAGGCAAGCGGGGATTGCCCATTCATCCAGCACCGGAAAATGGCTGAAGTCGCGCAGGCGGTGGCGGTGCTTGACGAAATGGAACCCGGCCGTTTCCCACACATCGATGAATTCGTCGTCGCCACCCGACGGTTCGCGCACCGCGTATTTTTTATGCGCCGTGCTCAGCTGAAGATAAAACTCCCGCACCTTTACATATACTTCATAACTAAATTGCCTTGGGCACGCAGCGGTCGCTTCGGCACTGATTTCGATCGCATTGTCGCGCGCGCTCGCTACTCGCCACATAATGTACGCCCGAGCGCAGCGGATGTCCCCAACACTGGCATAACAACCGAACATATATATCGGCTGCGCCGCACCGGCTGGGTCCGCGAAACTGCGCTCGAGCCTGCAGTCAAAGGAAACCGTCTCATTCGGGCGCACCACCGACAGGAACTTACCGGTTTCCACGCCTACCAGAAAACCTGGGACGATCTCGCCCGCGCGCACATTCATCATTAAGCGGCATGCTTGCGCCATACATTCGATGAGAACGACACCAGGTACGATCGGGTTGCCGGGAAAGTGTCCCTCGAAATAAGGTTCGTCCGGCTGGAACGTGTGGATGGTTGTGATTCGCTCCATCGAATCATCAACGCTGGCATGGTCGACAAACAGAAAGGGTGGACGATGCGGCAAAAACCGCATCACATCAATCAGCTGGAGTGAAGTGCTCATGCAGGGCTCTTTTCGCCATGATCTGAATTTCGGATTCGGCGATACAATTTGTATCGCTGATTATCTGGACAAAAAACTTGAAATGAGGAGTGTCCCGTTACCGCAATTAACATGGATAAATACTGTGATGCTGATGGTTCGTTCCTGAACGAGGACGGTCCGGTCGCGTCCGTTCAATGGTTTATCGCGTCGATTTGCACGTCGCCGGCATGCACCGGGCGGCTGTGCGTGCGAGATCTCGCCTGGGTCTCCCGGGCTCGGTGAGGAAATCCGGCCGGCTTCGCGCCATCCGTCCTGCCGAGCCTCGTCCACTGCATCGACCCTTTTTTCGCGTCACGCGGAAGATTTCCCTTTTTGCCGGCCGCGCTGCGCGGCCACACCTGGAGTGGCATCATGAAGCCAACAATCGCCGTTTCCTCGCTCGACATGGAGCGCCTGGAACACCGGCTCGATTCGCTGCCCGCCGCACAGGCGAGCACGCGCGCGGCGCTGCTCGAAGAGCTGGCGAGTGCCGAGCTGGTCGAACCGGAAGACATGCCGGCCGATGTCGTGACCATGAATTCGCGCGTGCGCTACGTGCTCGACGATGCGCCGCAGGAGTTCGACATGTCGCTGGCCTACCCGAAGGACGTCACCGGCGCCGAAGACAAGCAGTCGGTGCTCACACCCGTCGGCGGTGCGCTGCCGGGCATGAAAGTGGGCGAGACCAATCGTCTGGACGCGCCCCGATGGCGCGCGCTTCGAAGTGACGGTGCGCGAGATCGTCGATCAGCCGGAGCGCGCGGGCGAGTTGCACCGGTAACGACGCTTTACTGGCATTTGCCGCGCACGATGGCGGCCGCCAGGAAGGGCAGCGCGAGGGTGCCGCTGGCACTGAAGTACCAGTCCTTGGTGCTGTGTTCGGATGGCTGGTGCCTGAGGGCATCCGGGCGCAGGCAGGACGGTTTCTGTGCGTGTGTGAACTTGCGCGAAAACGCCTGGTACTGGTCGCCGCTGAGGACCTGGCCGGAGGGCGCGGGTTTTATCTCACCGCGATTTTCCGCCAGCGTCTCGCGCACGGCCTGCCTGATCACGTCATCGCTCAGGCGGGCACGCAGCGACGGCGCCGGCGCGGCAGGCGTCGCGGCGGCCGCGCTGCCCGACAGCTGCAACAGCATCATTCCCGCAAGAACGCTCATTCTCACCGGCACACTCCGCGCAGCTTGGCCACCCCGATGAATGGCAGGGCCAGGAAGCCCGTAAGAAAGAAAGTCGGCTGGTTGCGCAAGCCGTCCGCGTGCAGGCAGTCAGGCAGCCGTGCCTTGGCGAAATCCTTGGTGAACGTCTCGATCGGCGTAGCCGTGAGCGTGTCCACCTCGTGGCGGCGCGGGTAGGGGTTCACGTCGGCCGGCGTTGCCGCGACGGCGGCGCGGATGGCGTCCTTGTCGAGCCGTGCGCGCAGCGGCAAAACGATGGCTGGCCCCGGCGCCATTCCTGAAGTCTTCTTTTCAGGCATCGGCTGGAACGCCGGGTCCAGCGGCTGTGCGCGGACAAGGAGGGGCAGGCTGAACACGCAGACGGAGAGCAGGCGCATAAACGGCTTACAAAAAGTAATGTTGCTAAACATATACCTGATTTGAAAATATTTGGCAATTTGTACACTTGGTCATATATGGCTGTGTAGAATGTGATTTTTAAGTCAACAGTCAGCGCATCCATGAAACGGTTGTTGCTTGCTTTCTCCCTGCTGCTGTGCACCCTCGTGGCGCAGGCCAATCCCGTGCTCAGGAAGCAGGTCAACGCCTTTGTCGACCGCTGGCACAGCGATGCGGCGCACTCCCGTCCGGCGTATTTCGACAAGATCGCCAGGGACGGCATCTACATCGGCACCGACAAGAGCGAACGCTGGCGCCGCGACGAGTTCAAGGCCTGGGCCAAGCCCCATTTCAAGCGCAAATCGGCCTGGGCCTTCAAAGCCCTGCGCCGCAACGTGTATTTTTCCGCCGACCGATCGATGATCTGGTTCGACGAACTGCTCGACACCCAGATGGGCGTCTGCCAGGCCAGCGGCGTCATGCGGCGCAAGGGCGACAGTTTCGAGATCGTGCATTACCAGTTGTCGATGGCCGTGCCGAACGAGGTCGGCAGCCAGGTGACGCGGCTGATCAAGGATTTCGAAGACAAGGATGGCTGGAAGGGCGGGCCAAAGTAGGACGCCGTGGTATCGTATCGGCCCTTTCCCCGCCTTCCCGCACTACTGTGAACCCCTCCTACATCGGCCGTTTCGCGCCATCGCCCACCGGGCCGCTGCATGCCGGCTCGCTGGTGGCGGCGGTCGCCAGCTATCTCGACGCGCGCGCCCATGACGGGCAATGGCTGGTGCGCATCGAGGACGTCGACGAGGGCCGCAGCGTGAAGGGGGGGGACATGGCCATCCTCGCGCTGCTCGATGCGCTCGGCATGCATGCCGACCGCGAGGTGGTCTGGCAGAGCCGCAGAAAAGACCTGTACGAGGCCGCGGCCGGAAAGCTCGGCGCGCATACCTATCCCTGCGGCTGCAACCGCCGCGAAATCCTCGATTCGCGCCTGGGCGTCGCGCCCGATGGGGCCGCGATCTATCCCGGCACCTGCCGCCACGGCCTGGCCCCAGGGCGCACGATGCGCAGCCTGCGCCTGCGCGTGCCTGAAGCCGGCGACGACACGATCACCTTCATCGACCGCTTCGCCGGCCCCCAGACCCAGCACCTGGCCAGCGAGTCGGGCGACTTTGTTTTGCTGCGCGCCGACGGTTACTGGGCTTACCAGCTGGCGGTGGTGGTCGACGATGCCGACCAGGGTGTGACAAGCATCGTGCGCGGCGCCGACCTGATCGATTCGACCGCGCGCCAGATCTACCTGCAGCGCGTATTGAACGTGCCGACGCCGCGCTACCTGCACGTGCCGGTGGTGCGCAATGCGCATGGCGAAAAGCTCTCGAAACAGACTGGCGCGCTGGCCGTGCTGCCCGGCGACGAGGCGGCGGCCATCGCCGCCCTGGCCGATGCGGCGCGCTTCCTCGGCCTGCCGCTGGAACCGCAGGCATCGCTTGCCGCCTTCTGGCGTACGGCGATTCCCGCCTGGTCAGCCATGCTGGCCGAGCGGGAAGTCCGCACCACATCCGCCTCCTGAAACGCCCGTCCCCTCAGGCAGCCTGGCCGATCGGGAAACCGGCGCCGCCAACCCTTGCACGCCGCCGCGCCAACAGCCCGCACCCGACCAGGCCCAGCCCGAGCATGCCCCAGGTCGCCGGTTCCGGAATCGGCGCCGCCACCAGGAAGCCGCGGATCTCGCCGCCCGGGAACCGGGTCGTGTGGATGTTCAGGTAAGCGGTATTGTCGTTGATGGCATCGATCAGCGCGGCGCTGGCCGTGGCCGCCGTGCCGCCGAAGGCCGCCCGGAAGGCCGGTGCGTAGATCGAGGCGTCGCTGAGGGCGAAGGCCTGGGAATACAGGCCGTTGGTCACACCGGTCGGGAAATCCTCGAAGGGCAGGGCGATCGCGGCGGTGCCGGTGAAGGCGGCGGTGGTGCAGCAGTGGATGTGGGCCGCGACGACCGGGCCGAGCAAGTCGCGGAAAGCTAGCTCGGCACGCATCAGGTTGCCGTCGATCTCGAAACTGGCGACGCTCGAGCCGGGCGAGCCGTTCGGCGGACTTTCCGCCGGGCCGCTGGCAACGGCCTTGATGATGGTCGTCTGGGCCTGGGCGTACGATGCGGGTGCAAGCACCATCGCCGCCGCCAGCGCCAGTAGGGACAAGTGGTGTTTCATGGCAGAGACCTCCTGATAAGGAAAGAATCCGGGGCGCCACGACGTGACGCTGCCAAAAAAATTAGCACAGCGTTGGCGGGAATCTCACACGGCCCGGATGGGCAGGAGCCGATAAGCAATAAGCTCTGCAGGAAATTGAGCGCGCGGAAGAAACGGGGCAAGCGGGGCGAATCTGATACAGATTTCGCACGATTCTCCCCCGGGTGTATCATAATGCGACTCGACGCAGATTACTTTTTCGTCTGGATCGTAATTTCGCCGTCCGCTTCCAGGAAGGCGGTCTGCATGTCCGAGCGCTCGCAATCGGCCGTGCGCAGGGCCTGTTCCAGGTCGGACTCCGCGATGCGGCAACGTTTCACCACGTCGTCGAAAAACTGGCCGTTGCGCCCGATCAGAACCGCGCTGCCGTCGACCATTTTCGATGCGCGCCGGCTATAAGTCGAGAGCATGGCCACCCCCACATTCAGGACGATCAGGGTGGCGGCGATGATCAGGCCGCCGCTTACCGAATTGTCGCCGCCGGTCAAGGAGTTCGAGACTGCTTCCGACAGCAGCATCACCACCAGCAAGTCGAAAGGCGTGAGTTGGCCGACCGTGCGCCGGCCCGACAGGCGCACCATCAGCAGCAGCGCCAGGTAGACGAGCGCGCCGCGTGCGATAAATTCCCACCACGCCAAATCCATATCGAACATAACTGCCCCATTGAGCGAACGCTGATGCGCCGATTGTAAGCATTTTGCCAACAGGACGCCGTCCGCTACGCATGAGGCAGCAGGATATCAATGCTCGCTGCGGTAGCTGCGCAGCTCGAACACCATGCGTCCGTCGACCCGCTGGCACAGGCCGCTCATGCGCTCGCCGGGGCCGGGCGTGAAGCTCAGCTGGCTGCCGCTCGCCTTGTTCGCGCAGGCGGCATGCGCCTCGGCCGGGATGGCCGGCAGCGGCGGCGGAGCGGGAGGGGCCGGTGGGGCGGGAATGTCGGCGGGCATGGCCGGTATCGCGGGCATGGGCGGCTGCGGCGGGGCGGGCGGCGCCGGGGGCGCGGGCGGGGTGGGCGGGACGATGCGAACGTCGGCATGGCTGGCGCTGGCGGCGAGCAGCAAGGCGATGAAGATGAGTGAAGCTGTCTGCATGTTGTTCTCCTGGTGGTGCGGCGCGCGACAGTGGCGCCGATGGACCATCGTGCATACGGAATGTGGAGAAACAATGGAGGCCGGTCAGGTAACCGTTCCCCTACCGGCATCAGGCGTCAAGGTTCGAAGCGATAACCTAGACCATAGATCGAGCGAATCGGTTCCAGCCCCGGTGCCGCCGCCTCGATCTTGCGCCGCACATTCTTGATGTGGCTGTCGATGGCGCGGTCGGTCACCTCCAGCTTGTCCTGGTGCGCCAGCGCGAGGAGCTGGGCGCGCGAAAACACCTGGCCCGGCCGCCGTGCGAGGGCGGCCAGCAGGTCGAATTCGGTCGGCGTCAGGTCGAGCTGCCGGCCATGCACGCTGGCGCGGCGGGCGGCGCTGTCGATGGCCAGCGGCGCGCTTGCGATGCCGCTGCGGCGCAGGATTGCCTTGATGCGGGCCACCAGCTCGCGCGGGCTGAAGGGTTTGCAGAGGTAGTCGTCGGCGCCGAGCTCGAGGCCGAGCAGGCGGTCGATTTCCTCCACCCGCGCCGTTACCATCACGATCGGCACCCTGGAAAAAGCCCGCACTTCACGGCACAGCGACAGGCCGTCGAGGCCAGGCAGCATCAGGTCGAGCGCAGGGGGCGCATTGCGGATCGCCGCCAGCGCCGCGGCGCCGTCGCCGAAGACCGTCGGATGGAAACCCGCGGCGCGCACGTAGTCGGCCACCAGCGCGGCCATTTCCGGTTCGTCCTCGACGATGACGATGGCGGTCATGGCTGAAGCTCCAGCGACAGCGTGACGCGCAGGCCGCCCAGCGGCGAGGACCCGAAGCGCATCCGCGCGCCTTGCGCCTCGGCCAGCCGCAGGCACAGCGCGAGGCCAAGTCCGGCGCCGCCCCCGGCACGGCTGCGCGAGGCATCCACGCGGTAGAAGCGTTCGCCAAGGCGCGCCAGTGCTGCGTCGGGCACGCCGGGCGCGCTGTCCTCGATCGCCAGTGCGAGCTGGCCGCCGGCCGCCTGCGCCGACAGCAGCACCCGGCCGGGCGAGGTCGTGTAACGCAGGCTGTTCTCGAACAGGTTGCGCAGCACCTGGCGCATGCGGTCGGGGTCCGCGAGCACGCTGGCCTGTGGTGGCGCGGCGTCGATGTCCAGCGCCAGCCCGGCCGCGTGCAGGCGCTGCGCAAACGACTGCGCTTCCTCGACCGCGAGCCGCCACAGGTCGACTGGCTCGCGCCGGCAATCGAGGGCGCCAACGTCGGCCCGTGCCAGCGCATACAGATCGTCAATCGTTTTCGACAGCGCCAGCACCTGGCGCAGCATCGCCGCGACGTGCGCCGGGTCGGCGCTGCGCACGCCGTCCTGCAGCGCCTCCAACTGGGCGCGCAGCACGGCGAGCGGGGTGCGCAGTTCGTGCGAGGTGTCGGCGACCCACTGGCGGCGCGCATCCTCGGCACCTTCAAGATGCGCCGCGAGCACGTTGAAGTGTCCCGCCAGTTCGCCCAGCTCGTCGCTGCGTCCGTCCGCGAGGCGGGTCTCGAAGCGGCCATCGGCCAGCGCTCGCGCGCCTTGCGCCAGGCGTGCGATCGGGCGCCGGAAGTGTCCGGCGAGCAGCACGGCGGCCAGCGCGCTCAAGGCCACGCCGGCCGCGGCGATCAGCCACAGGGTCGCGCCCAGCTGCTGCAGAAAAGCGAAGGCCAGGGCATCGGTCGGACGCGCCGTGCGCGCAACCGCCAGCGACCCGACCGTGCGGCCCTCGACCACGATCGCTCGCCTGGCCAGCGGCAGGGTGCCGGGAGGCCTGCCTGCGATCGGCGTGCCGGCCGCATCGAACAGGGTGATGCGCGCCTGCAGGGGCGCGGCGTCGTCGGGGCCCGGCGCGCTGTCGATCGACGGCGGCGGCAGCGGTGGCAGCGGCGGGGCAGGGGGTGCGGGCGGGACGGGGATGGGCGGCAGTGCAGCGGCGGCGCGCGCAGGCATCACCGGCGCCGCCGGTACGGGCGCTGGCGGCAAGGCCCGCGCTTCGCGATCGATCTGCAGGCGCGCCAGTTCGCGTGCGATCCATTCGCGTTTGCCTTGCGCCGGGATGAAATTCCAGTTGCCATGCCGCGCGTAGCGGCGCGCGAGCCCGGTCGACAGTTCTTCCAGCCGGTCCAGTTCGATCTGGACCGCGTAGTCGCCGAAGCTCTCCAGCACGTTCTGGCGCAACAGGAAGACGGCGCCCGCCGCCACCGCCAGGATGGCCAGCAGGACCGAGGCAAACAGGCGAAGGCCGATCGATATTCTCAAGGCTTATTGAACCGAGTGGAGGCACGCCATTTTAGGCCAATCCCTGCCCAACGAGCGAAAAAAACGCCCGCCGCCGTCAGCGGCGAGGGGCGTCAAACTGCTGGAGGAGCAGGTTAAAAACGCAGGTTCGCCGTCAGGCTGGCCGCACGCGGCGTCCCTGGGGTGTAGCGGTAGCCGCTCTTGTTGATCGCGGCGACATGGCGCTCGTCGCCCAGGTTGTAGACATTCAGGCGCAGGTCGAGGTTGCGGCTGACCTGGTAGGAGGCCATCGCATCGAAGACCCAGTACGACTCGGTGTAGGCCGGGGTGCCGATGGCGCTGTCTCGACCGCGCAGCAACCGGTCGCTGTAGCGCGCGCCGCCGCCGATCTTCAGGCCGAAGGGCAGGTCGTACGAGGTCCACAGCGTGAACGAGCGCTTTGGCGTGTAGGTCAGGTGGTTCTCGCCGCCGGCGGTGATGACCTTGCCCGCGTCGACGCTGGTGTCCATGTACAGGTAGCCCGCGCTCACCAGCCAGTTGCGCGCCAGTTCGCCGGTCGCGCCCAGCTCCACGCCCTGCACGCGCTTGCGTCCGGTCTGGTAGTACTTCAGGTCGACCGGGTCCTGCTCGACTTCGTTCTTCACTTCGGTACGGAAGACGGCCCCGGTCAGTGCCAGCTTCTGCTTGAGCAGGTCGAGCTTGCCGCCGAATTCAGTGGTGACGGTTTCCTGCGGATCGTAGATCGGGTTTTGCGCATTGTTGGCGTTGCCCGACACCGTGAAGCTGGAGCCCGGCGGCAGCTTCGAGCTGGCCGCCATCGCATAGATGCTGCTGTTGGCGGTCGGCTTGAACAGGATGGATGCCTTGCCGTTGACGAGCGTGTCGCCGACATTGAAGTGGGTCGGCACGAGCAACGGGTTTGCCGCCCCCGTGGTCAGCGCCACCACCGTGTAGTCGCCGCTGAAGTGGTCCACGCGCAGGCCGCCATTGAAGATCCAGCGCTCGCCCAACTTGATGGTGTCGAAGGCGTACAGGCTCTGGGTATCGATCACGCCCTGGTTGTAGGCGCCGGTGCGGCTTGGCGCGAGGCCGGTGACCGGGACGTTCGCGTCGGGACGGTACAGGTTCGCCGCCGGGAGCAGGCCGAGGCCGGTCAGGCCATAGGTGATCTGGCGCTCGCTGGTCAACTCCAGGCCCGTCACCAGGGTGTGGCGCAGGCTGCCGGTATCGAATTGCGACGTGAGGGAGCTCTGGTTGGTGAGGATGCGGTTCTCCTGGTCCTTCACAGTGCGGGTGTTGCGCACCATGGTCCAGGTCGACGGATCAGCCGGGTTGGGCGTGGCCAGGTTGGCGCCGGAATTGAGGAAGGCGCTGAGCAGGTAGTCCTGGCTGGTGCGGCCGTAGCGCGTGATGTTGTGCAGCTTGAAGCCGGGCGCGAAATCGTGCTCGACGCGCACGGTGGCCATGTCGGCTTGTACCTTGTCGTAGTCGCTGTTCGAGCCGTAGAAGTTCTGCGGGGCGACCCGTGGGGCATCGGTGATGAACGGACGGCTGCGGTCCGGGCTCGTGTAGCCGGGCAGGCCGATCGTCGGCACGCCGCCGTCGGGGATATTGTCCTGGTCGACGTGCAGGTAGTCGAGCACGACGCGGGTCGGACCGTTCAAACCGAAACCCAGGCTCGGCGCGATGGCCCAACGCTTGTCCTTGACGACGTCGCGCGCCGGGCGGCCTGCGTCCTGGGTCATCGCGTTCAGGCGCAGGGCGATGCCGCGTTCGGCGTTCAAGACCTTATTGACGTCGCCGGTGACGCGTTTTTGCGAGGCGCTGCCGACGGTTGCGGAAGCCGATATGGCGTCTTCCATGGACGCTTTTTTCGACACCAGGTTGACCGAGCCGGTCGGCGCGCCGCGGCCGTTGTCGGTCCCGGCGGGACCCTTCACGACGTCGATCTGTTCGAGGTTGAAAACGTCGCGCGAGACCGAGCCGACGTCGCGTACGCCGTCGACGAAGATGCTGGCTGAAGTATCGAAGCCGCGCATGAAGATGGCGTCGCCGGTATTCGTGTTGCCGTTCTCGCCCAGGAAAAAGGCGCCGACGCCGGGCGTGTTGCGCAGCGCTTCGGTGAGCGTCAGGGCGCCTTGCTGCTCGATCAGTTCCTTCTTGATGACCTGCACCGACTGGGCCGTGTCGACCAGCTTTTCCGTGTACTTCGGCGACGATGCGCGCTCGGCCTTGAAGTCGTTTTCCGTCTTGCCGACGACTTGGACTTTCGACACCGGTGCGCTGCTCGCGTCGTCGAATGCGGGCGGCGTGGCCTCGCTCGCCTGGGCGGCGACAGGCAGCAGCATGGTCGCCAGCGCGGCGCTCAGGTGTTGGTTGAAACGGCTGGCGGCGTGCTTGCGGCTTTTGATCGGATGCATGGTCTTCCTGTTTTCTCTCGTTGGAGGACGCCCTGCTGGGTGCGGGCGCTTCTGATGAACTGACAAGCATTCTAGAGAGCATTGAGCAATTTGTAAATGAGAATTGTTATCATTCGCGTTCCGATGCGGGGTGGGCACGCTGTGCCGACGCGGACAGTCGTGTCATGTCGGCCGACAAACGCGGCGACGGCCGCATCGGGCCGGACGCGTCATCGCGGATCATCTGCAACCGTTTCGGTTGTGCTGGCGCTGGGGCCTTGATCCTGCCAACACCTGGCTGGCTTTCGCGTGGGCACAGAGTGCCCACCCTACGGTGCGCCGCGGCAAACAAATAGCCACCGGGTGCGGTGGCTTTGAAAAACAACTCAGTAGACGTCGCGCCGGTAGCGACCCTGCGCCGCCAAGTCGTCCAGCGCCGCGGCCCCGAGCGCAGTCGCGAGGGCTTCGTGCACGCCTCTCGCCATCCCCTGCAGGCTGCCGCACACATATACCGCCGCGCCGCGCGCGATCCACGCGCGCAGTTCGTCGCCGCGCTCGGCCAGCACATGCTGCACATAACGCGGTCCGTCGGCATCGCGCGAAAAGGCAAGGTCGAGCTGCGCCAGCTTGCCGTCGTCGACCCAGCCTTCATGCTCGTCGCGCAGGAGGAAATCGTGTTGACGATTACGTTCGCCGAAGACCAGCCAGTTCTCATGAACGCCGGCGTCGATACGCGCCTTCAATAAGGCGCGCAGGCCGGCAAGACCGGTGCCGTTCCCGATCAGGATCAGCGGCCGCGCGGCGTTCTCGCCCAGGCGAAAGCGCGCATGCGCACGCACCCGCAATGCAATCGTCGCATCCATGCCGGCGTCGAGGCACAGCCAGCCCGAGGCCGCGCCGGCGCTGCCGTCGGCATGCTGCTGCAGGCGCACCAGCAGTTCGATGCGGCCTTCGCCGGGCACCGAGGCGATCGAGTATTCGCGTGGTTGCGCCGGGTCGCTCGGGGCGCACACCTGCACCAGGTCGCCCGCTTCCCAGTCGGGCAGCAAGCCCTCGCGCGGCGCGAGGGCAATGCGATGCAAAGGCGCCCCGGCGCTGCCCGTGTTGAGGCGGGTGCGTTCGACGATGCGCCAGTGGCCGTAGGCTGGCGCTTCCCAGTCGGGGGCGTCGCTGGTGCCGGCCAGGCGGCTGAGCTGGTGCTGCCAGGCGCCGATGGCCTCGCCGCTGCCGCGGTCGACCTCGATCCGGTCGAACAGGGCGGTGGCGCCGCGCGCGGCCAGCCAGGCGTCGAGCGAACGGCCGAAGCCGCAGAAATTGGTATAGCTGCTGTCTCCCAGGGCCAGCACGGCGTAGTGCAGTGCCGAGAGGTCGGGTGCGCCGCCCATGGTCACGTCGGCGAAGCGCGCGCCGGTGTCGGGGGAATTTCCCTCGCCATAGGTGCTGGCGATGAAGAGGATGCGGGTGGCGCCGGCCAGCGTGCCGGCATCGAGCGCCGACATGCACAGCGCGCGTGCCGACAGGCCGCCGGTGGACAGCGTGGCCGCCGTCTGTTGGGCGAGATAGTCGGCATTGCCGGTCTGGCTGGCGTACACGACGAGCCAGTCGGCGTCACCAGGCGCAGCCAAAGGCCGCGGCCTGCGCAGCATGGCCGCGCACAGGCCGCCCCAGGCGGCGACCAGCGCGAGCGCGCTGCCCCAGCGCATGGGATCGATCGTCAGCATCATTGCAGCATGGCCCGGTAAGCCCTGGTAGTGCGTTCTTCGAGACCGCCCGCGCGGCGCAGCAGCAGGCGCGCGGCCAGGTCGCGTTCTTCGGCAAAGGCGAATCCGGCATCAAGCCCGAGCACGGTGATGGTGGTCGACAGCGCATCGGCCGCCATGCAGTCCGGATGGAGGACGGTGCACGAGGCGATGTCGTGCGCCACCGGATAACCGCTGCGCGGATCGAGCGTGTGCGAGGCGCGCGAGGCCCCGTGCTTGAAATAGCGCCGGTAGTCGCCCGATGTCGCCACCGCCAGGCCGTGCAGCGCGGCGACGGTGGGCGTGGCATCAAGCCCGGGCACGCCCTCCAGCCTGACCCACCACGGCTGGCTGTCCGGCTTCATGCCGGCCCCGCGCAATTCTCCGCCGATCTCGACGAGGTAATGGCGCACGCCGTGCTGCTCCATGCACCAGGCCAGGCGGTCGACGGCATAGCCTTTCGCAATCGAGGACAAGTCGAGCAGGGCGCCGCCGGGTTGCAGCAGGCGCGCGCCGGCGCGGTCGAATTCTGGATGCAGCGCAGCGCGCTGCGCCAGCACGGACGCCACCGCAGCGGGCGCGGGCGCATAAAAGTCCGGCTCGTTATAGCGCCGCTCGGGACCGAAGCCCCACAGGTTCACCAGCGCGCCGGCGAAGGGATCGTAGGCGCCGCCGCTCGCTTCAGCCACGCCAAGCGCGTAGTCGAGCACCTCGGTAAAACGCGGCGGCAGCGCATGCCAGGTCCCGGCGCGCGCCCGGTTGTAGCGTCCCAGCGTCGAATCAGGCTCCCAATGGCTCATCTCGGCGACGATGCCATTGAGTTCGCGCTGCAGCTGTTCACCGAGCTTGCTGCGCACGCCGGGCGGCAGCATCAGGCGCGCCGACCAGGTCGTTCCCATCGTCGACCCCGAAGCGTCGTGCAGCACGCTGCCGTCGGCGACCAGGGCAGGATCGATGGCGAGGGGAACCAATACGTTGCGCAAGGGGCTGCTTACTCCGGCAGGGCTTCGATGGTCGCCGTGTAGGCGTAGCGGCGGGTCTCGGCCGGACCGCTGTCCGGACCTGGACCTTTGCCCGGGTTCGGCGGCCAGGCCGCGTTCATCCAGTACATGTTCGCGGACGGCAGCTTGAAGCTCGCTTCGCCCCTGGCGTCGGTGCTCAAGCGGATTTCGCCGGCCACGCCGCGATAGCGCACGCCGCCCGGCACCAGGCTGAAGGGTAAATCAGGCAGCGGCTTGCCGTCCAGGAGGAAGCGCACGCGCATCGTTTCGTTGGCGCGCAAGTCGTTCGGGTGGGTCAGCGGCACCATCTCGAGGCCGACGTTGGTCGGCTTCAGGGCGCCGTCGCTGGTCTTGTGGGCGGTGACGAAGGTTTCGATGCGCTGGTGGGTCAGCGTCTCGCGCACCTCAGTCGCGCCGGCCGGCACCTGCCTGGCGAAATCGGCTTCGCTGCCGCGGAAGCGTTTGACTTCGTTGCCGACTTTATAGCTGCCCATCGCATTGTTGCTGACCAGGGCGATGCGGTAGGTGCCTTCCTTCGGCAGGGGAATGTCGACCGAGGAGCGCATCTTGCCGGTCACGGCGGCGGGCGCGGCGGCGCTGCTGCCGTCCGGCGCGGTGACGGTGACGCCGTCCATCCGCAGCGGCATGTGGTCGAAATCGAACAGGCCTTCGGAGACGGCGCCGTCGACCATGACCCAGGCGTCCTTGTTCTCGACGATGGTGGCGCTCGGGAGCATCCACGGGCGATGGGCGCTGGCGGCGCCGGCGGCGGCTGCCAGGATCAGGCCGAGGACGCCATGCTTGATAAACGAATTGTGCATGCTGGATTCTCTTTATTGGATGTTGATGGAGACTGCGCCGAGTTCTTCCTTGCCGGCCGCAGCGGCCGCGACCTTGCCCTTGGCCGGCAGCGTGAAGGGCACGCGCACCAGTTCGCGTCCGCCCGCTTCGCGCGCCGCTTCGACCACCAGTTTGTAGTCGCCGGCCGGCAGCTTGTCGATGCCGGTCCTGGCCGGGCCGAAACTGATCGTGTGGGTACCGGCGGCGCGCGTGGCGCCCGAAACGCCGTCGATCGGCAGCGTCGCTTCGCGCCCGGCCTTCCTCCACCAGGTGCGCATGTCCTTCACCCACTTCTCGCCCGCGTTGTCCTTCTTTTTGAGGTCGTACAGCACAGAAAGAGTAGAAGCGATGGAGCCGTCGGCCTTTTCGATCCACATCGCGACATACGGCTTGTGGTACTCGGCCACGTTCAGCTGCGGCAGTTCGAACTTCACCGCCAGGTCGGCGGCCACGGCGCCGCTCGATAACAACGGCAAGGACAGGGCGAGCGCGGGAGACAGTTTCATGCAATGCCTTCTATATGGATGAGTGAACGTTCAATGGACGAACAGCAGCGCGAGCACGGCCGGCAGCACGATGCCAAAGCCGATTACCGGCCAGGTCGACGGCCGGTTGGCCGCATGGATCTTCATGATGAGGAAACCGGTGATGCAAAAGACCAGGCAGGCAATGGCGAAAATGTCGATGAACCAGCTCCACACGGGACCGGTATTCCTGCCCTTGTGCAGATCGTTGAGCCAGGAAATGGCGCCGCGCGAGGTGACTTCGTATTCGGCATTGCCGTCGAGGCTGATGCGCAGCCAGGCGTCGCCGCCGGGACGCGGCAGGGCGACATAGGCGTCTTCCTCGCTCCACTCGGCGCTGCGTCCGCGCAGGTCGACCGGAAAGGCGCCGTTGGCCCATTCCGCCAGCTGGGTCGGCACAGGCGTTTCGCCATCGGCGTGCTTCTCGGCATGGCTGCGCAGCACCGGCAGCAGGGAAGCTGGCACCGTCGCCTTGATGCGCGTGACCTGCGGCTTCGATTCGATCTGCGCCGCATGATTCAGGGTGAAGCCGGTGATGCTAAAAAGCAACATCGCCATCAGGCAGATGGCCGAACTGATCCAGTGCCACTGGTGCAGCGTCCTGAGCCAGAGCGAACGCCGCACGCCGGGCAGGGCGGCGGGGCCGGCCGCAGCAGGCGCCTGGGCCGTGGCAATCACGCCAACCGGCGATTTCTGGACAGACATGCAAGCTTCCTGTTGAGTACACAACGCAAATGATAACCATTATCATTTAGACGGTCAACAAAATTCAGGCCACGCCTTATGCGCCCGGTATGTTGCGTTACAATACCCCCCGCTGTTGCGAAGGATCAGAGTGGTCCGACGCAATATCATGAGGTCTTCAAAACGTGCATGAAGATCCCATCTGTCCTTCCCCACAACTTGATGTCTAGTTGCAATCCGCTAACCGGTCAGGCCGTGTCGCGGAAGGTTAGATTAACCCGCCATACTCGCGAAGCGCGAAGAAAAGGTGAGCAAGAATGATGCAACAACAATCTGCGAACTCCTACCTGTTCGGCGGTAATGCGCCGTATGTGGAAGAGTTATACGAAGCCTACCTGAACAATCCAGGTTCGGTCCCCGACAACTGGCGTGCGTATTTCGACAGCATGCAGAACGTGCCTGCCGTCGACGGCACTGCGCGTCCCGACGTGATCCACTCGTCGGTCATCGCCTCGTTCGCCGAACGCGCCAGGCAAGGCCCGATCCGCATCGTCAGCGCCGCGACCGAGGCCGATCCGGAAATGGCACGCAAGCGCGTCGCCGTGACCCAGCTGGTCGCCGCCTACCGCTACCTCGGCTCGCGCTGGGCCAACCTGGACCCGCTGCAGCGCCAGGAACGTCCGCCTATTCCCGAGCTCGATCCGTCCTTCTACGGCTTCACCGACGCCGACCTCGACACCAAGTTCAACATCTCGAACACCTATTTCGGCGGCGAGAGCGCATCCCTGCGCGACCTGCTGCAAATGCTGCGCGACACCTACTGCCGCTCCATCGGTGCGGAGTTCATGTACGTCAGCGACCCGACCGAAAAGCGCTGGATGCAGGAGCGCCTCGAGTCGATCCGTTCGACCCCGACCTTCTCGGCCGAGAAAAAGCGCCACATCCTCGAGCGCCTGACGGCTGCCGAAGGCCTGGAACGCTACCTCCATACCAAATACGTCGGCGCCAAGCGCTTCTCGCTCGAAGGCGGCGAGTCCTTCATCGCCTCGATGGACGAAACCATCCAGCGCGCCGGTGAGCAGGGCGTCCAGGAAATCGTCATCGGCATGGCCCACCGCGGCCGCCTGAACGTGCTGGTCAACACCCTGGGCAAGGCGCCGGCCGAGCTGTTCGAAGAATTCGAAGGCAAGCACGCCGACGACCTGCCCTCGGGCGACGTCAAATACCACCAGGGCTTCTCGAGCGACATCTCGACGCCGGGCGGGCCGGTGCACCTGTCGCTGTCGTTCAACCCCTCGCACCTGGAGATCGTCAACCCGGTCGTCGAAGGCAGTGTCAAGGCGCGCCAGGAGCGGCGAGGCGACGACCTGGGCGACCAGGTCTTGCCGATCCTCGTGCATGGCGACGCCGCCTTCGCCGGCCAGGGCGTGGTGATGGAAACCCTGGCCCTGGCGCAAACGCGCGGCTACTACACCGGCGGCACCCTGCATCTGGTGATCAACAACCAGATCGGCTTCACCACCAGCGACCCGCGCGACTCGCGCTCGACGCTGTACTGCACCGATGTGGTCAAGATGATCGAAGCGCCGGTGTTGCACGTCAACGGCGACGACCCCGAGGCGGTGGTGCTGTGCACGCAGCTCGCCATGGACTATCGCAAGCAGTTCCACAAGGATGTCGTGGTGGACATCATCTGCTTCCGCAAGCTCGGCCACAACGAGCAGGACACGCCGAGCCTGACGCAGCCGCTGATGTACAAGGTGATCGCCAAGCACCCCGGCACGCGCAAGCTCTACGGCGACAAGCTGATCGCGCAGAACATATTGCCGGCCGACGGCCCCGACGAGATGGTGAAGGCCTTCCGCGCTGCGATGGATGCCGGCAAGCACACCATCGATCCGGTGCTGACGAACTTCAAGAGCAAGCACGCCGTCGATTGGCAGCCCTTCCTGAACCGCAAGTGGACCGATGCGGCCGACACGGCCTTGCCGCTGGCGGAGGTCAAGCGCCTGG
>JANNNC010000035.1:0-7536 GCA_031398335.1 Massilia sp.
CCGCGGCCGCCCGCCGCGAAAGCCTGAGCGATGTCGACCGCCTGGCCTATGTGGCCAAGCAGCGCATCGCCACCGCCATGGAAGTAGCGAAGGGCAAGACCGCCGAAGCGAACATCGCCGACGCCTCGCGCCAGCGCACCGAAATGCGTCTGGAAGCCCGCACTGCCGAAGCCGACCGCGCCAAGCGCGAAGCCGAAGCCGCCCAGACCCAGGCCGCCCAGGCCCAGATGCAGGCCCAGTCGGCCCAGCAGCAGGCTGCCGCCACGCAGGAACAGAATGCGGCACTGGTGCAGCGCGCCGCGATGCTGGAGGCCATCCTGGTCGAACTGCAGGCCGTCAAGACCGAGCGCGGCTATGTCGTGACGATCGGCGACGTGCTGTTCGCCACCAACCAGGCCAGCCTGACACCGAACGGGCTGTCGACCCTGCGCAAGCTGGCCGACGTCATGGCACAGAACCCGAACCGCACGGTGCTGGTCGAAGGGTTTACGGACAGCGTCGGCAGCTCCTCGTATAACCAGGAACTGTCGCAGCGCCGTGCCGAAGCAGTGGCCTCGGCCCTGGGCGGCATGGGCGTGCCGCGCGACCGCATCGCCATGAAGGCATATGGCGAAGCGTTCCCGGTCGCCGCCAACGATACGGCCGGCAACCGCCAGCGCAACCGCCGCGTCGAGATCGTGCTGTCGAACGACAACGCGCCGATTCCGCCGCGTACGGCCGTCCGCTGATTCACCGCTCAATTTTTAAGGAAACGTCATGGAACAAAGCACCATCCCGCGCGCGCATGGCTTCGACATCGAAGCCATCCGCCGCGCCGCGGCCAACCTCGATGACGGCGCCGTCACCGAGGGCTATGCGGCCGACCGCGAGGCGGTCATCGCCATGCTGAACGACGCGCTCGCCACCGAACTGCTGTGCGTGCTGCGCTACAAGCGCCACTACTACACCGTCAGCGGCCCGAACAACGGCGCCCTGAAGGCAGAGTTCCTCGAGCACGCCCAGCAGGAGCAGGAACACGCCGACCGCATCGCCGAACGCATCGTGCAGCTGAACGGCTCGCCGAACTTCAATCCGGCCACGCTGACCGCACGTTCGCATGCCGAGTATGACGATTCGGAAGACACCCAGGCCATGGTGCGCGCCGACCTGATCGCCGAGCGCGTCGCGATCGAGTCGTACCGCCAGATGATCGTTGCGCTGGGCGACAAGGATCCGACCACGAAACAGATGCTCATCGAAATCCTCGCCGTCGAGGAAGAGCACGCCGATGACATGCACGATTTCCTCTTGCCCTGATTTTTTTACCAACCTTCACACAACCAACAACAGGAGTTCACCATGCTAGACACCACCACCCGCAACACCCGCTCGTTCGACGACGGCCTGCAAAACACCAGCGCCGACATGAAGGTCCTGGTCAAGGACGCGCAGGCAATGCTGACCGCCGCCGCATCGCTCACCGGTGTCAAGGCCGACGAGCTGCGTACGCGCGGCATGGAACTGCTGGACCGCGCCATGGGCAAGGCCAGCCAGTATCAAGGTCAAGCTGTCATCAAGAGCAAGGAACTGGCAGAGACCGCCGATGTCTATGTTAAAGACAACCCATGGCGTACCGTCGCTGCCGCAGCGAGTGTCGGCCTGCTGGTCGGCATTTACCTGGGTCGTAAATAATTCGCGCCGGAGATAACGCCATGGAAAAGACCGAAACTGTCGTGCATGGTCCTGGACTCATGGGTGGCATCTCCGGCCTGGCGAAGAACCTGTTCGGCCTCGTCGTGTCCCGCCTTGAATTAGCGGCGCTCGAGATGTCGGAAGTGCGTAACCACGCGATCGAACTGCTGGCGATTTTCGCCGGCGCCGTTCTCGCCGTGTGGTTCGCACTGGCCTATGGCACCGCGACTATCGTGATGCTGGCCTGGGATTCGTGGGGCTGGAAGATCCTGCTAGTGATGTTCCTGGTGTTTCTGGCGATCACGGTTGGGCTGCTGATGAAGGGCATGGCTTTGCTCAAGCAGGGCAAGCTGACCTTCCCGGAAACGATGAAGGAACTCCGGAACGACCGCGACGCGCTGCATTAAGCGGCCACCTACAGGGGAACGAACATGGAAAAACACGATCACAAGCATGGCAAGGATGAGCCGACCGGACTGGCCGGCCACAAGCACAGTGCCGATCCCGTGCTGCGCAAAGCCGAGCTGCTGCGTGAAGGCGAGTTCTATCGTGCAGGCATCATCTATGCCAAGGCACAGGTAAAGCACGGCGCGCGGCCCGAAGTCATGCTACATTCTGCTATCGACCACGCCACATGGGCCTTGCGGGCCCGGGCTGATGCTCTGCTGAAACCCACGGGCACGAGCATCTCGGTATTGATGCCGTACGCGCTGACCGCATTCAATTTCGTGCGCCAGCGCCGCCTGGTCAAGCCGGCCCTGGCCGGCGCCGCATTGATGGGCGTGGCAGGCTGGTACATGAAGAAACGCCGCGCGCAGCGCGCAGGCTGAGTAGCAGTCAGTTCCGGATGGCAGCCTTGGCTACAGTCCGGGCCTGATGGACCGAATATGGTGGGGCTTGAGCGGCGTCGCAATCGTTGATTGGACGCCGTCTTTTTTTGTCCGCCGCGTACGCGCTGAATATGCTATTCCCTGAAGCTGATGCCGTTCAGTCAGGCGATGAACTGGCCTTTGCAGGATGGGCACAGGGGGGCCCACCTCGGCGGACCGCGAAGACAGTACCCTGCTACGGCGAAACGAATGCAAGGCAGCCATGGCGATTTTTTCACACGCTCGCAGGGTGGGCCGGGCGGCGAACCGCTCTCGAGCCCACGCGTTCGTGCCCATGCTCTCACCGATAGCGATGATTCGTTCAGCGAGCCTGGCTCTCCGCCCGTACCGGCGCTTCGGCTCTCGCCGCAGCCATCTCTTCCTTCCAGGTCGCCTGCGCCGCCTTCAGGCAGTTCGCGCGCTCGGGCGGCGGGCCCTGGCGGCAGGCATTCTTCGCCTCGTCGAGCGCCGCGCCGATTTCCTTCTGGCGCGAGCGCCAGCGCTGCTGGCTGGTCGCATCTTCGCGGTACCAGCGCACCGGGTCGCCGCGTGCGATCTCGTGCGCCTGCTGGTTCGCCGCGGCCGGTGCGACCAGCGCGTCGGTGCTGCGTTGCGCGCCAGCCGCGGCCGGCGTCGCAATGTCCTGGGCGCCGGCCGCGGCGCTCGCCGCTGCCAGCAGGCAGGCGACGAACAGGCGGTGCAAAGTGGCTTGAGTCTTCATCGTGACCTCCAAATGAAACGGGCCGGCAAAGCCGGCCCGGTGAAGCATCAGGCGATGCCTGGGCTGGAGCCGGCGCGATCAGTAACGGTAGACGCGGCCGTCGACCAGGCGCACGCGGTTGCCCACGCGCAGGTCATAGACGCTGTCCTGGACCACGGTGCGGTATTCGCCGTTATCCATGCGCACGTTGAGCTGGTACATCTCCTGGCCGCCGCCCGCGTTACGGTTCTTTTCGATGTTGTTGCCGACGAGGGCGCCACCGACGCCGCCGGCGACGGTGGCGGCAGTACGGCCGCTACCGCTGCCGACCTGGTTGCCGGCGAGGGCGCCGACCAGGGCGCCGACGACGGCACCGCCGCCACTGGTGCGGTTTTCGGCGGCCTGGGTGACCTGGATCGATTCGATGGTGCCGTAGCCCATCGATGCGGTGTTGTTATAGCCGCTGTTATAGCCATTGTTGTTCATTGGCGAGCTGGCGCAGCCCGAAAGCAGGGCGACAGCGGCAACGGCTGCGGCGGCGAGGGTACGTGGTGTCTTCATATTGTTCTCCTGGCAAAAGGTGTGAGTCGAGAATACGAGCACGCAACAAGGAGGTCTGTGCGATGACGCACCGTGAATTGCCAGATTAATATTATCTTTTCGACATTTCCCTGTTGTGTTCGACAGCGTACAGAGCAGAGCGGCCAATCGGCGTAAAACATCATCAAGGTCACGCAACACGGAGAACAAGAACATGACAACCAAGATGAAAAACGTCCACGCACTTCTGATCATCGGCGCGGCCATGCTGTGGTCGGCCCACGCCAGGGCACAACCGGCGGCACCGGTGCTGGCACCGGCCACACCGGCAGTCGCGGTGCCGGATGCCAAGACGGCCTACAACACGGCGCGCGACATGGCCTCCGCCAACTACAAGGTGGCGCGCGCACGTTGCGACGCCGTAACCGGCAATCCGCGCGACGTCTGCGTCGCCGAGGCGAAAGCCGAGCGGGTGCGGGTCGAGGAAGAGGCGGGCGCCGCCTACAAGAACACGCTGAAAGCCTATACCCAGGCGCGCATGCGCATTGCCGACGCGAACTACAACCGCGACAAGGCACGCTGCGGCGCGGTCACGGGCAACCCCCGCGACGTGTGCATCAAGCAGGCCAAGGCAACGCTCATCGCCGCCCAGGCCGATGCCACGGCGGATCGCAAGATGATCGAAGCGCGCAGCAACGCGCGTGAAGACAAACTGACGGCGGAATACCGGGTCGCACTCGAGAAGTGCGACGCGTTTGCCGGCGCGGCGAAAGACCAGTGCGTCGACGCCGCAAAAACCGCGTACGGCAAGTGACGTACCGGATTCGCTCAACCGAGCAAATTTTGACTTTGACTTTGACCAACGAAAGGGATACATCATGAAAATCACCCAACGCCTCGCCACCGCCATCTTCACCGGCGCACTTGCCTTCACCATGGTTGGCTGCGCATCCGGCCCACAGAAGGAAAGCGCCGGCGAATACGTCGATGACAGCATCATCACCGCCAAGGTGAAGGCCGCCTTCGCAGCTGACCCAACCGTCAAGGCGACCGAAATCAACGTCGAAACCTTCAAGGGCGACGTTCAGCTGTCGGGCTTCGTGGCCCAGCCAGGCGATGCACAGCGCGCAGTCGAGGTCGCACGCGGCATCAAGGGTGTAACATCGGTCAAGAACGACATCCGCGTGAAGTAATTTCCGCCTTCGCCCGCAAGGGCGCTGGGTGGCGGTCCGGCAACTTTTATTTGGCAAACACATGCATCTCGCCAGTCCTGGATCGGTTCCTGCCGATCCAAACAAATCCGCCGCCCCAGAGGCTTCTCCGATCATCAAGAATGAATCGGACCACATCGCCAGGCCAGTGCCAGACTCCGGCCCCGGCGATGTGACACTGCACTCCGGCGGCTTGCGCCTGCCCATCCACGTCAACGCCCGCGGTCTCTCGCTCGGCATCCTGGCCACCGTCGCCTTCGTCTTCGCGCTCCAGTGGGCGCAAAAATTCTTCGTGCCGCTCCTGCTCGGCATTTTCATCGCCTATACGCTCAGCCCCGTCGTGCGCTGGCTCGAACGCATCCATATCAAGCGTGTCATCGGCGCGACCCTCGTCACCGCGATCCTGATCGGCGGACTCGGCGCGACCATGTACCGCCTGCAGGACGAATTCTTCAATATCATCGACGAGCTGCCCACGCTGACCCAGAAGGTCACCAAGCTGATGTCGGGCGCGGCCACCGGCCAGGGCTCGACCTTCCAGCAGATGCAAAAAGCGGCCGCCGAGATCGAAAAGGCCACCGCCAGTGTCGGCCAGAACAAGGACGCGCGCCTGATCCAGCGCCGCCCGACGCTGTCGCAGCCGCCATCGCCGGCGTTTCGCCTCACCGACTGGCTGCTGGCCGGTTCGGTCGGTCTGGCCGCGTTCGTGACCCAGGCCACGATGGTGTTGTTCCTGGTGTTCTTCCTGCTGCTGGCGGGCGACACCTTCAAGCGCAAACTCGTCAAGCTGACCGGACCGTCGCTGACGCGCAAGAAGGTCACGGTGCACATCCTCGACGACATCAATACCTCGATCCAGAACTACATGTTCATGCTGTTGGTGACCAACATCCTGCTGGCGCTGCTGATGTGGGTGGCGCTGCGCTCGATTGGCCTGAACAACGCCGGCGCCTGGGCGATCTTCGCCGGCGTCGCCCACGTCATGCCGTATTTCGGCCCGCTCCTGATCACCGCCGCCACCGGCCTGGTCGCCTTCATGCAATTCGAGTCGCTGCGCATGGTGATCCTCGTGGCAGGCGCCTCGATGGGCATCGCGACCCTGGTCGGCATGGTCGTCACTACCTGGATGACCGGCAAGATCGCCAAGATGAACCCGGCCGCCGTGTTCGTCAGCCTGCTGTTCTGGGGTTGGTTATGGGGCGTATGGGGCTTGCTGCTCGGCGTACCCGTGGTGGTCATGATCAAGGTTGTCGCCGAGCGGGTCGAGGGAATGGAAGTCTTGGCTGAACTGCTGGGCGAATAAGGCCCAGTTCAGCCGCAGTGGCCGTTCGCAACCATCGGCGGGAGGGTGCAATCTGTGTTTTGCGCGGCTATTTCGTGCATAGCAGTCGCGAAAATTCTCGCCGCGGCTTTCAATATGATGGCATTTCTGGGCAGTGTCGGCCTTATGACCTTCTTTAGGGCACGTGCCCGCATTTTGGACACATGCTTTCTAAAGTCGGTACCTCGGGTAGCCCCTAAGAAAAACGTTTTCTTTCCCTCTTCGAAGAAATCATAGGATCGCGACGCATACTCCCGTGACAGCACAGCAACCGGCGCACAGTTGACGCCTCGAGGAAGCCTCTTTTCATGAGCATGCGTAGGGTACCCCCACTGGGTACGACGTGCTGCTTGGGGTGGGGGCCGGCATCGTCATGCGTTCGGCGCGCCGTCGCGTAGCTGTTGCGGGCACCCGCTTGCCGACGTCGGGGCAGCGTGCGCAACTTGCGCCGAGGGGCGCTGGCTGTGGCTACGGCGACTCGGAGTCCTGCAATACGGGTCGTTCACTGACCCTATTTTATGTTTGCCAACTCTGTTAAGCCCGACCGCAAATCCCGCTTAGAGAAAAAAAGAGGCCGTATGAGGCGCGCATGCACATGAACTACCAAAGCGAAGCCACCATTGTAAGCAACGCTAAAACCGTGAAAGACGTTCCAGCTATCAAGTTCGAGATTTTTTCGGGTATTCTCATATGAGCCTCCAAAAGGACCCTGCAGCCTCGTTATACACCTCGAGAAAAAATTTTCTGTGCGCCATGGAACGCAATTTGTATTTATCCGTTAATCGATCTCTGCCAAATGTTGGACAAAAGTGTCGATACATTTCTGGTAATGCGTTGTCTTAAGGCGTAAAAAGCCCTTACATAGATAGACGCGAACCCGAGTTACCTCATCTAATCGACTTAATGTGGGCTAAGTCGATTTGCACCGGCCGACAGGTATTAAAATACCTGCCAATGAATCTCTGAATCGCGATTCGGTCATGGCGTGCTACCTGCCTGCGCCGCACGAGGAACCCCTAGCCAGCTCGACCTCTATAACCTTCTTGACTCCGGCTGATCTAATCAGAAACGATCTATTTCTCAACAAAGGGAGTCGTCGTGCCAGACTCGTAACCATCATTTGAAGTCTGCGCCGCAATTCGTCTTTGAAACCGCACTAGGGTTTTTGTGATTTCTGGATCTCCTAACCTACCTTCAGCCCGCTTCATAACTGCCATAGCGTCG
>JANNNC010000192.1:0-6735 GCA_031398335.1 Massilia sp.
GTTGCCTGTGGCGCTATCGGGTTTCATGATCTGCGTGGGCACTCGGTGCCCACGCAGATTGAAGGAACCACGAACAGAACAGGCAACAGCCCCACGACCGGCGCAGGCCAGGAGCGGGCGACCAGCGCGGCGTTCTGCTGCGTGACCTGGTCCATCTGGTTGATGGCCGCGTTGATCTGGCCGATGCCGGCGGTCTGCTCGTCGGTCGCGGCGGTGATCTCGCCGATGATGTGACGCTGCCGACGATCTCGTTCATCGTCGCGCCGGCTTCGGCGACCAGCTTGGCGCCGCTGTCGACTTCTGTGACGGAGCCGCCGATCAGGACCTTGATTTCCTTGGCTGCCGCGGCCGAACGATGCGCCAGGCTGCGCACTTCGGTGGCGACGACCGCGAAGCCGCGGCCCTGCTCACCGGCGCGGGCCGCTTCCACGGCGGCGTTGAGCGCGAGGATGTTCGTCTGGAAGGCGATGCTGTCGCTCACGCCGATGATGTCGGAA
Source organism: Massilia sp. (assembly GCA_031398335.1). GTDB lineage: Bacteria > Pseudomonadota > Gammaproteobacteria > Burkholderiales > Burkholderiaceae_D > Telluria. The sequence continues at coordinate 498 of JANNNC010000192.1, forward strand.
ATCTTCTTCGACGAAGCGTTGATCGAGGCCATGGTCTGCACCACGCGCGCCACCGTGCGAATCTCGGTGACCAGCCCGAGCAGGTGGTCGTTCATGTCGGCCAGCGCGTCCTGCAGTGCGCCGATTTCATCCTTCGCCGTCGCCTGGCGGCGGCTGGTAAGGTCGCCGGCGGCCACGCGGCGCGCCAGGGCGACGGCGGCCTCAATCGGACCTGTGATCGAGCGCGTCAGTCACCAGGCACGCTCATGGTCGAGGAAGACAGATCGGGGCACCCGTGCAACCCGGTGTTTTTCCGAATCCCAACAATTACTTGACCCTTCCCTACAGCAAATGCTACTGTACTATCAATACTAGTACAGGCAGACAGTCATGACCCGACGCACTCCCCTCCTCCTCAGCATCACCCCCGGCGACCCGCGCCCGATCGCGCGCCAGATCGTCGACGGCGTACGGCGCCTGGTCGCCAGCGGCGAGCTGCCCGTCGGCGCGGCCGTGCCCAGCGTGCGCGGCCTGGCGCTGCAACTGACGATCAACCCGAACACGGTGGCCAAGGCCTATAACGAACTGACGGCCGAAGGCTGGCTCGACGCCAAACCCGGCCTGGGGCTGTTCGTCGCGCCGCCGCGCCAGCGCCTGTCCGAGGACGAGCGTGCGCGCCGCCTGGATGAGGCCGTAGTGCGCTTCGCCGGCGACGTGATTGGCCTGGGCTACGAAGCGGGCACGGTGCTGGAGCGCGTGGCCGACGAACTGGCGCAGTGCGCGCCGAAAAAGACCGCCTGAGGAGAGCCGCATGTACGCAATCGACACGGACGCGCTCTGCCTGCGCTACCGCAACAAGGCCGCGCTCGAGAATCTGACGCTGGCCCTGCCGCGCGGCGGCATCCACGCCATCGTCGGCGCCAACGGCGCCGGCAAATCCTCGCTGTTCAGGATCCTGCTCGGCTTTGCCACGCCGACCGCCGGCAGCGCGCGCGTGCTCGGCTGCGATAGCGGCGCCCTGACGCCGGAACTGCGCGGCCGCATCGGCTTCGTCAACGAAGAACACACCCTGCCCGGCTGGATGCGCATCGCCGAACTGGCAAGCATGCAGGCACGCCAGTACGGCAAGTGGAACGGGGAGCGCTACGGCCAGGTGCTGCGCAACTTCAACGTCCAGCCGGATCAAAAAATCGCCCAGCTCTCGCGCGGCGAGCGCGCCGGCGTCAACCTGGCGCTGGCACTGGCCCAAAGTCCGGACCTGCTGATCCTCGACGAACCGACCCTGGGCCTGGACGTCGTCGCCAAGCGCGCCTTCCTCGAAGCGCTGCTCTTCATCAGCCTGGAAGACGACGCCACCATCGTCTACTGCTCGCACCAGATGGAAGAGATCGAGCGCGTCGCCGACAATCTCGTCATCCTCGAGCGCGGCACGCTGCGCCACATGTCTTCCCCGGGCGACTTCTGCGAACGCGTGCACCTGTGGGTGGCCGAGTTTCCGTTCCGCCTGCCCGACCTGGCGCCGCTTCCCGGCCTGCTGGAAGTGCGCGTCATCGAGGGTCTCGCGCATTTGATGGTGTTTGACCAGGGCGAGGAATTCGGCAACCGCCTGCGCCTCCTGGGCGCGCGCAGCGTGCACCAGTCGCCCGTAGGCCTGGACCGCGCCATCAACGGTTTCCTCGCGCGCGGCCACGTCGCCAACGCTCCCCTCCTTACCGCTGCCTGAGGCACCATGAAAGAACTCTTCCTGAGCGAGCTGCGCCGCTTCCGCAACGCGGCCCTGGTCGCCGCCGCCATCCATCTGGTTCTGCAGCTGTGCGCCAGCCGCCTCTCCGAGCCCCTGGCCCTGTCCTGGCAGGAGCACACCATCCTCCTGCTGTTTTACCTGCTGTCCGGTGTCGGCTTTGCCGCTTGGCAGTTCGGCACTTATCGCCGGCCGAGCCGCTGGATCTGGCTGCTGCACCGTCCCCTGGCGCCACGCCGCATCGGTGCTGCGATCGGGGCGGCTTCGCTCTGCCTGATCCTGCTGGCGATCGGCCTGCCGTTGCTGATCGCGGTCGCCGCCACCGATTTCCTGAGCGCGCGCGCGGTCGACCTGCGCCACTACGCGATGGTGTTGCTGGTCGTGGTCTTTTGCCTGAACGCCTGGCTGGCCGGCGCCTACGTCATGCTGGGCGGGCGCCTCTTCTCGGCCGTCGCCGTGCTGCTGCCGGCGCTGCTGATGGGCCGCCTCGCAGCCGGCGCCGACCTGCTGCTCCCGGCCGCCATCTGCACCTGCCTGCTGGCGGTGCTGGCCGCGAGCGCCTTCAAGCCCGAGCGCACCGCGCCGCCGCGGCGCCCGCTGGCCCTGCTGGCGGCCGGCCTGCCGCTGCAGCTCGGCTTTTATATCGTCCTGTTGTGGAGCGGCTCGCTCGCCTTCCAGTATGGCCAGATGCTGGCGGGCGTGCATCCCTTGAGCCGCCCAGTGGCGCCGGCCGGCGGCCACACCGAACTGACCCGCGCCGACGGCCGCGCCGCCTTCCTGCTCGGCCTGAGCGCGTCACACGATCCCCGCGCCACCCACTGGGCGCGCCAGATGCCGCTGCTCGACATCGCGCACGTGGCGCCGCAGAGGCGCCAGCTGCCGGTGCGCCACCAGGTCACCAATCTCACCAGGCCGCAGTGGACCGACGGCGAGCGCCACACCGCCTGGACCTTCAGCCACGACAGCATGCGCTTCGAAGGACGCGACCTGCACACGGGCGCCGCGCGCGGCAGCTTCGGCGCCGGCGGCGAAGACGCGCCACGCCCTTTCGAGGCCGTGCCGCTGATGGATGGACCCTGGTTCATGACGCCGCAGCAGCTGTACCGCTACGACCCGGCCGCGCGCCGCCTCGCCAGGGTGCTGGCGGTGGCGGCGCCGGAAACGCTGACCGCCACCCCGAAAGAGGCGGGCAACCGCTGGTATGTGCTGACCGACCGCCGCCTGCTCGTGCTCGCGCGCCCCGACGATGCACTGGCGCAGCCGCTGCGCACCGTGTTCAGCGTCGCGCTGCCAGGACGCTTCACTGGCCTCGAACGCGTCGACATCGCCCCGCTGCTCGACGGCACCCTGCTCTCGTTCAACCACGGCCGCAGGATGGCCGAGGGCGAGCCGGATGCGCGCCAGACCATCCTGTTCGTCGACCAGTCCGGCCATGCGCAGCGCGTCGCCGACCGCGCCCTGACGCATGATTTCGCAGCGGGTTTCGAGCACAAATCCTGGTGGCTGTCTCCGCTGACGCACGCGCTGCTTGCGCTGCCCACGCTGATCGAGAATGGCGACATCGGCGTGGCCGGCACGGGCGAATTTGCCGACACCGTCGGCCAGCGCCGTCCGCCAATCGTGCTGGCCTGGGCCGCCGCCAGCGCGCTGCTGTCGGCGCTGGGGGCATGGTGGTGGCTGGGCCGCGCCGGCGTGCCCGCCGCACGACGGCGCGGCTGGACGCTTGCCGTACTGCTGCTCGGGCTGCCCTGCCTGGGGGTGCTCGCCCTGCTGCAGCCGCGTCTTGCGCCCTCCCCTGCGCGCGCGCGCGCTCGCGTTCCCATCACCGCCTGATCGTTCAGCCTGGAGTCCACCATGCGTTACCGATCGAAGGCTGCGCAGGCCATACTCGCGCTGGCCTGCTGCCTGTCCGCCGCGTCCTGCTTTGCGGCCCCGTCGCTGAAGACAGCGGTTGCGGCCAGCGAGCGGCTGGCCCCCGCGCCGCTGCTGGCGCCCGCCGATTTCAGCCGCCCGCAGCGCCTGCGCCAGGTACGCATCTCGCCCGACGGCAGCCAGCTTGCTTATCTCGAAGCCGAGGGCGATGCAGCCACCCTGTTCGTGCTCGATACCGCTCGCCTTGTCGCGCGGCGCCTGCTGGCGGTCGGCCTTGAGACCCGGCTGCACTGGTCCGGCGACGGCGCGCTGCTGTTCGCCGTCAACGAGGCCGGCGTCTCGGCGCTGACGCTGCGCGATGGATCCAGCCGGCGCGTGAGCACCCTGGGCGGCGAACGCACACGGCAGTTCGCCGGCGTCGACCCGGTCCTGCCGCGTCACCTGCTGGTGCGCGAACGCGACCCGGCGACCAGCCGCCATCGGCTGCTGCGCGTGAACGCCGACGGGGCCACCCAATTGCTGCACGAGGATGCGCGCCCGATCGACGATTTCCTGATCGATGCGGGCGGCGCACTGCGCCTGCTGCGCGTGCGGGATGCGCAGCACCGGCAGCTGGTGCTGCGTCTCGATGGCGGCAAATGGTGGGAGGCGACGCGCTGCCAACCGTTCCAGGCCTGCGCCCTGGTGGCGCCCACCAGCGACGGCAAGCGCGTCCTGATGCGCACCGTGCAGGCGAACGACCGCCAGGTATTGTCCGAACTGCCGCTCGACGGCGGCGCGGCGCGCGTGCTGCACGCCGATCCGCTGGCGCTGGCCGACCTCGATGGGGTGGTGCTCGCGCCACGCTCGCGGCGCGCGCTGCTGGCGGCCTATGATTTGCCGGCGCGGCGCCACTATGGGCTCGATCCGGCGGCGCGCAGCGCGGCCGCCGACATCGCGCGCCTGCTGCCGGGCGCCGCCGTACGCATCGAAGCGGGCGGCCATTACTGGCTGCTGGCCGAACACGGCGCGCGTCTCAGTCAGCCGCGCTTCTGGCTGTACGACCTGCGCACGCGCGCCGTCACCGAGGTCCTGCGCGAGGCGCGTGTCCGCGCGCAGCCGTTGCCTGACACCCGGCTGGCGGCGACCATCCCACTCCAGTACAAGGCCTCCGATGGCGCGCTGGTGCATGCCTACCTGACCCTGCCCCCGGGCCGCCCGGCCGCCACGCTGCCGCTGCTGACGATCGTGCACGGCGGCCCGTGGAATCACGCCGATGGCGATTACTCGGCGCTGGTGCAGCTGCTGGCCAACCGCGGCTATGCCGTCTTCCAGCCGAACTTCCGTGCCTCGACCGGCTACGGCGCGCGCTACCTGCGCGCCGCCGGGGCCGACTTCGGCAATGGACGGGTACACGCCGACATCGTCGACGGCGTGCGCTGGCTGCTGGCCCGAGGCGTGGGCGACGAACGAAAGCTCGGCATCCTCGGCGCCTCCTTCGGCGGCTACGCCACGCTGCTGGCGCTCTCCCATACGCCGGACCTGTTCCAGGTCGGGATCGCGCTGCAGCCGGCACCCGATTTCGCACGCACCCTGCGCCAGGCTGTCTCGGGCCCGGCGCGCAATGGCGAGCTACCGTTCAGCGCGGTGCTGGCCGCGTTTGGCATCGACCCGACTGACGCGGCGGCGTTGCGCCGCCTGGAACGGGACGCACCGCTGGCCCATACGGGCGCGGTGCGCAAGCCCCTCCTGATCACGGCCGGCGCCGCCGACGACAAGATCGAGATCGGCGCCCTCACCGATTACACGGCGCGCCTGCTGGCACGCGCCCATCCGGTGAGCCTGCTGGTCGCGCCCGGCGAGGGACACACGATGCGCGGCGAGCTCGCACGGCGCGCCCAGCTGCATCTGGTGCTGCGCATGCTCCACGCCCACCTGGGCGGGCCGCCAGTGGCTGCACCGGACAAGGAACTGGCCGATTATTTAGGGCGCAACCTGCGTGCGAACCGGGCGCTGGCGCCTTGATGCCGGCCGGGTAGCGGTTTGCCTGCCGAGCACACATCGGCTAGTATGGCCCCACGTTGTTCACGGGGTTTCATCATGATTTCACGCGGCGCATCCTTGACGCTTTTCCTGCTGGCTGCCCTGCTGGCCGGCTGCAAGGACAAGCAGCCGCCCGCCGCGCCGCCGCAGCCCGCCAAGCCGATCGTTCAGCCGAAGCTTGATCCGGCCGTCACGCGCGAGCAGGCGATGGCGGCGCTCCTCGCGCTGCCGGAAGTGAAGAGCTGGTCGCAGGACATCGAAAAGCGCTCGCGCGGCAAGGCCCACGGCGCCATCGTCGAAGACGACCCGACGCCGCGCGTCATCAATGGCCGGCAATACTGGCAGCTGAGTTTGGTCGAGAACCGCGCGGACAAGGTCCACCGCCGCGAAAGCTTCCTCGTCGCGCGCACGGGCAACGAGATTCTGGTGGAGGACACGGCCAACGACACCGTGGTGTCGCTCGACGACTGGCGGCGCACCGTGCGGCGCGTGCAGTTGAAGTCGGCGGATTGAGAGCTTAGCAAACGCGTCGCATGCATCGACGCAACTCAAGTATCCAAATGCGAAATCAATAATCTGCGCTGCTCCACTTCCGAATCCCCGCCATCGCGCCCATTGTGCGCG
>JANNNC010000074.1:0-9201 GCA_031398335.1 Massilia sp.
GAAATGGTCATGCCAGGCGATAACGTGTCGATCACCGTCAAGCTGATCAACCCGATCGCGATGGAAGAAGGCCTGCGCTTCGCCATCCGCGAAGGCGGCCGTACCGTCGGCGCCGGCGTGGTTGCCAAGATCCTGGCTTAATTAGCCAAGATCGCCGGCGCAACTGCGTTCCGCCGGCACAACAGAAGGGGACAGAATCCAGGCCTACGCGGCGCGATCTGTCCCCTCTGTTCCAATAAAGGGTGATATACTTTCGCTCCTTTGCTGCACCGTTCTACCTGACAAATCATTGCCGGCCTCGAGCCGGTTCGCTCTTTTCCAAGGAAATCGCATGTCCGCAAATCAAAAAATCCGTATCCGCCTGAAGGCGTTCGACTACAAGCTGATCGACCAGTCCGCACTGGAAATCGTCGACACCGCCAAGCGCACCGGCGCCGTCGTCAAGGGCCCAGTCCCACTGCCGACCCGCATCCAGCGTTTCGACGTGCTGCGTTCCCCGCACGTGAACAAGACCTCGCGCGACCAGTTCGAAATCCGTACGCACCAGCGTCTGATGGACATCGTGGACCCAACCGACAAGACCGTCGATGCACTGATGAAGCTGGACCTGCCAGCTGGCGTCGACGTCGAAATCAAGCTGCAGTAATTTTTTCAGGCTGGCGCGGAGCAATCCGCGCGCCGAAAATAAATCGGGGCCGGGAGGGCCGCCAATTGGCGAACCTTCCCGGCCCCGGTTCCGTTAACGCGCCGCTTTCGCTCGGCGCCAGCGTGGCGCAGGCCTTGCGTTCATGTTATTGCCGATAGACTTGCCTGACGCCAATTGTGCCAAGGTTGGCGGCGTGATTTTTTAATAACGCGACGGGCGGAATATGGCGGCGATCAGGACGACATTGGCAGCGTCCGCAACAGTCGCTGCGCGCAATGGCAGCCTGAACGATGAAGGTTTCCATGAAAACAATCTGGTCGACGTTTGTTTCTTACCTGTTGCTTCTGCTGGTGCTGATGTTGTGCGGATCCGCGTTCATCCACTACAAACCCTTGCCAATGAAACTCGGCGCAGCCGCAATGGGGCTATACTTTCTGGTCACGTTCATCAGTGCCACCTGGCCGGACCAGCCGACCGCCGATAAACTCGTGACGGTCTTGAATTTCTGTGCCGGCGGCTTGATGGCGGCAGCGATGTTCCTGATGGCGCAACACTATGTCAATACCGTTTCCATGACCTGACCGGAGCGGCGTCCGGTCGGTCGCGAACGATCAATCCTTCGAGCCCGTCTTCCAGCGCAGCCCGAAGTTGAAGCGCCGGTCCATCATCTCGTGCGCGCTGGTGCGGCCCTGCTGCTCGAAATACTCGGCCATTTTCGTCACCTGCAGCTGGCCGCCCTGGTTTTCGATCAGGGCGATGGCGCACATCATCTGGCTGCCGCCGCCGTCCAGGCGCACGTCGATCGGCGCCTGGTTCGGCACCGCGATGGTGACCACGCCATCGGTAGCCGACCAGTTCGGCACGCCTTCGTAAATAAACGTGAAAATGATCGCGCGCCGGATCTGGGCGAACTGGTCGCCGTTGATGTACAGGTTCTCGCCGCTGGTATTGGTGCCGGTGCGGTCGTCGGCGTCGAGCTTGATGTAGGGCGCGCCGTCGTATTCGCCCCAGGAATTGCCGAGCGCCTGGACCAGGCCCTTGCGGCCGTCGGCAAGTTCGAACATGCAGCCGAGGTCGAGGTCGATACCGCCGGAGCGGCGCCGTCCACCCATTGCGCCGCCCATGGCGCCGCTGACCACGCCGCTCAGGCGTCCGAGCAGGCCGGTCTTTTCCGGCGCCGGCGCCGGCGCGGGTGCCGGCGCCAGGCCGGACTGGTTCCAGTTCAGGTTGACGTGGATGCGGCCGAAACCGGCGCCGCCGCGCTTGTCGAGCGAGACCTTGTCGCCGCGCTTTTCCAGCGTGACTTTCGACAGCGAGATTTTAGGCGCGGCAGGCGCGGGCGCCGACTGCGCAGGCGTGCCTGGTGCGTTCGGCGCCGCCGGTGCCGCCTGGCTGCCGCCGAAATGCTCGAGCAGCTTGGCCAGGCCGCCATTGAACCCCTGGCCGACGGCGCCGAAGCGCCACTGGCCATCCTTGCGGTAGATCTCGGCCACGATGACCGCCTTTTCGTCGCCGAAGTCGCTGCCCGACCACGGGAAGCGCAGCGCGCTGCCGAGGCTCAAGCTGCCGGAACCGAGCGCGCGCATGGTCTGGGCGCCGTCGATGGCCGCCACGAACACCAGTTTGGCGATGGAGGCGGGCAGGGCGTCGAGGTTGACGTTGAAGCGCGCGCCACCGGAACGCAGTTCGAGGCGTACGGCGTCGCCCGGGCTGGCGAGCTGGTTATAGAAGACCATGAATCGGTCGTCCGAGAGTTTGTCGGCGCTGTCGAGGCCAAAGCAGGACACGTCGAGCGCGATGCCGGGGGCCTGGATGTCGAGGTCGACCGCGAAACTGCTGCCGACGCCCAGGTCGGATAGTTTGCCCTTCTGGCCGCGTGCGAAATTGTTCATGTGTTGTTACCTTTCGATTTTCATCAGGGCGGCGCCGTGGGCGCCAAACATGTGCGACTGCGCGACCAGGCGTTCGGCCCAGGCGCGGTGGGTGGCCACTTCGCACATCGATTCATGCATCTTGAAGACGGCGGGACTGTTTTCGTCGAGGATGGCGTGGGCCACCGCCAGGTCTTGCGGCTTGACCTTGTAGTGCTCCTCGATCGGCACGATCTGGCTCGGATGGATCGCGGTCTTGCCGACCATGCCGTAGGCGATGTCCTCCGTGACTTCCTGGTCGAGCAGGTCGGGCAGGTCCAGGTGTTCGAACACGGGGGCGGTGAGCATGAAGCCGTGCGGGCGGAAGATCGTCACCAGGCGCGCGATCACGGGCCCGAGCGGGGTGCGGTAGATCGTCATGCCGCGCGGGCGGCGCAGGCCCAGCAGGGCCAACAAATCGTTGCCGCCGATGCGCAGCGCCAGGATGCGGCTGCGCACTCCGGGCGACTGCAGCAGGTCACGGAAGGCTTCCATCTCGCGCTCGCTGAAGACCTCGGCCGTTTCCAGCGTCGGCATCAGCATGTGGTCGGTGTCGCGCACGAGGCGGTAATAGACTTCGACATTGTGGCGGGTCGCCTTCGGGATCACGAAGCCGGTCAGCTTGCGCGCGCCCGGCATGGTGAGCACGCGCGCCAGCACGTCGGGACTGCGCACGCGCACGAAACGCTCCGCGCCGATCTCCGGCAGCATGTTTTCCAGCACCACCGACAGGTTGAACAGCGCCCAGCTCAGGTCGCGGTCGGCGACCGAATCTTCGGTACAAAAGATCAGCGAGCGTGCCTGCGGCAGCTTCTCGCCATTGGCCACCTGCAGCAAGTCTTTATGATTGGCCGGCACGTACAAGGACGCGCCCATCGATTTATGCATCCAATGCACTCCTGATCAGCGATACAGCTTGGTAGGGCAGTGCCGGGTCGATCTCGACCGGCACGTCTTTTTCTTCGGCCAGCAGGCGCAGGTGCGCCACCGCCGGGTTGTGGGGGTCGCGCAGCAGCAGCAGGCGCGGCACGCGCCGCAGCAGCACGCGCGTGGCTTCGCCGATGCCCGGCTTGACCAGGTTGACGTCGCCGATGCCGTAGCGTTTTTTAGCCGCCGCGATATACGCAAGCGAGCGCTCGGCGCCGGCGCGCGTGTCGGCCGCCTCGACCGGGCCTGTGCTGCCGGCCTGCGCCAGCGCCAGGCGTTCGAGCGTGTCGACAAAGCTGCGCGAGCGGTCTTCGCTGGTAAATGCGTCGTACAGCACGCAGCCGTGGAAATCGTCCGGGCCGATGGCGTCGCTGAGCACCGAGCGGCTGATCAGGCCAGACACCGTCGCATTCAGAATGCTCGACGGGATCAGGTAATCCTCGCAGGATGCCGCACAGGCGGCCGCGCCGGCCAGGTCGGACAGCACGTACAGACCGTCGTCCAGCGCGACATCGTTGTCCCCATTGAAGCGGGCAACCGAACCTGCCAGCTCGCGCGCAATGACGCCCTTGCCGGTCCAGCCGTCGACAAAGACGAGTGACTCAGGCGCGTGGCCTTGCGCCAGGATATGGCGCAAGGCATTGGCGTCGATGCCGCGGTCGCGCACGATCGAGACGGAATAATGCGTCGTGGCGCGGCCCTGCACGGCTTCCAGCAAGCGTTTCAGGACGACGCCGACCGGCGTGCCGCCGCGCGCCAGCGAGACCAGCGTGATCGGGCCATTGCGGCGCTGTGCGATCAGGCCGGCCAGGCGCAGGCAGTCGCACGCCATGCGCTCGCCGTTGACGCGGCAGGCTTCGTCGAACAGGGCCAGGTAGCGCTGCGAGGGCGCACGCTCGGGCGACAGCATCTCGCTGTAGTGGCGCCGGCCGGACTGGATCAGCGCTTCCTTCTCGCCGACGTCGACGAAGTCGGCCAGCGCCAGGCGCTTGAGCAGGAATTCCACGTCGCCTTCCCGATAACTGCCGGCGAAGCTCACAGCGTCTCCACGGTGAGACCGGAGAGCTGGGTGCGGCGCGGGATGATCGCGTAATCGCAGTCGGCCATGAAGCGCGCGTCCGAGCGCGAGTCGCCCATGCCGAAGGTGATGATCTCGCCGTGCTCGCGGCGCAGGCGCTCGGTGACATAGGCGACGGCATTGGCTTTATCCAGGCTGGTGGGCAGGATGGCGAGATTGTTGCCGTTGCGGTGCACGCAATAGCCATGGTTTCCTTTGCCAATCCAGGGCAGCACCACTTCGCGCTCGATCGTGGCGAGGTTGGCGGTCACCTTCTGCGGGTCTTTCACCACAATGAAAAAGGGCGTACCTCCGTCTTCCACCAGGCGCGTGCGGCCGGCGTAGCCGGTCTGCGCCGCCCAGGCGTCGATGCGTGCGGCGAGCTCCTGCAGGCCGGGCAGGGCGGCCAGCATGAGGCCGTGCATGCGGCCCTGCCAGTCGCGCTCGATGCTGCCGTCGGGCTGCAGGATGATGCCGCCGAAGTTCAGCAGCGCGTAGCTGGTGAAACCGAGGTGCACGCGGCGGAAGGCGTCGAGGCTGCGCGCCGTCGTCGGAATGACCGTCATGCCCTCGCTGGCGAACGCAAAAAAGGCGCGCTGGGCGGGGGTGGTGAACGAGCAGATGCTGCCATCGCTGTAATAGGCGGCCGGCTCGAGCGAGGCGCGCCCGGCGCATTTTTCAAGCGTCTGGAACAGCGTGTCGTCCAGGTCAGCGAACAGGAACTTCTTCAACATCATCCTCGGTATGGTAGTGGAACAGGCGCGCGTTCAAGGTGCGCGCAAAAGCGTGCAGGGCATCGCCCGCAGGCGTCTCGTGGCAGACCAGCACGTGCTGGTACTGGCCGGGCGCGACGTTGTAGATGAAATTCGGGATGCCTTCGCCGTAGTTGTCGGCAAAAGCGAACGCGTGATCGATCGCGCCCCAGGTCAGGATCGGCGAGCGCGTGGTCGACTGCACAACGACATCGATGCCGCGCCGCTCCAGAGCCGCGCCGAGCAGCGTCGAGGCGTGCATGAACTCGCCGGTGCCGAGCACCAGCACTGTATCCGACGGCGCGATGGCGCCTTGCAGCCGGTCCGCCAGGGCCTCGGGCGTGCGCAGCGCACGGTCGAGTCCCAGGCGGCCGAAAGCCGTGCTGGCGCCGCGCTCGGCCTGCGCATCGTAGCGCTGGGCGAGCGCCGCATCGACCGGGCAATCGGCTGGCGTAAAACGGTATTCGCCGGCGAGCAAGGCGCCCATCGTCGTCGGCAGGCCGAAGCGCGTGCTCAAGGCGTCCGTGGCGGGGGCGCCCATGAAGTTGGCCAGCACCGCCAGGTGTACGCGCGCCAACGCAGGATTCAGGCGCCGGCACGCCGCGGTCAGGTTAACGAACGTGTTGCCGGTACTGGCTTCGTCGTCGACCAGCACGATGGTGCGGGCGGCCAGCAGGAGCGCCTGTTCGTGCGCCTTGTGCGGCATGTGCAGGAACTGGCGCGGCGCGTGGCTGTGCGCTTCCTCGAACTCGATGATCGGGCCCGCCCCGACCCGGTAGCGCGTCGTTTGCAGGAACAGCGCTTGCTGGCCGGGGTGATTGCGCAGCCAGGCTTCGAACACGCCCTGGCCCAGGCCCACGGCCGTTTCCGCCATCGCGATGAAGAGCACCGGACCGGGCGCCTCGGGCACGCCGGCGGCCAAACGCGCGTGGATGTCGAGCATGCGCTGCGGGCGCACCGGCCAGTGCTTGCCGAGCACCTTGCTGACGAACAGGAAGCCGCGCCTGGCGTTGGCGCGCGCGGCAAAGCCGAGCAGCGCGTCGAGTTCGTCCGCCCCCTGGTGCAGTTCAAGTTCCAGCAGGCCGGTCGGCAGTTCGCGCCTCAGGCACGGCGGCAGGCTGTCGCCGCGCGCGTTCATGTGAGCTCCACGGCGCGCGCCACTTCGGCCACGCGGATGCCGTTGCGGACCGGAGAAATGTCCGCATTCTCAAAACCGTCGGCAAAGCCGCACAGGGCGATGTAGGGCAGGTTGGGGCCGGCCACGCAGGCCATGCCGATCCCGCCCGACATGCGCGGATTGATCTCCAGGATGCGCGGCTTGCCCGCGGCTTCGCGAAACTGGACGTTGAAGATGCCGTTCAGGCCGTGGGTCGCGCACAGCTGCGCGGTGGCCTCGAGGATGTCGGCGCGCTGGTCGATGCGCTGGCCGGCGCCGGCCTGGTTCGATTTGCGGCGCACCACGGCCGTGACCAGGCGGCCCCTGTCGCCCACGCAGTCGACGCTGTATTCGCGTCCTTCGAGGTATTCCATCAGCAGCATGCTGCGGAAGGTCCCCAGTTTCTCGAGTCCGGCGCGGAAATCACCAAGGGAGACGTGGTATTCGGCGCCTGCCATCAGGATCTCGGCGCTGTTGCGCGCTTCGTCGAGCACGGCGAAACCGAGGCCGTAGATCGAGTGTGCGGGTTTTACGCACAGTTTCGGGTGGTGGCGACGCAGTGCGTCGTAGGCGGCCTCGAAGCCGGCGGCATCTTCGAACTGGCGGAACTCGGCCACCGGCGCGCCGGGGAGAACCGTCCCGGCGTAGAAGCGCGCCTTGTCGTGGATGAGCTGCAGAGCCGCTTCCGAGCCCACGCTCTGGACGCGCGTGCCGATTGCCTCGAAGCGCGCGTGGACGCCGGCAATGGCGGTTGCTTCGCGTCCCGGGACGAAGATGTCGACCTTGTGCGCGCGGCAGAAATCGACGCACCAGTCGATGTAGTCGCTGGAGGCGAGGCCGGTCGGCTCGAGCTGGAACTCGTGCGCCAGGCGCGCAACCGGCGAGGTCGGATTGGGGTTGCTGTGGATGATGGTGAAACGACCATCGACGTCCGCCTGGCGGATCAGGTCGATCGCAGTGTGGACGGAGGAAAAGCTACGGTTGAACCAGACGCGCATGAACATTCTTCTGTTGCTGAGGTAGGAAATCCCGCCGGCAGGGCGGCGGGACGGGGGAACTGGCGTGGTGCGGTCAGACGTTGACGCCGAAAGAGCGTGCGAGTGGGCCGAGGCCGCCGTTATAGCCCTGGCCGACGGCGCGGAACTTCCAGTCGGTGCCGGCGCGGTACAGTTCGCCGAAGATCATGGCCGTTTCGGTCGAGCTGTCTTCGGACAGGTCGTAGCGGGCGAGCTCGCCGTTGCCGTTGGCGTTCAGGCAGCGGATGAAGGCCTTGCCGACCATGCCGAAGTTCTGGCGGCGGCTGTCGGCGTCGTGGATGGTGACGCAGAACGAGATCTTGTCGACGTCAGGCGGCACGCGCGTCAGGTCGACGCTGACGGTTTCGTCGTCGCCTTCGCCCTGGCCGGTGGTGTTGTCGCCGTTGTGAACGACCGAGCCGTCGCTCGATTTCAGGTTGTTATAGAAGATGAAGTCGGCATCGGCGCGGACCTTGGCATCGGACTTGAGCAGGAAGGCGGAGCCGTCGAGGTCGAAGGCGGCACCATCGGTCGAACGCGGGTCCCAGCCCAAGCCGATGATGACCTTGGCGAGATTCGGCGCTTCCTTGCTGAGGTTGACGTTGCCACCTTTTTGCAGACTGATTGCCATTGCAGCTCCTTTCGTGAGTAAAACGGGTCGTTGGCGCGGCTCTTCTGCGGCCGCGAATGCGCTGGAGTGAATATAGCGCTAATTGACGGATTTTACACAGTCGGGCTTATGGAAGGCTTAGCGGGGAGGGGCCACAGCCCCACTAACTCCCGCCCACAACTCAGCTATTGCAAAGCGCCCGAACCCTTGGCATAATGCGGCTCCCCGGGCGGTTAGTTCAGTTGGTTAGAATACTTGGTCGACATCCAAGGGGTCGCAGGTTCGAATCCTGCACCGCCCACCAAAGACACACTTCAAATTATTCGCAGAATCCACCGCGTGATTCTGTAGAGAAAAGGCGCATGCGTGCCTTTTCTGTGCTGGCCGGCCAGGCCAGATTCCTCTCTCTCCAAGACACTGCGATCAGACTCGCAACAGGTATCGACATACCCCCGATTAACTTGTTGCGTCAAGCCCTTTTGCACGCTATACTAGCCGGCTTCGGTATGGACTCGTCGTTGCAGAGTCCATACGTTTTAGTAGTTCAACTACCCCCGCCCAATCGTAGGTGGGAATGGAGAAAAAATGAGCTTGGGCCTTCTCGGTCGCAAGGTTGGCATGATGCGCATCTTCACGGATGACGGGGACTCGATCCCAGTTACCGTGCTCGACGTGTCGAACAACCGTGTCGCACAAATCAAAACTCCTGAAACTGATGGCTACGCCGCAGTCCAGGTCGCATTCGGTCAACGTCGCGCTTCCCGCGTGACCAAGGCAGTTGCGGGTCACCACGCTAAAGCAGGCGTCGAAGCTGGCACCATGCTGCGCGAATTCCGCGTCGACGCTGCCAAGGCCGCCGAACTGAAAACTGGCGACGCAGTCAATGTCTCGCTGTTCGAAGTGGGCCAGAAGATCGACGTGCAAGGCACTTCGATCGGTAAAGGCTACGCCGGTACCATCAAGCGTCACAACTTCGCATCGGGCCGTGCAACCCACGGTAACTCGCGTTCGCACAACGTTCCAGGCTCCATCGGTATGGCGCAGGATCCAGGCCGCGTGTTCCCAGGCAAGCGCATGACCGGTCACATGGGCGACGTCACCGTCACCACCCAGAACCTGGAAATCGC
>JANNNC010000107.1:0-44558 GCA_031398335.1 Massilia sp.
GTTCCAGATCGATCCGGCTCCCTACCAGGCGCAAGTCGCTGCCGCGCAGGCCGACCTCGGCCGCGCCCAGGCTAGCCTGACCCAGGCCGCGTCGCTGGCCGAGCGCTACAAGCCGCTGGTCGAGGCCAACGCCATCAGCAAGCTGGAATACACCAACGCCGTCGCCGCGCAGAAGCAAGCCGAAGCTGCGGTGGCGGCCTCGCGCGCCCAGGTGCGCATCGCCCAGATCAACTCGGGCTACGCCAACGTCAACGCGCCGATCTCGGGCCGCATCGGCCGCGCGCTGGTGACCGAAGGCGCACTCGTTTCGGCGGCGGAAGCCACCCAGATGGCGCTGATCCAGCAGAACAACCCGATGTACTTGAACATCACCCAGTCGGCCACCGAACTGCAGCGTCTCCGCAAGCAAGCGGGCGGCGGCGCCAAGGACGCCCCGGTCACCGTGATGCTCGACGACGGCACCGAATTGCCGACCCGCGGCCGCCTGCTGTTCTCGGACCTTACCGTCGACCCGGGCACCGGCCAGGTCACCCTGCGCGCGACGGTCCCGAACCCGGACAACGCCCTGCTGCCGGGCCAATACGTGCGTGTGCGCCTGGCGCAAGCCCAGGTCCCGAACGGCATCATCGTACCGCAGCAGGCCGTCACCCGCGGCGGCGCCCAGGGCGACACCCTGATGGTGGTCGGCGCCGACAACAAGCCGACCCCGCGCACCGTCAAGATCGGTTCGCAGCAAGGCGCCAGCTGGATCGTCACCGAAGGCCTGAAAGAAGGCGAACGCGTGATGGTCGACGGCTTCCAGAAACTGCAGATGCTGCCGCCGGGTACACCGGTCAAGGTGGTGCAATGGGCTCCGGGAACGGCCGCCCCGGCCGCCGGCTCCGGCGCAACGGCACCTGCCGCCGCACGCTAAGCGCCAGCAACAAGAACAGGATTTAACATGGCACGTTTCTTTATTGACCGCCCAATTTTTGCCTGGGTGATCGCGCTGTTCATCATGGTGATCGGCGGCGTCTCGATCACCCAGCTCCCGATCGCACAGTATCCGAACGTGGCCCCGCCATCGATCGTGATCAATGCCGCCTATCCGGGCGCATCGGCCCAGACCCTGGAAGACTCGGTCATCTCCGTCATCGAACGCGAGATGAACGGCTCCCCGGGCCTGATCTACATGGAATCGAGCAGCTCGGCCAACGGCAGCGGCTCGATCACCCTGACCTTTGAAACCGGCACCAACCCGGACCTGGCGCAGGTGGATGTCCAGAACCGCCTGGCGCGCGCCACCCCGCGCCTGCCGCAGGCGGTGAACCAGCAGGGCGTGCGCGTCGACAAGGTGCGCGCCAACTTCCTGCTGTTTACCATCCTGTCGTCGAGCGATCCGAAATGGGACCCGATCGCGCTGGGCGACTACGCCTCGCGCACGGTCCTGCCCGAGATCCAGCGCATCAAGGGCGTCGGCACCGCGCAGCTGTTCGGCACCGAGCGCGCGATGCGCATCTGGATCGACCCGGCCAAGCTTGTGGGCTTGCGCCTGTCGCCGGCCGACGTGAATAACGCGATCCGCAGCCAGAATGCCCAGGTGGCATCGGGCACCATCGGCGAACTGCCGCTGGCGCAGGGCCAGGAAATCAGCGCTACCGTGGTCGTCACCGGCCAGCTCACCACCGCCGAACAATTCGGCAACGTCGTGCTGCGCGCGAACCCGGATGGTTCCACCGTGCGCCTGAAGGACGTGGCCCGCATCGAGATCGGCGGCCAGAGCTATTCCACTTCGGCGCGCCTGAACGGCAAGCCGTCCACCGGCATCGGCGTGCAGCTGGCGCCTAGCGGCAATGCGCTGGAAACCGCGCGCCTGGTGCGCGAGCGCATGGAAGAACTGTCGAAGTTCTTCCCGCCCGGGATGAAGGCCACCGTGCCGTTCGACAGCTCGAAGTTCATCGACATCTCGATCGAGCAGGTGCTGCATACCCTGATCGAAGCGATCGTGCTGGTGTTCCTGGTGATGTATTTGTTCCTGCAGAACTTCCGCTACACGATCATCCCGACCATCGTGGTGCCGGTCGCGCTTCTGGGTTCGCTGGCGACGCTGCTGGCGCTTGGCTTCTCGATCAATGTCCTGACCATGTTCGGCATGGTGCTCGTCATCGGTATCGTCGTCGACGATGCGATCGTGGTCGTCGAGAACGTCGAACGCATCATGAGCGAGGAAGGCCTGAGCCCGCTGCTGGCCACCCGCAAGGCCATGGGCCAGATCTCGGGCGCGATCATCGGCGTGACCGTGGTGCTGATGTCGGTGTTCGTGCCGCTCGCCTTCTTCGGCGGCGCCGTCGGCAACATCTATCGCCAGTTCTCGGCGGTGATGGTGTCCGCGATCGCCTTCTCGGCCTTCATGGCATTGACGCTGACGCCGGCCCTGTGCGCGCACTTCCTCAAACCCGTCGAAGCTGGTCATCACCATACGAAGAAGGGTTTCTTCGGCTGGTTCAACCGCAATTTTTCCAGTACTGCCAAGAATTACGAAGGCTTCGTGGCGCGTCTGCTGCGCCGCACCGGCCGCGCGATGCTTGTCTTCGTCCTGCTCGTCGGCGTAGTCGCCCTGCTCTTCACGCGCATGCCGAGTTCGTTCCTGCCGAACGAAGACCAGGGCTATGTGATCGCCAATATCCAGTTGCCGCCGGGCGCCACGCTCGAGCGCACCAACGCCGTCATGCGCAAGGCCGAAGCCTTCATCCTGAAGCAGCCGGAGGTGGCGAACATGGTCAGCGTGCTGGGCTTCTCGTTTTCGGGCGCCGGCCAGAACATGGCGCTCGCCTTCATCCCGCTGAAGGACTGGGATGAGCGCAAGGGCGACGGCCAAGATGCAGGCTCGCTTGCCGGCCGCATCACCGGCGCCATGATGGGCTCGCAGCGCGACGCCTTCATCTTTGCACTGAGTCCGCCGCCGATCCCGGAACTGGGCCGCGGCACGGGCTTCTCGTTCCGCCTGCAAGACCGTGGCGGCAACGGGCACGACGCGCTGCTGAAAGCACGTAATCAGCTGCTGGGCATGGCCTCGCAAAGCAAGGTGCTGGCCGGCGTGCGTCCGGAAGGCCTGGAAGACGCGCCGCAGGTGATGCTCGACATCGACCGCGACAAGGCACAAGCCCTGGGCGTGTCCTTCGGTGCCATCAACACGGCGATCTCGACCTCGCTCGGCTCGAGCTATGTGAACGACTTCCCGAACGCGGGCCGCCTGCAGCGCGTGGTGGTGCAAGCCGATGCGAAGGACCGCATGCAGCCGGACGACCTGCTGCGCCTGAACGCGATGAACGCGCAGGGCCAGCCGGTCCCGCTGTCCTCGTTTGCCAGCACCAAGTGGGTGACCGGTCCGATGCAGACGCTGCGCTACAACGGCTACTCTGCGATGAGCATTTCGGGCGACGCCGCCCCTGGCTACTCGACCGGCGCCGCCCTCGACGAGATGGAAGCGCTGGCCGCGAAACTGCCGCCCGGCTTCGCCTTTGAGTGGACCGGCCAGTCGCGTGAAGAGAAGCTGTCCGGTTCGACCATGGGCATCCTGGTCGCGTTCGCAATGCTGGCCGTGTTCCTGGCGCTGGCCGCGCTGTACGAGAGCTGGTCGATTCCAGTGTCGGTGCTGCTCGTGGTGCCGGTCGGCGTGCTGGGCGCCATCGCCGCGGCGATGCTGCGCGGCTATCCGAACGACGTCTACTTCAAGATCGGCCTGATCACCATCATCGGCCTGGCGGCCAAGAACGCGATCCTGATCATCGAGTTCGCGAAAGACCTGCAGGCGCAAGGCCGCAGCCCGATCGAAGCGGCCATCGAAGCGGCCCACCTGCGCTTCCGCCCGATCATCATGACTTCGCTGGCATTCATCCTCGGCGTGCTGCCGCTGGTGATCGCCGGCGGCGCCGGTTCGGCCTCGCAGCGTGCGATCGGTACCGGCGTGATGGGCGGTATGATCACGGCCACGGCGCTGGGCGTGATCTTCGTGCCGGTATTCTTCGTCGTCGTGCGCTCCTTCTTCAAAGGCAGCGAGCGCCAGCGCAAGAAGTACGCCCATGAAGAAGACACCAGCAAGGCAATCGAGGAAAAAATCTAATGAGAACAATTAAACTCATCGTTACTCCACTCGCGCTGGCGATGGCGCTCAGCGCTTGCATGTCGCTGGCGCCGAAGTACGAGCGTCCGGCAGCGCCCGTTGCCCCGGCCTTCCCTGAACTGCCGAAGACCGGCGGCACCACCCTGCCGACGGCGACCTCGGAAGCGCCGGGGACCTTGTCCTGGCAGCGCTTCTTCGCCGACGCACGCCTGCGCCAGCTGATCGAGCTGTCGCTGGCGAACAACCGCGACCTGCGCGTGGCGATCCTGAACATCGAGCAGGCCCGTGCCCAGTACCGCATCACCCGCGCCGACCGCGTGCCGACGGTGTCGGCCCTGGTGACCGGCAGCCGCCAGTCGACCGGCGACGACCAGGCTTCGCAGAACATCTACCAGGCCGGTTTCGGTGTTTCAAGCTTCGAGCTCGACCTGTTCGGCCGCGTGCGCAACCTCGGCGAAGCGGCGCTGGCGCAGTACCTCGCCACCGAGGAAGCGCGCAAGACGACGCAGATCAGCCTGATCGCGTCGGTGGCCAACACTTACCTGACGATGCTGGCCGACGAAGAACTGCTGGCGATTACCGAGCAGACCCTGAAAACGCGCGAGGAGTCGGACCGCCTGACACGCCTGCGTTTCGAAAACGGCGTCGTCTCGAAGCTGGAGCTGCAACAGTCAGTCTCGCTGGTGGAAACGGCGCGCGCTACTTATGCCCAGTTCCAGCGCCAGCGCGCGCAGGACGCGAACTTGCTGACCCTGCTGGTGGGCCAGCCGATTCCCGACAACCTGGCGCCGGGCACCACGCTGGCGTCGACGGAACTGCCGGACCTCCCGGCCGGCATGCCATCCGATTTGCTCGCGTCCCGTCCGGACGTCCGCGCGGCCGAGCAGCAGCTGATCGCGGCCAACGCCAACATCGGCGCAGCGCGCGCGAATTACTTCCCGCGCATCTCGCTGACCGGTTCGGTCGGCAGCGCCAGCACGGAACTGTCGGGCCTCTTCAAGAGCGGTTCCTTCGGCTGGGCCTTCGCGCCGCAGGCGGTGCTGCCGCTGTTCGACCTGGGGCGCATCAGTGCCGGCGTCGATGCGGCGCGTACCGGCCGCGACATCGCGGTGGCCCAGTACGAGCGCTCGATCCAGACCGCGTTCCGCGAAGTGGCCGACGCGCTGGCCGGCCAGGCCACCTTCAGCGAGCAACTGCGCGCCCAGCGCGCAGTGGCCCTGGCCGAGCAGGACCGCTTCAACCTGTCCGACCTGCGCTACAAAAGCGGCGCTTCAAGCTACCTCGATTTGCTCGACGCCCAGCGTTCACTGTTCCAGGCGCAGCAGCTGGCGGTGCAGGCGAATTTGCAGAGGTTGCAGAACCAGGTCACGCTGTACCGCGTGCTGGGGGGTGGCTGGAGCGAAGCTGCTTCGCCGGCGCAGGCAGCGCGCTGATTTCTCGCAGCGCCCTTGCAAAGGCACCCGGGGCTGCCTGCCCCGGTGTTTCAGCGCGCAAGTAAATGAGTATTATTTGCATCTGGATGCGCGTTTTGTTACCCTGCAGTTTTAATCCATTCCAGGACCATCGTGAGCCCCAAGAAACTCGTAGCCCTTGCCCTCGCCTCGCTGGCAGCCTTGCCCGCAATCGGCCAGGATAAAGTACTGAACCTGTACTCCGCACGCCACTACCAGACCGATGAAGCGCTGTACACGGATTTTACAAAGCAGACCGGGATCAAGATCAATCGTATCGAAGCGGGCGAAAATGAGCTGCTTGAGCGCCTGCGCAACGAGGGCACCTATAGCCCGGCCGACGTATTCTTGACCGTCGACGCTGCCCGGCTGGGCAAGGCCGAGGAGCTGGGCTTGTTCGCCCCGGTGAAATCGGCGCTGTTGACGCAGCGTATTCCAGCGCACCTGCGCACCGATACATGGTTTTCTTTCTCGCAGCGCGCGCGCGTCATCGTTGCCAACAAGACGCGCGTCAACGCGGCCGACGTGCAGACCTACGAGGACCTTGCCAATCCAAAACTCAAGGGGCAGGTGTGCGTGCGTTCCGGCGCCCATCCGTATAACCTGTCGCTCGGCGCCGCAATGCTCGCACACCACGGTGAACAAAAGACGCAGGCCTGGGCGAAGGGCCTGGTAGAGAACTTTGCACGCGCGCCGAAAGGTGGCGACACCGACCAAATCAAAGCCGTGGCTGCCGGCGAATGCGGTGTTGCACTTGCAAATTCGTACTACGTTGCGCGCTTGCTGCGATCGGAAAAACCGGAAGACAAGAAGACCATGGAAAACGTGACGGTGATCTGGCCGAACCAGAAAACCACTGGCGCCCATATCAACATTTCTGGCGGCGGCATGCTCAAGAGCGCGCCAAACAAGGACGCCGCAGTCAAGTTCCTGGAATACCTGGTATCCAATCAGGCGCAGCTGTACTTTGCTGACGGCAACAATGAGTGGCCTGTCGTCGCCGGCGTCAAAACCAGTAATCCCGGGCTGGGGGCAATGGGCAACTTCAAGTCCGATACCGTCAAAGTTGGCGCCCTGGCAGCGAAGCAGGCTGAGGTCCAGAAGATATACGACCGCGCTGGCTGGCGCTGAGACGCTCCATTCACCGCCTGGAAATACGCGTGCAATGCCGTCCGCTCATGGCTGGACGGCATTGCTTCGATTTAACCATGGCGCTGCTCAACGCCCATGGCGGCTGCGTGCGATCTCGCGGGTAAGAAACATCAAAGGCAGCACCCCGACGGCGACAATCGCCAGCGCCGCCGTGGAGGCCTCGGTCAGGCGTTCGTCCGAAGCGAGCACATAGGCCTGGGTGGCCAGGGTATCGAAATTGAAGGGCCGCATGACCAGGGTTGCCGGCAATTCCTTCATGACTTCCACGAAGACCAGGAGGCCAGCGGTCAGCAAGCTGCCCCGTAACATGGGAATATGGACGCGCCACAGCGTTGCCGGCGCGCCATGTCCGAGCGAACGCGCAGCGTCATCCATCGACGTGGTGATCTTGCCCAGGCCCGCCTCCACAGTATGCAGCGACACCGCCAGAAAGCGCACCAGGTAGGCGTACAACAGGGCGGCAATGCCTCCGGTCAGCAGCAGGCCGGGGTTGCGGCCCGTCAGGTTCGTCAAGGCCGAGGCCAGCCAGGTATCGAGCTGCGTCACTGGCAGCAGCACGCCAACGGAAATCACTGTGCCTGAAAGCGCATAGCCAAGTCCGGCCAGCCGGTTGACGTGGCGGTGCAGACTGCCGCGCGCCGTGCGTGCCGCATAGGCCAGCAGGACTGCAATTGCCACGGCCAGGATTGCGGTCAATGCCGCCAGCACGAAGCTGTTGCGGGCAAGCAGGAGAAAGCGTTCGCCAAACTGCGCGTCGCCGCTGCTGATTGCCATGTGCAGCAAGACCGCCGCAGGCACAAGAAAGCCGGCGCCGAGCGGGACGATGCAGAACACGACAGCCCCGACGGCGCGCAGTCCCGTCAGCCGGTCGCCCGGGTGAATGGCCTGGCGGTGGCCGGCGACTTCGAAGCGGGCGCGTCCGCGGCTGAGGTGCTCGACCAGCAGCAGCAGGGTCACGAAACCCAGCAATGCCGCCGCCAACTGCGCCGCTGCCTCGCGGTCGCCAAGTGAAAACCAGGCGCGGTAGATGCCTGTCGTGAAGGTTTGCACACCAAAATACGACACGGCGCCGTAGTCGGCCAATGTTTCCATCAAGGCCAGCGCGGCGCCGGCGGCGATGGCGGGGCGCGCCAGCGGCACGGCGATCGTGAAGAAGCGCCGCCATGGTCCCAGTCCCAATGAGCGTCCCACATCGAGCATGCTGCCGGCCCGTTCCAGAAACGTCGAGCGTGCCAGCAGATACACGTACGGATACAGCACGAACGTGAAGATCACGGCCGCCCCTCCGAGGGTCCGTATATCGGGAAACCAGTAGCTGCCCGGCGTCAGGGCGAAGGTGGCGCGCAGCCAGGACTGCACCGGCCCGACAAACTGGAGCAGGTCGGTATACGTGTACGCCATCACGTAGGTCGGCACCGCCAGCGGCAGTACCAGCGCCCACTCGAACAGGCGCCGCCCGGGGAAGTCGTGCATGGTGACCAGCCAGGCTGCGCCCGTGCCGATCACGACAGTACCGGCGCCCACGACGGCGCACAGGTACAGGGTGCTGAGAATATAGGACGCGAGCACGGTGTCGACCAGATGTGCCCACGTCGGGCCGCCGGCGCCGGGAAGCAGGGACGCCGCCACGGTCAGCAGTGGCACCGCGATCAAGGCGGCGATGACGAGAGCCGAAGCTTGCAGGGGATTGAACGCCGATGTCGCCACGATAACCTAAGGAAATAAAGAATTATAATGGGTCCTTTGCTCGATCGGACCACCATGTCGCTTCTCGAACTCCAGCAGCTTTCTCATGCCTACGGCGACCACACTGTCGTGGACGGCTTATCGCTCGACCTGGCGCCTGGAACGATCGGCTGCCTGCTCGGGCCTTCCGGTTGCGGCAAGACCACCGTGCTTCGCTGCATCGCGGGATTCGAGCGCCCCGATGCCGGCGTGATCCGGGTCGGCGGAGAAGTGGTCAGCGCGCCATCCGGCCACGTAGCGCCTGAGCGGCGGCGCATTGGCATGGTGTTTCAGAATTACTCGCTGTTTCCGCATTTGAGCGTGGCTGCGAATATCGCCTTTGGCTTGCGGGCCCTGCCGTCCGCTGCCCGCGCGGCGCGTGTGGAAGCCTTGCTGGACCTGGTTGGACTGCCCAGCCAGGCAAACAAGTACCCGCACGAGCTGTCGGGTGGCCAGCAGCAGCGCGTGGCGCTGGCGCGTGCCCTCGGACCGCGGCCGCGCTTGCTGCTGCTCGACGAGCCGTTCTCCAGCCTCGATGTGGATCTGCGCGAGCGCCTCGCGGCCGAGGTGGGCGCCATCTTGCGCGCCGAGGGCACCACTGCGGTCCTGGTAACGCATGACCAGCACGAAGCGTTTGCGATGGCCGACCAGGTGGGGGTCATGCACCAGGGCCGGATTCAGCAGTGGGACACTCCCTACAACCTCTATCACCGCCCTGCGAACCGTTTCGTGGCGGACTTCGTCGGCCAGGGCGCATTCGTTCCCGGTCGCGTGCTGCCCGGAGGCGCCGTCGGCATCGAACTGGGCGAATTGCGCAATACTGCGCCAAGTGGCGCTACGCCATGGCGCAGTGGCGACGCCGTCACCGTTCTGCTGCGCCCGGACGACATCGTGCATGATGACGCCAGCCACGTGACGGCCGAGGTAGTTGCCAAGGCATTTCGCGGCGCCGAGTTTCTCTATACGCTCAGGCTCGCCAGCGGACAGGAAGTGCTGTCGCTGGTGCCAAGCCACCACGACCATGCGCCCGGCGAGCACATCGGAATCCGCCTGGACGTCGATCATGTGGTCGCTTTTTCCCGTTGATTCACAGGCGGCCCTGACTGGGCCGTCCGTGCCCGGGCTGACGTTCAGAAGCTGGCGAACAGCGACAGTTTCACGCTGCGCGGAGCGCCCGGCGTGATGTTGTTGTCGTTGTGGGCAGATGCCCAGTACTTTTTGTCGAACAGGTTTTCCGCGTTCAACTGCAGTCGATACTGCTTGCTGAAACGATAGTAGACGGCGCCATCGAAGCGGGTAAACGACGGCAGCGTCACCGTGTTCGACGTCGAGGTGTACAGGCTGTCACGGTAGACCACGCCCAGGGCAGCACCCAGGTGCTCGCTGAAGTCGTAGCGGTTCCATAGCGAGAACGTGTGCTTTGGCACCATGGCCAGCCTGGCCCCAGCGCGCACGGTGGCGGACTGATCGGCGGTCAACGCAGCGTCCTGATAAGCATAGCCCCCCATCACGCTGAGCGCTTGCGTCAGTCGGCCCGACAGCTCCAGTTCGACACCCTTGCTGCGCTGGCCGTCGACCAGGATGCTGGTGCCGGCGACAGCGCCCGGCACGACGACGTTGCTGCGGTCGAGCTGATACAGCGCGGCGCTGGCCGACAGCAGCGGGGTCACGTCCCACTTCATGCCGACTTCGACATTGTCGAATTTTTCAGGATCGAAAGCGCGGTTGCTCGCCGTTAGCGAGGTGAGCTGGTCACCGGCGCGCGGCACATAGGCGCGGCTGAAGCTGGCATAGAGCGACATGGCGTCGACCGGCTTGTAGATCAGACCGAAACGTGGGGACACCGGCGTGTCGACGACCTTGAACCTGGCATTGGTGCTGGCCAGGCGATTGTTGAAGTCCACGCTGAAGCGGTCGTAACGCAAGCCCGCCACCGCCTGCCACTGGGGCGAAAACACGATCTGATCCTGCACATACACGGACGCGACGTTGGCCGCGCTGTAATTGCTGGTAATCGCCGTCGGGAAGCTCACTGCGCCTGCATAGGTCGGGCTGTCGACGGAAACACTCGGGTTGTCCGCGAACACCCCGGCGCGACGCACGTTATCGGTTTCCTGGCGACCCAGCTCGATGCCGCCCGCAAGCTTGTGGGTGACGCTGCCGGTCGCGATTGCGTAGGTCAGATCGGTCTGGTTGAAAAGGTTGGTGCGCTCGGTGGCGTCGTGATAGGCGCCCACGGCGAGCCGACCGGTGCTTGCGTTGACGGCGCCATTGGCATAGACGTTCTGGTAGAACTTGTCGTAATTGGCAAGCCGGGTCCGGTTGCGCAGCATGAGGCCATTGCCGGCGTCATGCTCGACATAGGCCGAGACAGCGTTCACGCGCACGCCCGTTGGACTCAGTTCGGCGTTGCCAAAGAAGGTCGACTCGTCGGCATCGTACGGGCGCCCATTCAGCGACGGCACGCCGCGGTCGGCGATGCGGTCGTCACGGAAGTGCTCGTAGCCGAGGCTGACGCGGGTGTTCTTGCCGGCACGCAGCGTCATGGTCGGGTTGATGCCTTTGCGCTCGAGCATAACGCCATCGCGGTAGCTGTCCGATCGTTCGGCCACGGCATTCACGCGCAGCGCCAGGTCTGCACCCACTGCCCCGCCCACGTCGACGCTGGCGCGCTTGTGTCCATACGAGCCGGCGCTGACGGTGGCATCGAACAGCGGCGCCCGGCGTGCCTGTTTGCTGACGCGATTGATCACGCCACCCGAACCGCCTCGGCCAAAAATCATGGCATTGGCGCCCTTGATCGCCTCGAGGCTGTCGATATTGTAGAAGTCGCGGTAGTACTGCACGTCGTCACGCATGCCATCGATAAAGAAATCGCCGGTCGAGCTATTGCCGCGGAACACGGCCGTGTCGCGATTGCCTTCACCCTGGGCTGTGACGATCCCCGGCACATAGCGGATCGCGTCGGCAATGCTCTGCATGGCCTGGTCGTCGATCAACTGGCGCGTGATCACCGTCACCGATTGGGGGGTGTCGCGCAGCAGCGTATCGGTCTTCATCACGCTGAGCGAAGCTTTTTCAGCATAGCCCTGGTCGGCAGCCCCGAGCACTTCGACGACGGGAGTCGCATTTGACTGGTTCTCTTGTGCAAACGCTGCGCTGCTCAGGAGTGACCCTGCCACGGCAAATGCAAGGGGAGTCGGCCGGAAGAATTTCAAAGAGCGCATAAGGTCCAATACGAATGAGAATGAGAATAATTCCCAATCATATTATGGAAAATGCTTGTCTGCAAGTTAGATTTTGCGATATCGAATCAGCGAACTGCTGCAAAAACGTCACAGCGCAGACCATTCGTTACCGCTTTCGCTGAACTTGGCTGGGCTGTACCGGTCTATCAGTGGCGGACCTCCTCCACGCCGCCGAGAGACTGCCATGCGACACTTTTTTCACGCATACTGGAAAGTTATCGTTGCGCTCGTCCTGCTCATTATTCTTGCGGTGCTCATGCGGCTGGAGTCTGCTTCCGCCAAAGCCAGCCTGGCCGAGCGCCTGTGCGCGCATGTGGATGCAGTGGCGTCGAGCGAGCACAACACACGCACGCCCGAGGCGCTCGAGCACGCCGCGCTGTATATCGAAGGCGCTCTTCAACACGCCGGCTACCGGCCGTCGCGCCAGGAATACACGGCCGGCGTGCAGCGCGTGCGCAACATCGAAGCGTCGGTGCGTAATGTTGTTCCGGGCCAAAGGCCGGAGCGCATCTTCATCCTCGGCGCCCACTACGATTCGGCCCAGGGTGCACCCGGCGCCAACGACAACGGCAGCGGCACGGCGGCCGTACTGGAACTGGCGCGCCTGCTGAAAACCATGCAGCCGAGCGCCGGCACCGAAGTGCGGCACGCTGGAATCGTCGAACCTGGTGCGCGAGGCGCTGGCGGCGTTTCGGGCCTCGTCCGATTTTCCGGCGCAAGGCCTGGCGGCACCGGCGCACACGACCGGGGTGACGCTGTCGGATCACATTTCTACAACCGATATACATGGGGAACGTTCCTGCTTGCGCGCGCGGCACCGGCAGGATCTACGAAGCGCAGATTGTGTACCGCATGGGCTCGGGAGCCCACCCTACAAGAGCGGGGTCCTGCTTTTACTTGCCTTCGCCCAAAAACATTTCTTGCAGATCGTTCAGGAAACGCTGGCCGAGTTCCGTCGGGCGGATCAGCTTGAAGTCGCGGTACAGCAGGCCTTTCGCTTCGGCCGCATCCAAGGCCTTGCTGATCGCCGTGATGCTCATGCCGGTGCGCTCGTTGAACAGGTTCGGATCGAATCCGCCCGTCAGGCGCAAGGTGTTGAGCATGAACTCGAAGCCCATGTCGGCCCGCGCGATTTCGTGTTCTTCCTGCACCGGATTGCCGCGTTTCGCCGCGTCCATGAAGGAAGCCGGCTGCTTGAAGCGGGCCTGGCGCAGGATGCGGTGCGGGAACGAGATCTTCGAATGCGCGCCGGCGCCGATGCCGAGGTAGTCGCCGAAATTCCAGTAGTTCAGGTTGTGGGCCGCCTGCCTGCCGCGCCGGGCGTAGGCCGAGACTTCGTAATGGTCGAAACCGGCGGCCGTCATCGTCTCGGCAATCATGTCCTGCATGTCGGCGCTGGTATCGTCGTCGGGCAAGCTTGGGGGATACTTGGCGAAGACCGTGTTCGGTTCCATCGTCAGGTGGTACAGCGACAGGTGCGGCGGCGCGAACGAGAGCGCGGTCTTGATGTCGTGTTCGGCCTGCGCCAGGGTCTGCGACGGCAGCGCATACATCAGGTCGAGGTTGAAGTTATCGAAGGTCGAGTGCGCGATCTCGACCGCGCGCAGCGCTTCGCGTTCGTCGTGGATGCGGCCCAGCGATTTCAAATGCTCGCCATTGAAACTCTGGATGCCGATCGACAGGCGGTTCACGCCGCTGTCGCGGTAATGGCGGAATTTCTCGATCTCGAAGGTGCCGGGATTGGCCTCCATCGTGATCTCGGCGTCGATCTCCAGCGGCAGCAAGGTGCGCACGTCCGACAGCAGGCGATCGAGCCCGGCGGCCGACATCAGGCTCGGCGTGCCGCCGCCGATGAACACCGTGTGGATCTTGCGGCCCCAGATCAGGGGCAGTGACTGCTCGAGGTCGAGGCGCACGGCGTCGAGGTAGTCGGTTTCGGGCAGCTCGCCCTTGGCTTCGTGCGAATTGAAGTCGCAATACGGGCACTTGCGCACGCACCACGGGAAGTGAATGTAGAGCGAGAGCGGCGGCAAGGCGGCGAGATTCAGGGCGCCCGGCTGCAGGTACTGCAGCGCGGCCTGCGCCGGCGAACGGGGGGCGCCCAGCGGCGTGCCCGCGATTTTAATCGGGATCATCGCAGTTTCTCGACCAGTGCGCGCAGGGCCTGGCCACGGTGCGATTGCGCGTTCTTTTCGCTTGGCGTCAGCTCGGCCGTGGTCTTGCCCAGCGCGGGAATCAGGAAGTGCGGATCGTAGCCGAAGCCGTTCTCGCCGCGCGGCGTGGCGATGATCTCGCCATCCCAGCGGCCGTCGGTGATGACCGGCTGCGGGTCGCCGGCGTGGCGCACATAGACCAGCACGCAGTAGTAATAGGCGGACTTGTCTTCCTCGCCGGCCAGGTCGGCCACCAGTTTTTCGTTGTTGCGCGCGTCGGACTTCGGCTCGCCGGCGAAGCGCGCCGAGTACACGCCCGGTGCGCCGCCGAGGGCGTTGACGCAGACGCCGGAATCGTCGGCCAGTGCCGGCAGGCCGGTCAGGCGAGCAGCGTGGCGCGCCTTTTCCAGCGCGTTTTCCACGAAGGTCGCGTGCGGCTCCTCGGCTTCCGGAACGTCGAATTCGCCTTGCGGGTGCAGGGTGAATCCGATGGGGCCGAGGATTTGCTGGAATTCCTTGAGCTTGCCGGCGTTGTTGGAGGCGAGGATGAGGCGTTGGGTCATGGTGGGAGCGATGCGGAGGGAACAGAAGCGGGTATTTTACCCCGATCAACCCCGTCGGGTGGGCTCTCCCAGCCCACGCGGAACGACGAACATTGTTAACGTGTGCCGGGGTCGAACATGTGGCAAATTGCCGCGGCACCCCATGCGTCATGTTGGCCGTGCGCCCATTGCATGCGCCGCGGACGCCGGTTACGCACGTCACCGCGTGGGCGCGGGGGCGCCCGCTGAACCCGTCCTTCAGGCCATTGGCCTGAAGGACCCCTACGTGCCGAGCGCCTGCTTCTGCAGGCGGACCAGCTCCGCAATCCCACCCTGCGCCAGGTCGAGCAAACGGTTCATTCCGTCGCGGTCGAACGCCGCGCCTTCCGCCGTGCCCTGCACTTCAATAAAGTGCCCGGCTTCCGTCATCACCACGTTCATATCGGTGTCGCAGCCCGAATCCTCGACATAATCGAGGTCCAGCACCGGCATGCCCTGGTACACGCCGACCGAAATGGCAGCGACGAAATGCCTGACCGGCACTGCGGTCAACACGCCGCGCGCCACCAGCGCATTGAAGGCATCATAGGCCGCCACCATGGCGCCGGTGATCGACGCAGTGCGGGTGCCGCCGTCCGCCTGGATCACGTCGCAGTCCAGGTGCAGGGTGCGCTCGCCGAAGGTCTCGAGGTCGAAGGCGGCGCGCAGCGAGCGGCCGATCAGGCGCTGGATCTCTTGCGTGCGGCCGGATTGCTTGCCGCGCGCGGCTTCGCGGTCCATGCGGGTGTGGGTCGAACGCGGCAGCATGCCGTATTCGGCCGTCAGCCAGCCCTGCCCTTTGCCCTTCAAAAAGCCCGGCACCTTGTCTTCGATGCTGGCGGTGCAGATCACCTTGGTGTCGCCGCATTCGATCAGCACCGAGCCTTCGGCGTGTTTGGTGTATTGGCGGGTGATGCGGATGGTGCGCAGCTGGTCGACTGCGCGACCGCTCGGGCGGGTGTCAAAAATCATGGGAGCTTTCATCTATTTAAGTATCTGGGACGATTTTTCGATCGCCTGGTTGATCTCGGCGATCGCCCGTTCGATCTCGTCTTCGTCGAAGGGGTCGGCATCGGGATTGGCGGCGGCATTGCTGATCGTGCTGCTGATCTGGTCGGCCGGCAGCAGCTCGGTCGAGATCACGTTCGGGCCGGCAGTCCCGGCATTATCGGCGCCCTGCCAGCTGATCGCCAGCGCGGTCGTGTTGTCGGCGCGCGGGCCGCCGATGGACACCGCCATCGCCACCAGCTCGGGCACGGCCTGCACCACCGTCTGCGTGGCGAGCTTTTGCACGATCTCGGCGTCCGGCACCATCGACCACAGGCCGTCGGAACACAGCAGCAGGACGTCGCCCGGCTCGAGGCCGGCCTGGCGCGAGAGCTCGATGCGCGGCGCGGTGGTGGCGCCGATGCAGTTATAGAGCTTGTTGCGGTCGGGGTGGCTGGCGCGCTCGGCGGGACTGGCCAGGCCCTTGGCGATCAGGTATTCGAGGTGCGAATGGTCGCGCGTCTGCGCCAGCACCTGGTTGCGCCGCACCCAGTACAGGCGCGAGTCGCCGCAGTGCGCCCACACGGCGCAGTTGTGCTGCACCAGGCAGGCGACGACAGTGGTGCGCGGGCTTTCCGGCAGCTGGTGGCGCGCGGTGTAGGCCAGGATGTCGCGGTGCGCCTGCTGCAGCGCTTCTTCCAGGAAGCGCTCCGGCTTCTTGATGTAGGGGCGGGCCTGCATCTGGAACATCATCGACAGGGTCTGCGTCGCGATGGTGGCGGCGATTTCGCCATGCTGGTGGCCGCCCATGCCGTCGGCCAGCACCAGCAGCAGCGCGTCGCGCGTGAAGCAGTAGCCCATCCGGTCCTGGTTGACCTTGCGCCCGCCGATATGGCTTTGCTGGTAGACGGAAAACTGCATCGTGACTCCTGGTGCCTCGCGGCGTGATTGGCGGTGTAAATAAGTGGCTTACTGGCCGTCGTTACGGGCGCGCTTGAGGACCTTGATGCGTCCGAGCAGGCCGCGCAGGCCACCGGCAGGCGGCGCGGGCGGCGCCGCCGGCTCGGCGGCCAGCGGCGTGGCGGGCGCCGTCTGCAGCACCTTCTGCACGGCGAACACGCTTTGCGGACGCGCCATCGGGTCGAGCGCGAGGCAGGCGCGCACCATGCCGATCAGCTCGGGCGAATAGGTGGGGGCCAGCTGGTCGAACTGCACGCCCAGCTTGTCGTCGAGTTTGCGCGCGTCGGCCGCTTGCGGCGGCGCGCCCGTCATGCAGGCGAACATGGCCGCGCCCAGGCTGTAGATGTCGGACCAGGGGCCGACCGGCGCGCCCTTGGCATACAGGTCGGGCGGCGCGAAACCCGGCGTGTACATGGGCGCGAGCATCGGCGCATCGACGCCTGCGGCCTGGCGCGCCGCGCCGAAGTCGAGCAGGATGGGCGAACCGTCGCTGCGCAGGTAGATGTTGGCCGGCTTCAGGTCCAGGTGCAGCAGTTTGTTGGCGTGGGTTTCGCGGAGGCCGCGGCAGATGCCGTCGAAGGTCTTGCGGATAAAACCTTCGCCGAGGCCGCTGCCCCTGGCGCCGTGTTTAACGTGGCTGCGCGCGATCTGTTCCTGCAGCGACTGGCCCGATTCGTAGGCCATGACCATGTAGACGGTGTCGTGGGCGCGGAAGAAATTCACGATGCGCACGACGTTCGGATGGTTGATGCGCGCCAGCGCCCGCCCCTCTTCGAAAAAGCACTTCAGGCCGATGCGAAACAGCGGCTGGTTCGGCTTGGCGATGGTGGGCGCGAGCTCGCCCGGCTGGCGCAGCGCCAGCGCGCTCGGCAGGTATTCCTTGATGGCGACGGCGCTGCCCTCGGCATCATATGCAAGATAGACAATACTGAACCCGCCAGAGGCGATTTTATTTACAATGCGATATCCGGCAATCTGCAGCCCTTCCGGCAAGGGTGCGTTATTTTGTGCGGCCATACTGAAGAGTTCCTTGCATAACACGGCGATTGTGTGGATAAATGTCGGTCTTGTAAAGAATAAAGAGCGTCTACCAAAAGTCCCAGGGCAAGGCGCATTCGTCGAAGACGGTACTTTAGTACGGCGAGACGAATGCAAGGCCGCCATCGGGCTTTTGGTAGGCGCTCTAAACCGGGGACTTAAGTGAGCATTTCTAGCATGACAGGTTATGCGGTGGCCACAAGCGAAGGCGCTGCCGGCACCCTTACGATCGAAATTAAAAGCGTTAACTCGCGCTTCCTCGATCTTCAGTTCCGTATCAATGACGAGCTGCGCGCGCTGGAACCGGACCTGCGCGCCGCCATCATGGCTGCCATCACGCGCGGCAAGGTCGAAGCGCGCCTCTCCTTTGGCCGCAAGGTCGCCGGCGGCGCCCAGGCGCTGAACCAGGAACTGCTGTCCGATCTGGCACGCCTGCAAGCCGAGGTCGCGCGCCACTTCGCGCAAGCCCAGCCGATGTCGGTCGCCGAGCTGCTGCGCTGGCCGGGCGTGGTCGAGGAATCGCATATCGGCCAGGAGTCGCTCCAGGCCGACGTCGCCGCCCTCACCGCGAAAACGATCGCCGCCTTTGTCGACAGCCGCCGCCGCGAAGGCGCGGCGCTCGAACAGATGCTGCAGTCGCGCATCGACGCGATGGAAGTGATCGTCAAGCGCATCACGCCGCTCATCCCGCAAGTGATCGCGCAGTTCCAGCAAAAGGCGGTCGAGCGCATGCAGGACGCGCTGGGCCTGGCCGGCCACGGCAACCCGTCGACCCTCACGCGCCAGGAAGTGTTCGAGCGGATTCGCCAGGAAGTCACGCTCTACGGCATCCGCATCGACGTGTCCGAGGAGCTGTCGCGTTTGTCGGCGCACCTGAACGAAACGCGTCACATCCTGAAAAAAGGCGGCCAGGTCGGCAAGCGCCTCGACTTCATGATGCAGGAACTCAATCGCGAAGCGAACACGCTGGGCGCGAAGGCGTCGGTGAAGGAGCTCGCGGATGCGTCGATGGAGTTGAAGCTGCTGATCGAGCAGATGCGGGAGCAGGTGCAGAACCTGGAGTAATCACAATTGAATCCAGCGGCGTGGCTTGCACACGTCGCCTGAACGCGTGGGCGCTTTTCAGTTTCCCAAACTGAAAAGCGCCCACGCGTTCAGCTATATCATGAACAATCGCGACTTCAATCGCAGACAACGAAACAAAGGACCACCCCCATGATCACCCCCGCTTTCTCCGGCAGCCTGTTCGTCGTCGCCGCCCCTTCCGGCGCCGGCAAATCGACCCTGGTCAATGCGCTGCTGGCGCAGGAGCCGGGCATCCAGCTATCGATCTCGACCACGACGCGCCAGCCGCGGCCGGGCGAGCAGGAT
The DNA here is from genome assembly GCA_031398335.1 of Massilia sp. GTDB lineage: Bacteria > Pseudomonadota > Gammaproteobacteria > Burkholderiales > Burkholderiaceae_D > Telluria. The sequence continues at coordinate 18,769 of JANNNC010000107.1, forward strand.
GGCGTCCAGTACCACTTCACCACGGCCGAGGATTTCGTCGCGCGCGCCGATTGCGGCGAATTCCTGGAATGGGCTGAAGTGCACGGCAATTACTACGGCACCAGCCGCCTGAGCGTGGAAGAAAAAATGAAGTCCGGCACGGATATTTTGCTGGAAATCGACTGGCAAGGTGCGCGCCAGGTGAAGAAGCAGTTCCCGGATGCGGCCGGCATCTTCATCCTGCCGCCGTCGATCGAGGCGCTGGAAGAACGCCTGCACAAGCGCGGCACGGACGAACCGCACATCATCACGCGTCGTTTGCTCGCTGCCGGGGGTGAGATCGCTCACGCTCCCGAGTTCGAATATGCTATCATCAACGAAGAGTTCAACGTCGCCCTGTCCGAGCTTCAGGCGATTGTCCAGGCGACACGTTGCCGCTTCGCCCAACAGGCAGCCCGCAACGCCTCGCTGTTTGCCCAGCTGGGTATCCACGCGCACCAACCAACGTAATTCTTCGCGTCATTGGCGCGTCGTCGTTATATTGTCTATTCAGGAGCTATACCATGGCCCGTATCACCATCGAAGATTGCCTCAAGCACATTCCTAACCGCTTCCAACTGACCCTGGCTGCGACCTACCGCGCGCGCCAGCTGCTGCAAGGTCACACCCCGAAAGTCGACGCCAAGGACAAGCCGACCGTGGTCGCCCTGCGCGAAATCGCCGCCGGTAAAGTCGGCGTCGAGATGCTGAAAAAAGTACCAATGTAAGTACCCGGTGCGCCTGACTGTGTCGAACCCTATTCTGTTATTCTGTCACCCTACTCCGGCTGATCGACATAACGTATGAACCTCTTTCCCCCGGACTCGACTCAAGCAGGCAATACCACCACCCGGGCCAAGCGCCCGGGCAAGCCGCAAGAAGTCCCTGAGCCTGTCGCCATCGGTGTCGCCTCGGTCAGCCACCTGATCGAGAAGCTCTCGGATTACCTCACTCCCGCCGAGCTCAAGAAAGTCAAGGAAGCCTACCGCTTCTCCGACGAGATGCATCTCGGCCAGGTCCGCAAGTCGGGCGAGCCATACATTTCCCATCCGATCGCCGTCGCCGAAATCTGCGCCGAGTGGAAGCTCGACGCCCAGGCCATCATGGCCGCGCTCCTGCACGACGTGATCGAAGACCAGGACGTCAAGAAGGAAGAGCTGATCGAGCGCTTCGGTTCGCAAGTGGCGACCCTCGTCGACGGCCTGTCGAAGCTCGAGAAGATCGAGTTCCAGAGCCTGGTCGAGGCGCAGGCGGAGAATTTCCGCAAGATGCTGCTGGCCATGGCCTCCGACGTGCGCGTCATCCTCATCAAGCTGGCCGACCGCCTGCACAACATGCGCACGCTGGGCGTGATGGCGCCGGCCAAGAAGCGCCGCATCGCCGGCGAGACGATGGAAGTGTACGTGCCGATCGCGCATCGCCTCGGCCTGAACAACATCTACCGCGAACTGCAGGACCTCGCCTTTTCGCACCTGTACCCGCTGCGCTACCGCACGCTCTCGAAAGCGGTGAAGTCGGCGCGCGGCAACCGGCGCGAAGTGGTCAAGAAGATCCTCGAGGCGGTCAAGCACACGCTGACCGTGTCCGGCCTCCCCGCCGAAGTCTACGGCCGCGAAAAAACCTTGTTCGGCATCTACAAGAAGATGCGGAACAAACATTTATCGTTCTCGCAGGTGCTTGACGTCTATGGCTTCCGGATCGTGGTCGATACGGTCCCGAACTGTTACGTCACGCTGGGCACCCTGCACGGGCTGTACAAGCCGATGCCGGGCAAGTTCAAGGATTACATCGCGATCCGCAAGCTCAACGGCTACCAGTCGCTGCACACGACCCTGATCGGCCCTTACGGCACCCCGGTCGAATTCCAGATCCGCACCCAGGACATGCACCGCACGGCCGAGTCCGGCGTGGCCGCGCACTGGCTGTACAAGACGGGCGACCAGAACATGTCGGACCTGCAGCAGCGTACCCACGCCTGGCTGCAGTCGCTGCTCGACATCCAGCAGCAGACCGGCGACTCGGCCGAATTCCTCGAACACGTCAAGGTCGACCTGTTCCCCGATTCGGTGTATGTGTTCACGCCAAAATCAAAGATCATCGCCCTGCCGCGCGGCGCCACCGCCCTCGATTTCGCCTACTCGATCCACACCGGCATCGGCGACCATACGGTGGCGGTGAAGATCAACAACGAAACCCAGCCGCTGCGCTCCGAGCTGCACAATGGCGACATCGTCGAGATCGTCACCGACGCCGAATCGCGTCCGAGCCCGACCTGGCTCAGCTATGTGCGCACCGGCAAGGCGCGCTCGGCGATCCGCCACCACCTGCGCACGATCAACGTCAACGAGTCGGTGGAACTGGGCCAGGAATTGCTGGCGCAGGCGCTTGCCGCGCGCAATATCGAGCCCGCGCTGTCGAACGTCACGATCGACAAGCTGCTCAGCGAATCCTCGGCCAAGTCGATGGACGAGCTGTATGCCGACATCGGCATCGGCAAGCGCATGCCGGCGCTCGTCGCGCGCCACATCTTCGGCCTGATCGAAGGCGAATCGGCGGCCGCGCCATCGAACATGCCGCTCGCCGGCGACATCGACCCGGTCACGATCTACGGCAGCGAAGGCGTCTCGGTGCAGCTGGCGCCATGCTGCCTGCCGATCCCGGGCGACCAGATCACGGGCCAGTTGCGGCGCGACCAGGGCCTGGTCGTGCACACCTGCGACTGCCTGCCGGCGAAACGCCTGCGCGTAAAAGAACCGGACCGCTGGATCGCCGTGCAGTGGGGCGAGGAACTGAACCGCCGCTTCGACTGCCGCATCCGTCTGTTGATCAACAACGAAAAAGGCATCCTCGCACGCGTGGCGGCCGAGATCGGCGAGTCCGACGGCAACATCACCTATGTCGGCATGGACGAGGACGACGAGAACATGATGACGCAGCTGCGCTTTACCATCCAGGTGAAGGACCGGGTGCACCTGGCGCACCTGATCCGCAACCTGCGGCGGGTGGCCGGTGTCAATCGGGTCGAGCGCGAGCGGGCCTGATTCAAATAAGCCCACGCAAGTGGGCTTATTTACGTCGGCGTCCCTACAGCGATCGCAGCAGGATGCAGGGTGGGCGGCTTTACCTGGATACGTCGAGTGGACGCGGCGTCAACGCCGCCCACGCGTTCAACCGGCTGGCGAACAGCCCGTGCCGCGATGCGAACGTGCGTTGAACGCGTGGGCGGCGCCAGCGTCGCGACTGGCCATGCGCCAGGGTCTAGCCGCCCACCCTACGTCCCTCCGGCAACCTGTTCAACTAGTCTGGGGTACCGTTGTCACCAAACGCCAGCGTCAGGATGCGGTCGAACGCGTCGCAGGCGCCGCGGCAAGCTTCGACGCTGCCTTCCGGCGTCGTCACCTGTTCGCGCAGCGCCAGCATGAAGGCGCGCCAGCGCGGGCCAGGCCCCTCCTCGCCCGCGCCGCGCAGGTAGCGCAGCGGATGCGGACCGAGTTGCCCGGCCAGGCGTTTATAGAGCACGGCGCCGCCCAGCTGCGAACCCTCGACGACATACGCCACGCCCCAGCGGTAGGCAGGGCTGGCGTGCGCCGGCCAGGGGGCGGCATCCGGATGCGGCGCGCCGGCCTTGGCGGCCAGCAAAGGCTCGGCCAGGTCGGCGTCGATCAGCGCCAGGTGCGCGGCCGGCGGCAGGCCGTGCGCGCCTTGCGGGCCATCGCTGTAGCCGCGTTGCCAGTCTTCCAACGGCGCCAGCCAGTCGCGCAGCAGGTGCAGGTGCGACGCGTAATCGGCCAGCGTGGCGTCGGCGCTGGACAGCGGCAAGGCGCTGTCGAGCCGCTCGTGGCGCGCGGCGGTGGCATGCCGCAGCGCGGCCAGGACGTCGGGCGCGTGTACGGTGACGGGGGAACGGTTCATGGAGACAGGAAAACGGCAGTTTTTTAGAAGCAACTCGCCATCTTACCAGCCCAGGCAGGATCAGTCCGCGACCGGTTCCGGATAGTCGACCGAGACGATGTCGAGTTCCTCGTCGCCCTGGGGCGTCTGCAGGGTGACGAGGTCGCCCTCGCGGCCCTTGGTCAGCGCGCGCGCCACCGGCGAGACCCAGCTGATGCGTCCGCGCAGCGGGTCGAGTTCGTCGATGCCGACGATGGTGACGGTGTGCTCTTCCCCGGCCTTGTTGAGATAGGTGACGGTGGCGCCGAAGAAGACCTGGTCGTTCCCGTGGTGCACGCTGGGGTCGACGATGAAGGCCGTATCCATGCGCTTGGTGAGGAAGCGGATGCGGCGGTCGATCTCGCGCAGGCGCCGCTTGCCGTAGATGTAGTCGCCGTTTTCCGAGCGGTCGCCGTTCGAGGCTGCCCAGTGCACGATGCGCACCACTTCCGGCCGGTCGACGTCGATCAGCTGCAGCAATTCGTCCTTGATGGCCTTGTAGCCCGCAGGGGTGATGTAGTTCTTGGACCCGGGCGGAATCGCCTGCGCCAGGGCGACGGCGTCATCGTCGTCGTCGTTGTCGGACTCTTTTACAAATGCCTTATTCATAAGCCTTATTGTAGCCCCAGATCGGGCGCTTCGAGAAACCGTTGCGGACAGAGGGAATATGGTGCCTGCGCTGCCGCTTTATCGGCGCGTCCGGCTGAGAAAACAAGCAACTGCCGTATCATGCAGGCGATGACGCACTCTTTTGCCCCACGCAAGCTCCTGCTCGCGCCGCTGCTGCACCTGACGGCGCTGTTCCTGCTGGCAGAGGAGTGGTTGTGGCGCGTCGGCAGCCGGTTCGCGGCGACCCTGGCCACCTGGCCGCCGCTGCAGGCGCTGGAGAACGCGGTGCGGCGCCTGCCCTCGTATGCTGCCCTGCTGGTATTCGCCCTGCCCGGCCTGTTGCTGATGCCGGTCAAGCTGTTGGCACTGCTGGCAATGGCGCATGGCCACCTGCTGTGGGGCGGCAGCGTCTTCGTCCTCGCCAAGGTCGGGGGGGCCGTTATCGTCGCCCGTATTTATGTGCTGACCCTGCCATCCTTGCTGGCGCTCGCCTGGTTCGCGCGGTGGCACAATCGGATCATCATGCTCAAGAACCAGCTTATCGTCTACTTGCGCGCCAGCCCGGCGTACACCGGCCTGCGTCGCTCCCTGGCCAGCATGCGGCGCCTGCTGCGCCGCATGCGCTACCAGCTGCGCCCCTCGGTGCCCTTCGGCAGCCGCCACGCGACGCGCAGCGCGCGCGCCCTGCGCCGCTTCGTCTCGCTGTGGCGCCGCGGCCGCAAACCGGACGGAGGCGAAGGACCATGACGGGCCCCGAACCGCTGCTCGCCGCGCCGATGCACGCCGCCCCGGCCGAGGTCTTCCTGATCGACACCGCGACGCTGGCCCTGGTCGACGTCAACGCCAGCGCGCGCGCCAACCTCGGCTACGAGGCCGCGGCCTTGCAGGACATGCGCACGTCCGACATCGCGCCCGGCCTGGACGAGGGCGTCATGCAGGCCCTGCTGGCGGAGTTCGGCGAGGACATGGGCGATGGCATGGCCAAACAATGCTGCCTGCGCACCGAGCTGCGCCGCGCCGACGGCAGCACCTATCCGGCCAAGCTGACTTTCCTGCGCACCCAGCGCGACGGCCGTGCGCTGCTGCTGGCCATCGGCGACGACCTTTCGCCTGAACTGGCCGCCTCGAGGGCCCTGGCGCAGTACCAGGCGCGCTTCAATGCGATCGTCAGGCATACGCCGGGCCTGGTCTACCAGTTCGCGCTCAGCACCGACGGGCGCCACGCCTATCCCTACCTGAGCGAAGGCTGCGCGCCGCTGCTCGGGGTGCAGCCGGGCGAGCTGCAGCGCGACCCCGACCTGTTCCTGCGCCTGATCCTGCCGGAAGACCGCAAGGGCTACCTGGAAGCGATGGCGGTCTCAAAAATCAGCCTGTCGGTCTGGAACTGGGAAGGCCGCATCTGGATCGACGCCTGGAAGGACGTCAAGTGGATCAACCTGCGCGCCACGCCGCACGCGGCGCAGGCCGGCGCGCTCCAGTGGGACGGCATCATGACCAACATCACCGAGAGCAAGAACGAGCAGCAGGATGCGCTGCGGTCGCGCGCGCGGCTGGCCGAACTGACGGACCACATCGAGCAGGTGAAGGAACAGGAACGGGCCCGCATCGCGCGCGAGATCCACGACGACCTGGGCGGCAACCTCACCGCGATCAAGATGGCGCTGTCGATGCTGGCCACCCGCCTGCCGCCCGAGCAACCGGCGCTGCTGGAAAAGGCGGCCTATCTCGACGACCTGGTCGACCGCACGATCGAGGCGGTGCACCGCATCTCGCTCGACCTGCGGCCCTCGACACTCGACCTGGGGATCGTCGCCGCCCTCGAGTGGCAGGCACGCGAATTCGAGAAGCAGGCCGGCGTGGCCTGCATCTTCCGCAGCGCCGAGCGCGAGATCGAACTCGACGCCGACCATGCCGCAGCCCTGTTTCGCATCTTCCAGGAAGCGCTGACGAATGTCGCCAAGCATGCCGGCGCCACCCGTGTCACGGTCACCCTGCGCCGCCAGCGCCAGCACCTGACGCTGGCCATCTGCGACAACGGACGCGGCATCGCGCCGGCCGACCGCTTGAAGCCGGCCTCGTTCGGCCTGCGCGGCATGAGCGAACGGGCGCGCGCGCTGGGCGGCACGTTGACCTTGTCGGCGGCGCCCGGAGGTGGCACGATGGTGGCCATCAAAATCAGGCTGGCCCCGTTTGCAGCCGCTCGTAATGACGTTTAGGGAACAATGACCGACAAACCCACCATCCGCGTATTCATTGCCGACGACCACGCCATCGTACGCGAGGGCCTGAAACAGATCCTGGCCGAGCAGCGCGACATCGTCGTCGCCGGCGAGGCCGAGAACGGGTTAGACGCGATCAAGCTGTTTCGTAAATCGCGCTGCCACGTCATGCTGCTCGACATATCGATGCCCGACCGCAACGGCATCGATGTGCTCAAGCAAATCAAGCAGGAGCGGCCGGAACTGGCCGTGCTGATGCTGTCGATGCACCGCGAAGACCAGTACGCGATCCGCGCCCTGAAGGCGGGCGCCGCCGGCTACCTCACCAAGCAGAGCGCGCCGCGCGAGCTGGTGACGGCGATCCGCCAGGTGGCGGGCGGCCAGAAATACGTCAGCGCCACCCTGGCCCAGGCGCTGGCGAGCCAGGTCGGCGCAGACCACGAAGGCGCACCGCACGACGGCCTGTCGGACCGCGAATTCCAGACGCTGACCATGATCGCGTCGGGCAAGACGGTGAGCGAGATCGCACGCGAACTGTCGCTCTCGGTCAAGACGGTGAGCGAATACCGGGCGCGCCTGCTGGCGAAGATGAATTTGAAAACCAGCGCCGAGCTGACGCATTACGCCATCCGCAATCAGCTAGTCGAATAAGCAAGCTTTATACATTGCAGGTAAGTAAGAGACTTTCCCGCCTCTATTCCGGCGATGACGGAAAGAAAAAGTGCTTATCATTGCTGCATAGTAAATACATTGCCTTGCATCATGTCTAACCCACCCACTCCCGCACACAATCCCGTCGATATCGCCCGCGAAGCCTTCCGGCGCCTGGCCACGCGCCGCATCGCGCCCACGCCCGATGCCTACCGCGACATCTACGACGAGATCGCCGGCATTCCGCAACCCGTCGCCGCGCCTGCCGCGCCGGGCAACGGCGCGGCCGAAGTCGTGCTGGGCGACTTCGCCACGCAATTGACCGATACCCCGGGCGAACTGGCCGAATACGGCCGTCGCCTGAACCGCGCCGTCAAGGGACGCGACTGGGACGGCTATGCGCGCGCCCTGTCGCAGCTGGTCGAAAAGCACCTGCGGCGCGGCATTCCGCCCGGCGTGACCTACGGCATGGAAAGCAACGAGACGAAATTGCTGCGCGAACTGCTGAGCCGCACGCTGGCTTTCGCGCTGGCTTCGCTGCTGCCGGCCAGCCCGACGCTTTCGAAAGAAGCCGAGTCGCTCGGCGCGGCGGTCAAGGTCGCGCATGGCGAGGCGGCGCTGCAGGAAATCGCGACGCGCCTGAAGGAACTCTGTTTCCAGATCGAACTGCACAGCGGCGACGCCGGCGAACAGCAGGAATTGCTGCTGCGCCTGTTCAAACTGCTGCTGGAAAACGTCAGCGAATTGCTGGACGACGACAGCTGGATGCGCGGCCAGATCGAGGCGGTGCAGGAACTCATCAGCGGCCCGATCGACGGGCGCGCGCTGGAAGACGTCACGCGCAGCCTGAAGGACGTGATCTTCAAGCAGGGCCAGCTCAAGCACAACCTGTCGGACGTCAGGACCACCGTCAAGAACATGATGATGACCTTCATCGACCGTCTCGGTTCGGTGGCGGCTTCGACCGGCGACTACCACGACAAGCTGGGCGGTTTTTCGGAGCGCATCCGCAACGCCGGCGACATCACCGAACTGAACGATGTGCTCGACCAGGTCCTGAGCGAAACCAGGCACGCCCAGGCCGAGGCGCTCGCTTCGCGCGACCGCATGCTGGCCGCGCACCGCGAAGTGCAGGAAGCGGAAAGCAAGATCAAGGAACTCGAAGCGAAACTCCAGCACATGAGCGAACTGGTGCGCGAAGACCAGCTCACCGGCACCCTCAACCGGCGCGGCCTGGACGACGTGTTCGAGCGCGAAAGCGCGCGCGCCGACCGCCGCAACACCCCGCTGTGCGTGGCCCTGCTCGACCTCGACAATTTCAAGCGCCTGAACGATACCTACGGCCACCTGGTAGGCGACAACGCCCTGCGCCACCTGGCCAAGGTCGTGAAAGCGACGCTGCGCTCGATGGACGTGATCGCCCGCTTCGGCGGCGAGGAATTCCTGATCATCCTGCCCGAGACCAGCATCGAGGCCGCAGTGCTGACCATGACGCGCCTGCAGCGCGAGCTGACCAAACATTTCTTCATGCACGACAACGAGAAGCTGTTGATCACCTTCTCGGCCGGGGTTGCCTTGCGGCTGCCGAACGAAGACCAGGCAAGCCTGCTGGCGCGGGTGGACCGGGCGATGTACCAGGCCAAGCAGACGGGGAAGAACCGGGTCGTGGTCGCGTCCGACGCCTGATGCCAAAGCGTCATGCCGCGCGCATGACGCTTTGGCATTGCTGTCGATGGAATCAGACACAACGCGCGCTTACCCTGCATGACATGTGAGATTTCGAGCGAATTGCTTGAAACGATTATTTCCTCAAAGTACCATTAGACCTGCCTTCAGCCCACCACGGACAATCATGGCCATCCTGCATCCTTCCCGCTCCCTCACTGCCCTCGTTCCCCAGTATGTCAGCCGTTTCAGCTGCATCGGCTCCAGCTGCGAGGACAGCTGCTGCGCGGGCTGGCGCGTTACGGTCGACAAGAAAACGTTTACCGCCTACCGCCAGTCGAATCATCCGGAACTCAAACCGATGTTCGAGAGCAGCCTCAAGCGCACGCGCAGCCAGGAAAGCGATACCAACTATGCGCGCATCGAACTGCATGCGGAAAGCGGCGCCTGCCCGATGATGAAGGACAGCTTGTGCTCGGTGCAAAAGAACCTCGATGAGTCGTATCTGTCGAACACCTGCTTCAGTTATCCGCGTGCGACGCGCCAGTTCGCCGGTGGTATCGAACAGAGCCTGACCTTGTCTTGCCCGGAAGCGGCGCGCCAGGCATTGCTGAGCGCCGACGCCTTCGATTTTGTCGAGAACAGGATTCAGGTACGCGACAGTACGGCGTCCAGCATCAAACCCACGCATGGCCTGAGCGTCGAGACGATGAACGAGATCCGGATTTTTTGTTTCCAGCTGATGCGCACCGACGCCCTGGCGCTGTGGGAGAAACTGGCCGTGTTGGGCGTATTCTGTGAAAGCCTCACGACAGCGATCGCCGCGCACAACCAGCGCGCGATCCCGGCCTTGCTCCAGGAATTCATCGTCATCCTGGAGACGGGGTCGGTTGTGCAGGCCCTGCAAGACCTGGCGCCGAACCACGCCAGCCAGGCCCTGGTATTTTCCGCCTTGTGGAACAGCCGCAACCTCATGCCGCGTTCGGCCTCGCAGCGCGACATCGTTGCCTCGATCGCCAAGGGCATGCAGCTCGACGATGCAAGTACGCGCTCGAAGGAACAGCAGATCGTCGACAGCTACCGGCGCGGCATCGAACGTCTCGCGACGGCACTCGACACGACACCCTACATGCTCGAGCATTATGTGCTGAATGAAATGTTCAGCAACTTGTTCCCGTTTGGCGATACAACGCCATATGAAAGCTACCTGCGCCTGATTTCGCGTTTCGGCATGGTGCGCTTCATGCTTGCCGCGCAATGCAACAACGAAGCCTTGCCCTCGCCTGCCTTGCTGGCCCAGACGGTGCAGGTATTCTGCCGCCGCTTCCAGCACGACGCCCTGTTCGCGACGCAAACGAGCGAAGTGATGCGCAATACCGGCTGGGACCGGCTGGAAAAAATCTACGGCTTCCTGCGTTATTGACCGTGTATTGCAGGACGGGTGAAAGGATCGGCATAGGGGCGGCCAGATAGTCTGACCGGTCCCCTGCCACACCACCCGGCATGCGGGTCGGCACCAGGCGGTTCGAGTACCCCAGGTAAGGGCCGCACTTCTTCATCACACAACCGCCCCATTTACGCCGCCTCTGCTTGACCACAAGAGCTTCGCGGTCATTGCCTGCTCGCCCTGATCGGCAACGCCTTCCATGTGATTCGTGTTCCTCGGCTCATGATTCATGCTCCACGCTTCCTTCCTACAATCAGTTACCCTCGCGCAGTTGCGCTTCACTTCGCTCTGGGCGCACTAATTAAAAAGGGGCTCCGCGTGCGGAGCCCCTTTTCTTTTATGCCTTGCCAGCCCGGATCAGTAACCGCTGTTGGCCGCCAATGCCGCAAGCTGCTGGGTCAGGTAGCTGTTCATGCTCTGCATGCTCGCCATCATCGAGTCAAGCGAAGTGAACTGTGCGCGGTAGCGCTTTTCGGTCTGGGCCAGTTGCAGCTCCATCCGGTCCCCGCTCTTTTCCAGGCCCTTGATCGACGCGTTCAGGCCATCGGTGCGGTTCTTGAACAGGCCCGTCGAGCCGAGCATGTCCTCGGTGACCTTGGCCAGCCGGGTACCGACGCCGGATGCCGAGTTGAACAGGCTCGACACGCCTTCGAAGTTGGTGGCGATCGCGGTTTCCAGCTTGGCCGGCTTTTCCAGTTTCAGGGTACCGTCGCGCTGGAAAGCGATGCCGATGTCGGACAGCGTCTTCAGGCCGGTGGCGTCGGATACCGCCTTGCCCAGTTCGGCGCGGATGCTGACCAGCACCGAACGTGCTCCGGCATCGCCATTGAGCACGGCGCCGGACTTGGAAGCGGCATTGTAGGAAGTCTGCTTGTTCACCGCCGTGGCAAGCGTGTTGTAGGCTTCGACAAAGGCGGTGATCGACTTCGTCACCGTCGCCGCATCCTTCTCGAGGCCGATCTTGACCGGGCTGCCGACATTCGTCTGGGCCAGGTTCAGGGTCACGCCCTTGATGGCATCGATGACGGTATTCGATGGTTTGGAGACGGCGATGCCATCGATCGTCATCTCGGCATTCTGCGCCGTTTGCGTACGCGCCATATTCGGCACGACGGGAGGAACGGTAGGCGGCTCGGTGACGGGCGGCTGTGTCGTGTCGAAACGCGCCAGGCTGCCGCTGGCGGCGATGCTCACGCCGTTCGCGGTGCCGGTCTGACTGCCGGTAATGACCAGGCGATCCTGGGTACCGTCGTTCAGGATGGTCGCGGTCACGCCCGCGTTGGCCTTGTTGATCGCGCTCGACAAACCCGCCAGCGTGCCGTCGGTCAGCGCCAGGCTGGTGGTCTTGCCGCCGATCGTGATGTCCATCGTGCCGGCGCCATCGAGCTTCGCGCCGGGCACCATCCCGGTCGATACCAGCTTGTCGCTCTGGGCAAGCCGGCTCACTTCGATCGCGTAGCTGCCGGCCGCCGCGCCGCCGCCCTTGGTGGCGGACACGCCGATCACGTCGGTCTTGCTGGACGTGGCCGTCAGCGCCTGCAGGGCATCGCCCGACAGCGCCTTGATCGCGGTCTGGAACGTGGACACGGCACTCTTGAGCGTGCCGAATGCGGAAACTTTCGAATTGAAGGCAGCCTGTTTCGACTGCAGGTTTTGCAGCGGTTGCCGCTCGACCTCCATCAACGACGACACAAGACCGTTGACGTCCAGACCGGACACCATGCCTGCGGCACTGATACCCATGCTTAGTTCCCCTTACGTTGGACGGATGCACGCATCCGCGTCAAGCCTTGTCGCGCAACATCACGCCCTGCATCTGCTCGATCGAGCGCCACAGCTTCAAGGCTTCCATGGACGGAATCTGGCGCAATACCTTGTCGGTTTGCGTGTCGACCACCTTGACGACGGTACGGCCGCTTTCCTCGTCGACCGAAAAACGCACGCCTTGCGAGGCAGCCTGCGCCACCTTGTTGAGGTCGGCAACGGCATTGCCCAGGTCAATTCGGTCGCTCTTGCGTTCCAGAGATGCAAGCGCCGCGACGGGCGCGGCAGTAGTGACAGGCTTGACGACGTCGGAAGGCGGTCGCACCGTGTTGCCGGCGACGGGCGCTGGGCTTCCAGCTTGTATCGGTTGCAACATTGGAACACCTCCCTGAAACGACTATGCGGGGCTGAACCCCGCATAGTCAAGCGATTGATTATACCGTCGGATTAACCGCGCAGCAGCGACATGACGCTGTTCGGTGCCGAGTTGGCCTGGGCCAGCATCGCGGTACCCGCCTGCTGCAGGACCTGCGAACGGCTCAGCTTACTGGTTTCAGCAGCGTAGTCGGTATCCATGATGCGGCTCTTCGCTGCGGTCTGGTTCTCGATCGAGCTCGACAGGTTGCTGATCGCATAGCCCATGCGGTTCTGGGCGGTACCCAGCGATGCGCGCTCGGTGTTCAGGGCCTTCAGGGCGTCGTCGATTTTCTTGATGGTGGCGCCAGCTTCGGCAGGCGTACCGACCTTCAGATCAGTAGTGGCATCGAACTTGGCGTAGCCGTCGCTGTCGGCGAAGGAAACCTTGATCGATTCGTCCTTGTTCGCGCCGACCTGGATGTCGACGTCGAGCGCTGCACCCGACTTCATCAGGGATGCGCCGTTGAAGCTGGTCGTGTCGGCGATGCGTGCGATTTCGTCGTTCAGTGCCGACATCTCGGTGCCGATGTTGCCGGTTTCGTCTGCGCCGTTGGTACCGTTGGCGGCCTGGACTGCCAGTTCACGCATACGCTGCAGTGCATCCGAGATGTTCGACATCGCGCCGTCGGCGGTCTGGATCATCGAGATGCCGTCGTTGGCATTACGGGAAGCTTGCGACATGCCGCGGATCTGCGAGTCCATCTTGGTGGCGATCGACAGGCCGGCCGCGTCGTCCTTGGCGCTGTTGACACGCAGGCCCGACGACAGGCGGGTCATCGAGGTCTGCAGGTCGTTGCTCGACTTGGTCAGGTTACGTTGTGCGTTCAGCGACGAGATGTTGGTATTGATGGTCGACATGGTGATTCTCCAGTGGGCAGATCAGTTAGGTGCTGCTATCAGGGTTCAGTTTCTTGCTTGCTTTGCTGTTTCAGCTCGCTTGTATTCTTTAACGGAGGCCCCTGCAAAACCTTGAGGATTTTTTTAAAAAAAATGTCTGTGAGCAACTCCGCATCAGTTACCGGCAGGCATTTCACTACTTGCACCATTAACGCAACAAGAACGTCAACGGCAGGCTGGAGGAAATAGTGAGGGCCGGGCGCCCACTGGTTGGCAGCGCGCAGCGGATTTTACAATTGTGTGGAAAATGCAAAATGGCGCGTGTTCTGGCGTAATGCACACTGGATCACGAACCCGGCCGTAGCGGCACGCTACGACGCCACCTGCCCACGATGACACCACGTGCGTTTCTATGGCGGGGTGCAGTTGTATTCGGCCGAGCGCGCCAAGCTGGGCACCTTGTGTGTCCTCGACAACGAACCGCGCGAATTCAATGCCGCCGAACTGGACGAACCGCACGACCTGGCGCGCATGGTCGAGGAACTGATCTATCACCGCCAGCTGGCCATCGCCGCCCAGCAACTGCATGCCCAGCTGCAGCAACATGCCTTGGGCGCCCAACTGGCCGCGGCCGCCGGCCAAGTCGAATTCCTGCTGACCCACGATACCCTCTCCGGGCTGGCGATCATGCACCGCCTGCGCGCGCTCGGCGTCACGCTCAGCATCGACGACTTCGGCACCGGCTACTCGAGCTTCAGCTATCTCAAGCGCCTGCCGATCGACAAGCTGAAAATCGATAAATCGTTTGCCCACGACATGGTGCACAGCGCCGATGCGCGCGCCATCGTGCTGGCGATCGTCGCCATGGCGCACCGCATGAACCTGCGCGTGGTGGCCGACGGTGTCGAATCGAAGGCCCAGGGCTATTTCCATGCGCGTCCGCTCGACGCGGCGGGCGCCATCGGCTACCTGGCGCCCGCCCCGGGGCAGGAACTGCGCAGGCAGTCCGGTTGAGGCGTACTTACAACAGAAACAATTTCTAACAATTGAACTACGTGCGGGCCGCCGACATGGATATCATTGTGCTAACGAGACACGGGGGACGTATGCCACGTCCGGCCGGCTGTCGATGGGTTGATGGTGAGCTTTATGATGCAACGAAGAACCGACGAGCAAACGGCGCTGACCGCCGAATACGCGCTCTACCTGGTGGACATCCGCGGGGTCGAGTTCGCTCTCACCTATCTCGACACCTGTAACGTCTCGCGTTCCATCCTGACGCGCGCGCTGCAGTCGCCCGACTCGCGCCGCCACCACGAACGCCGCCAGCGGCCACGCAACGACTGATTTTTTTCATACCGCGCGCGTACCCTTCCTGACGCCGCGCAAACCTCCTTCTTCACTCTCCGCACACCCGCCGCCGGCCTGGCCGATCCGTTATCGGGATGACAAAGCCGGAAAAAGCCGGGTAATCCTGCCTCTCAAGTCCGGTTCGAACCTGCCGTTAAGCAAGTAAACTACCCTCGCTGAAGAATGGCAGGCCGGCAGAGAAGCCGCCCCGACCAGCTGCAGCACGAACTCGGGGAACGCCCATTGGTGCGGTCTCCCTACATACAGAAGTAATGGAGGTTCACGATGTTTGGATCGATGCAGCGCGGCGTCAACGCTTACGCAAAAGTAGGAATGGAAACGTCGGTGCTTTCCGCCTCCCCCCATAAACTGATCGTCATGCTCTATGACGGCGCCCTGGCTGCGATCAAGAGCGCCGCCAGCCACATGGCGGCTGGCCGCATCGCCGAGAAAGGAGCAGCCATTTCGAAGGCGCTGGACATCATCAACAACGGCCTGCGCGCCAGCCTCGACAAGAAGGCGGGCGGCGAGATTGCCAGCAACCTGGACTCCCTGTACGTGTACATGGCCCAGCGCCTGCTGATGGCCAGCCTGCAGAACAAGAGCGCCATGCTCGATGAAGTGCAGACCCTGCTGGCCGACCTGCGCGACGCCTGGCTGCAGATCGGCGAAAAGCCGATGGCGCCACCGTCGATGTCGCACTACCCCGTGATGGCGAGCGCCTGATGATGACGGGCCAGGAAGTGCTGTCCGAATATGCCGCGGTCGCCGACCTGACCGGCCAGATGCTCGCCGCCGCCGAAGCCGGCGACTGGGACCACCTGGCGCTGCTGGAGCAGGAATGCACGGCGCACGTCGACACCCTGAAGCGTGCCGAAAGCGCGGTCGAGCTCAATCCGACCGGACGCCAGGCCAAGATCGACTGCATCCGGCGCATCCTGGCCGATGATCGCAAGATCCGCGACCTGACCATGCCCTGGATGGCCCAGCTGTCGGCCATGATCAACAATTCCGGCACCCAGCGCCGCCTCGCCAACGCCTACGGCAGCGTCTGATCGCTTAGTTCTCCATGGTCGAGCGCATCCCCAGTCCCGGCGTCAGCGCCCCGCTGCCGGTCCGGCCTGCGGCGCCGATCGAACGCGCGGGCGACGCCCGCCTCGACGCCTTCCAGCGCACGCTCGCCACCATGCTCGGCAGCCAGGTGCCGGTTGCGGTGCTGGCGCGCCTCGGCGACGGCAGTTTCCTGGTGCGCGTGGCCGACACGCCGGTGCGCATGATGCTGCCGCCCGGTACGCAACCGGGTGCGCAACTCTCCATGACCGTCCTTGCAGCCTCGCCGCAGCCGACCTTCGGCATGGGCGAGGCCACCCTGCAGGGCACCCCCGTCCCCCTGTCCGCGAACGCCGCTTCGCTCGCTGCCAGCGTCGCCGCCGCCACGACGCCTTTGCCGCAGGCGGGCGGGCAGCCGCAGGGCGCCGAGCTCAGTCCGGCCGCGCGCCTGCTGGGGCAGGTCTTGCAGAGCGCCGCCGGCGCCGCGCCGCTCGCCTCCCTGAACCCGACTGCCCCGCTGCTGCAGGAAGGCGCGCCCGACCCGGCGCAGCTGGCGCACCAGTTGCAGCAAGCGGTCGCGAAAAGCGGCCTGTTCTACGAATCGCACCTGGCCCAGTGGGCCGAGGGCAAGCGTCCGCTCGCCGAACTGATGAGCGAGCCGCAGGCGCAAAAAGCCCCCGGCACGCCGCCGACCGAACCGGCCACCGCCCAGCTGATCAACCAGCAACTGGCGACGCACGAATCCGGCCAGCTGTCCTGGCAGGGCCGGCTGGGACCGGACCAGCCGATGCACTGGGAAGTGCGTCGCGAGGACGAAGACGCCGCGAACCCGGAGCGCGATGCCGATGGTCCCGGCTGGCACAGCGGCCTGCGCCTGCGCTTCGCCCTGCTCGGCGAGGTCGAGGCCAGCATCAGCCTGCGCGGCACGCGCCTGCACATCGAACTGCTGGCCGACGCCGACGCGGCCGGCCTGCTGCGCGCCGAGGCCCCGCGCCTGCAGGAAGCGTTCGGCGCGGCCGGCAGCGAACTGGCGGCGCTGCGCGTGCGCGACCGGGAGGATGCGTGAGCGACCCGATTCCCGGGCGCCAGCAGCGTGCGGTGGCCCTGGCCTATGCCGCGGGCTCCAACGCGCCGACCGTCGTCGCCAAGGGCCGCGGCCTGGTGGCCGACCAGATCATCGCGCGGGCACAGGACGCCGGCGTGTTCGTCCACGAATCGAAGGAACTGGTGTCGCTGCTCATGGATATCGACCTCGACGGGCAGATTCCGCCTGCGCTGTATCGCGCAATTGCGGAACTGTTAGCATGGCTATATCATATTGAGTCTGCGCAACAACTCGGCCGGCCGCATGCCGGGCCGACCACGGCCCCGCCCGACTGCGCCCTTCTCATCGACTCACCTGCACTATCGGCGGAACAAGATGCAAGCAATGCATGACGCAGAACTGGAAAACTGGCACGACTACGAGGTACAGTCGCGCCGCGAGATCGTGGCGCTGCTGCGCCAGATCGGCGAAAAGAAACAGCTGATCCGGATGAAGATCAAGGGCGAGGCCGACGTCTGCGTCACCTCGATCCTCGAGGTCGATGCCGACGAGGGCCTGTTGGTCCTCGACCGCTCGATCAACCGCGAGCAGAACGAGCGCATCGTGCAGGCGAAAAGCGTGATGTGCGAAACCTATCTCGACAAGATCCGCATCCTGTTCAGCGTCAGCGGCGTGCAGGACGCCGAGTTCAGGGGCTCCGCCGCCCTGGCGGCCGCGCTGCCGGCCTCGCTCATCCGCCTGCAGCGGCGCGAGTTCTACCGCATGCCGACGCCGGTGACCAATCCGGTGCCGGCCCTGGTGCCGATGCCGCTCGACCTGGGCGGCGGCAACGCCAGCTTCCCGCTGGCCGACATTAGCTGCGGCGGTGTCGCCCTGTTGGATAACAAGATGATGCTCAATTCGACGATCGGCCAGACGTTTGCCAATTGCCGCATCGACTTGCCGGAAATCGGCCAGGTCACGACCTCGCTGCAAGTGCGCAACGCGCTGGATGTGACGATGTTGAACAACAAGACCAGCCGGCGGATCGGCTGCATGTTTGTCGACATCTCGCGCGGCAACATGGCGGCGGTGCAGCGCTACATTACCAAGCTGGAACGTGAGCGGAATGCACGTTTGGCCGGGCTTTCGTAGGGGTCATCGAGCCCACGCCGTACGGAATTAAATCAATCGCTGAGTGTGACGGTGCGGAGATGCATGCGTTCAATAACGCGTGGGCTCGAGAGCCCACCCTAACGGTACACCGCCGTCAACAATAAAAAACGGGCCGCGATCCTGTCAGGATGCGGCCCGTTTTGCATCATGCGACCAACCCAGCGTCACACCTGCATGTTCATGATCTCGTGATACGCCGACACCAGCTTGTTGCGCACCTGCACCGTGGCCTGGAAGGAAATGCTCGACTTCTGCATCGCGATCATGGTGTCCGACAAACTGACGCTGTCGTCGCCCATGGCGAAACGCTGGCTTTGTTCTTCGGCGTGCTTTTGTGAATTGCTGACCTGCTCGAGCGAATTCTTGAGGGCGTCGGAGAAGCTGACTTTGGACGGGCCTTCGTTGACCGCGCCCGCACCGCCAGGGCCGCCGAGCCCGCCCAGGCCCCCAAGGCCGCCAGTGCCCAGCGAGGGCGCGGCCGGCTTCGTGGCCGCGGCCTTGAGCTGGGCCATCATCGCCTCGATCCGGTTACTGTCGATTCCGCCTACGTTCATGGGTTCTCCTGTTGTTCCTGTTGTATCTGGTGCCGGTTCACGTACCAGGCGGTACGGGAGCGATGTCAGGCTTACAGGTTACCAGCGTGCGCGCAAGCAGCTATCCCGAGCAGGAGGGGAAAGCCAGCCCTATTCCCGCGTTTGAATGTTGCCCCAAGGCTTCATAATTCGGTCCTGATCTCCTTTCCCCCTGGAAAATAACATGGCCGCGACCGCCGACGAACTGCTCGACTCTCCTGCTGCTCCACAACCGTTCCTGAAAACCACCATGGGCCGCAATGTCCTGATCGGCGGTGGTGTGGCGGCCGTGCTGGCAGTGGTCGTGGCAATCTGGATGTGGAGCAGTTCTCCGGACTACCGGGTGCTGTACGCCAATTACAGCGACAAGGACGGCGGCGCACTGACGGCCGCGCTCGACCAGATGGGCGTCAAATACAAGTTTTCCGAAGGCGGCACGGCGATCCTGGTGCCGGCCGAGCAAGTGCCGGACCTGCGCCTGAAGCTGGCCGCGCAAGGCTTGCCGAAAGGCGGCAACGTCGGCTTCGAGCTGATGGAAAACCAGAAGCTGGGCGTGTCCCAGTTCCTGGAACAGGTGAATTATCAGCGCTCGCTGGAGGGCGAACTGGCCCGTTCGATCCAGTCGCTCGGTTCGGTGGCCGGCGCGCGCGTGCACCTGGCGCTGCCGAAACCGTCGGTCTTCGTGCGCGACCAGCAGAAACCCACCGCCTCGGTGCTGCTGAATTTGCAAGCGGGCCGCGCGCTCGATCCGGGCCAGGTCAGTGCCATCGTGCACCTGGTGGCCTCGAGCATCCCGGAGCTCACCGTCGGCAACGTCACCGTCGTCGACCAGAACGGCAACCTGCTGTCCGAGCAGCCCAAGGCCAACGCGCTCGGCAAGCAACTCGACGCCACGCAATTAAAATATGTCGAGACGGTCCAGCAGAACATCATCAAGCAGGTCGAGTCGCTGATCACGCCGATCGTCGGCAAGGGCAATGTGCGCGCCGAAGCGACCGCCGACATCGATTTCGCCCAGGTCGACACCGCCGCCGAAATGTACAAGCCGAACTCGCCGCCGGAGCCGCAAGCGATCCGCAGCCAGCAGACTTCGGAGCAGACGGGCGCGACGACCGGCGCGGCGAACGGCATTCCGGGCGCGCTGTCGAACCAGCCGCCGGGCGTGGCCACCGCGCCACTGGACGGCGGCGCGCCGGCCGGTGCGCCGCCGGCCACGACCGGTCCGGGCAGCAAGAACGCCACTACCAATTACGAACTCGACAAGACCATCCGCTACGAGCAGCGTCCGATGGGCGGCATCAAGCGCCTGACGGTGGGCGTGGTCGTGAACTACCGCCGCACGGTCGACCCGAATACCGGCAAGATCACCGTGAAACCGCTGGCGGCGGCCGAAGTGGCCCAGATCAACGAACTCGTGAAACAGGCGATGGGTTATTCGCAGGCGCGCGGCGACACGATGAATGTGGCGAACGCACCCTTCGACGGCGTCGACCGCCCTGACGAAAACGGCCCGGACTGGTACAAGGACCCGGCCAACCTGCCGCTGGCGATGGAAATCGGCAAATACCTCCTGATCGCCGCCATCCTCGCCTTCCTCTATTTCCGCATCCTGCGTCCGCTGCTGCGCCCTGTGGTGCGCAAGTTCGACGAAGCAACCGCGATCCCGGAAGAGGAAGATCCGGACGAAGACGATGGCGAAGACGCCGTGGTCGACATCAACGGCAAGCCGCTGCTGGGCCCGGACGGCAAGCCGCTGCTGGGACCGGACGGCATGCCGCTCGAGGAAGAAGAAGCACCGCGGGAGCGCAGTTATCGCGCCAACCTGCAGATGGCAAAAGATATGGCGCAGAACGATCCGCGCATTGTGGCTAACGTAATCAAGGCATGGGTGGGCGCGGAATGAGCGACAAGGACAAAGACGGTATCACCAAGGCAGCCATTTTGATGCTGGCGCTGGGCGAGTCGGAAGCGGCCGAGGTAATGAAATTCCTCGGCCCGCGCGAAGTGCTGAAACTGGGTGGGGCCATGGCCGCCATGAAATCGGTGCAGCACGAGCAGGTGGTCGCCGTGCTGGAAGCTTTCCGCAACGAAGCCGACGCCCATTCGACGGTCGGTCTCGATTCGGACGAATACATCCGCGAAGTGCTGACCAAGGCGCTGGGCGATGACAAGGCCGCCGTGCTCCTCAACCGCATCCTGGGCGGCAAGGACGCCTCGGGCATCGAGAGCCTGAAGTGGATGGATTCGCAGTCGGTGTCGGAACTGATCCGCAACGAGCACCCGCAGATCATCGCCACCATCCTGGTCCACCTCGAGCGCGACCAGGCCTGCGAAATCCTGTCCCACTTCACCGACCGCCTGCGCAACGACGTCGTGCTGCGCATCGCCACGCTCGACGGCGTGCAGCCGGCGGCGCTGCGCGAACTGAACGACGTGCTGACCAAACTGCTGTCGGGTAACGAGCACATCAAGAAATCGTCGCTGGGCGGCGTGCGCACGGCGGCCGAGATCCTGAACTTCATGGCCGGCGAACAGGAAAGCTCGGTGATGGAAAACATCAAGAACTACGACAACGACATGGCGCAGAAGATCATGGACGAGATGTTCGTGTTCGACAACATCATCGACATCGACGACCGCGGCATCCAGTTGCTGCTGCGCGAAGTACAGTCGGACATGCTGATCATCGCATTGAAGGGCGCGTCGCAGGACCTGCGCGAGAAGATCTTCCGCAACATGAGCCAGCGCGCCAGCGAAATGATGCGCGAAGACCTGGAGTCGAAAGGTCCCGTGCGTTTGTCGGAAGTGGAAGCGCAGCAGAAGCAGATTCTGCAAATCGTGCGCCGCTTGTCGGATGAAGGGCAGATCGTGTTGGGTGGCAAGGGCGAAGATTCCTTCGTCTGATGTGTAGTTTCCACGAAAAAAAATGAGCAAAGACACGCAGGGCGCCTTCAAGCGCTGGGAAATGACCTCCTTCGGCGACGAGCGTCCCAGCTCGCTGGCCGCGCGCATCCAGGCCGAGGAACGGGCGGCGGCGATTGCTGCATCGGCCGCCGCTGCTGCCTATACGCCCGCTGCCCCCGCCGTGCCCGCGATACAGTTGCCGACCGCCGCCGAACTCGAAGCGCTGCGCGACGACGCGCGCGCCGAGGGCTACACGGAAGGCTTGCAGGAAGGCCGCGAGGCCGGCCACGCCGAAGCCCTCGAAGCCGGCCGCCAGGAAGTGGCGGCCGAGATGGCGACCTTGCGCGCGATTGCCGCCACCTTCAGCGGCGCCGTCACGGCCGCCGACGAGACCATCGCCTCCGATGTGCTCGAACTGGCCCTGCACCTGGCGCGCTCGATGGTGCGCACGGCGTTGACGGTGCGCCCGGAACTGATCATCCCGATCGTGCGCGAAGCGATCGATTATTTACCCGTGCTGCAGCAGCCGGCGATCCTGGCGCTGAACCCGGAGGATATCGAGATCGTGCGCGCCGCCCTGTCCGACGAACTCGATAAAGGCGGCTGGCGCGTCGTTGCCGACCCGCAGGTGGGCCGCGGCGGCTGCAAGGTCGATACCGCCAGCAACCAGATCGACGCCCAGGCCAGCGCGCGCTGGACGCGCCTGGCGCATGCGCTGGGCAAGAACGTCGAGTGGCTCGCTTAGTGAATAAGCCTTTGCGCACTCCTTCAGACGCCACCCTGGACCGCCACACGGCGCGCTGGAAGTCCTACCTGGCCGACTGCGATTCGCTGCTCGGCTTCGTCGAACCGATGCAGGTGTCGGGGCGCGTCACGCGCGTGGCCGGCCTGGTCATGGAATGCGTCGGCCTGCGCCTGGCCGTGGGCAGCGCCTGCACCATCCCGCTGCCGAACGGCGCCAGGATCGAGGCCGAAGTCGTCGGCTTCGAGGGCGAGCGCCTGTTCCTGATGCCGCAGTCCGACGTCGAAGGCGTGGTGCCCGGCTCGCGCGTGCATCCGGTGGAACCCTCGATCCCGCGTCCGGGCTCGGTGACGCATCCGCGGCGCCGTCCGAGCGACCGCGCGCGCCACCTGCCGGTCGGCATGGCCCTGCTCGGCCGCGTGGTCGACGGCGCCAGCCGGCCGCTCGACGGCAAGGGACCGCTCGGCACCGACGAAGTCGCGCCGATCAACGCCCGCCCCGTCAATCCGCTCGACCGCGCGCCGATCAAGGACACGCTCGACGTCGGCGTGCGTGCCATCAATGCGATGCTCACCGTCGGCCGCGGCCAGCGCCTGGGCCTGTTCGCCGGCACCGGCGTCGGCAAGTCGGTGCTGCTCGGGATGATCGCGCGCTACACGACGGCCGACGTGATCGTGGTCGGCCTGATCGGCGAGCGCGGCCGCGAGGTAAAAGAATTCATCGAGCAGATCCTGGGGCCGGAAGGCATGGCGCGTTCGGCCGTCGTCGCCGCCCCGGCCGACAGTCCTCCGCTGATGCGCCTGCAGGGCGCGGCGTATGCGTCGGCGCTCGCCGAGCATTTCCGCGACCAGGGCAAGAGCGTGCTCCTGATCATGGATTCGCTGACCCGTTACGCGATGGCCCAGCGAGAGATTGCGCTGGCGATCGGCGAGCCGCCGGCGACGAAAGGCTATCCGCCTTCTGTGTTCGCGAAACTGCCGGTGCTGGTGGAACGCGCCGGCAACGGGCTGGAAGGCGGCGGCTCGATCACCGCCTTCTATACCGTGCTGTCCGAGGGCGACGACCAGCAGGATCCGATCGCGGACGCCGCGCGCGGTATCCTCGACGGCCACATCGTGCTGAACCGCCACCTGGCCGAATCCGGCCATTACCCGGCGATCGACATCGAACAGTCGATCAGCCGCGCCATGCACGGCATCACCTCGCACGCGCACCAGCTCTCGGCGCGCAAGCTGAAACAGCTGTATTCGCGCTACCAGCGCTCGCGCGACCTGATCAGCGTGGGTGCGTATGCGCCGGGCAGCGATCCGGTACTCGACCAGGCGATTGCCCTGAATACGCAAATCGAGGAATTCCTGTGCCAGGAAATCCACGAAAACACGAATATGGGCCAGAGCTTGGGGCAATTGACCTCTCTGTTCGGCTGATCGGGTTAATGTTGCCGCCGGTATACTTTGTTCACCATGGCAAATCCTTCCGCACTTGAGACCCTGATCGAGCTGGCCCAGCGCGATTCCGACGACGCCGCCAAACGGCTCGGCGCGGCGCTGAAAGGGGTCGAGGAAGCGGAACAGAAACTGCAGATGCTGCTGGGCTACCGCGACGATTACGCGAACCGGCTCGACCAGGCGCAGATGGCCGGCATCACGCCCTTCGCCTACGCCAATTTCGTCGCCTTTGTCGGCAAGCTCGACAACGCGATCAACGGCCAGCAGGAAGTACTGAAACACGCGAAATACAAGAGCGAGCTGGAAAAGGCCACCTGGCAGGAAAGCGAACGCAAGCGCCTGTCCTACCGCACGCTGAACGACCGTGCGGCCGCCGAAGCCTTGAAGATCGAAAACAAGCGCGACCAGAAAATGATGGACGACCACGCGGCGCGTACCGTCCGCGCCAACCGCTAAAGCCACCATGACGATGCATACCAATTCCCTTCCAGTCCAGCTCACTGCCCCGGCCGTGCCGGCCCAGAATCCGCGCAATAACGCACCGGGCAATCTCGACGGCGCCAGTTTCGGCGCCGCGTTGACGCAACAGATCGCCCAGCGCCAGGTCGAACAGCGCCAGCTCGAGCAGCGCCAGGCGCTGGTCCAGCCGCAGCCTCAGCGTCATGCGCAGCCGCAGCCAGCCTTGGCGCAGCAGTCTGTTGCGCCGAAGCCGCAGGCAGCCCCCAAGGCGCCCGCCAACGAGCCAAAAGCCGCGCCGCGCGAGATGGTGAAGCAGGCCGCCAAGGAGACCGAACATCCCGCCACCGCCAGGGAAGCCGGCGTCGACAAAGCCGCCACTGCCGAGGACAAGACGCTCGCCGCCAAAGGCGACGCCAGCGAGGAAGCAGCAAGCTCGGCCGATGCGCAAGCCGCCGATGCGGTGGTGGACATGCTGGCCATGGTGGCCAGTTTTAATCAGGTGCAGCAGGCCGCCGCCACCGTGGCTGCGATTCCCGTCACGCCGCAAGCCGCCGCCGCGCAGCCCGACGCCCTGCTGGCCGGCATGCAGGGCACGCTGGCCGAGGGCGCCGCGCCGCTCGTGCCACTCGAGGGCGATACCGCCCTCGCCTCCGCGACCGATGCGCCGCAGGACAAGGCGCAGCCGGGCATCGACCTGCGTGCGCTCGGGATGGACAAAGCGGGCACGACGGGCGACGCCGCCAGGCTGCCGCAGGACAGCGCCGATTTCGCCACCGCCCTGCGCGACAGCGCGGCCCAGGCCGCCAGCATGAAGGAAACGGCGCCAGGATCGGAAGCCCTGACCAGCTTGAGCGCCCAGGCCACCGCCCTGCAGAACGCGCAAGCGGCCGCCAGCGCACCGACCGACCGCCTCAGTGCGCGCGTCGGCACCCCAGCCTGGGACAACCAGGTGGGCCAGAAAGTGATCTGGATGGTCGGCGGCCAAGACCAGAGCGCGACCCTGGAGCTCAATCCGCCCGACCTGGGTCCGGTGCAGGTGGTGCTGAACGTATCGAACGACATGGCCAGCGTGACCTTCTCGTCGCAGCAGCTCGAAGTGCGCCAGGCGCTGGAAAACGCCCTGCCGCGCCTGCGTGAAATGATGAACGAGAGCGGCGTTGCGCTTGGCAATGCGACCGTGAACGCCGGCGCCGAGGGCCGCCAGGGGCAGGATGGACAGCCGTCGGGCCGTCCGGGCCGCGGCAACGGCGGTAATGGCGATGGTGGCGACAGCGCCGTGGCCGAGGCAGCGCCTCGCCAGCGCACCGGTATCCTGGGCGGCGCCGGGGCCGTCGATACTTTCGCTTGATGACATGTAGGGTGGGCGCCCCGCGCCCACGCGGGCGGACGCACACGCGCACGGCGGTGGCTTGACCTTACATGAGACGTTTCAGGTTGCCACACGGCCACAAACCCCAAGCTGAGCCCCCTTCCCCTCTCTTTTCCAAGCTTGCCGCTGCGCACTTTTT
>JANNNC010000151.1:0-13266 GCA_031398335.1 Massilia sp.
AGGCCTGCCTCCCTGCCGCCCCGGCGCGGCCTTGCGCCTTTTCCACCGATAAAACCTCCTCCCGTGCACTGAGCCACGGTCCTGCCGTTTATCCGGCATGGACCGCCGTCTGCACGCGCCAGGCGACACAGGCCAACCGGATGGCCCTGTGTGTTCCCGGCGCCCCTTGATTCCTGTCCGACACGCCTGCCGCGCCGGTACCGGGATCAGCATGAATCTTATATGAACGAGGTATTGAAATGGAATGGCTATTCGACCCCACGATCTGGGCGGGCTTGCTCACCCTGGTCGTGCTGGAAATCGTACTGGGCATCGACAACCTGATTTTTATCGCCATCCTGGCCGACAAGCTGCCGCCGCACCAGCGCGACAAGGCGCGCCTGATCGGCCTGTCGCTGGCGATGCTCATGCGCCTTGGCCTGCTGACGATCGTGTCCTGGTTGGTCACGCTCACGGCGCCGCTGTTCTCGATCGGGACCTTCACCTTTTCCGGGCGCGACCTCATTCTCCTTGGCGGCGGCTTGTTCCTTCTGTTTAAAGCCACCACCGAACTGCATGAACGCCTGGAAGGCGTGACCCATGCGCAGGCCGGTTCGAAGGCCTACGCCGCCTTCGGCGTGGTCGTGGCCCAGATCGTCGTGCTCGACGCCGTGTTCTCGCTCGACGCCGTCATCACCGCGGTGGGCATGGTCGACGAGCTGGGCGTGATGATGGCGGCAGTCGTCATCTCGATCGGTGTCATGCTGCTGGCCTCGAAGGCGCTCACGCGTTTCGTCAACGCGCACCCGACCGTCGTCGTCCTGTGCCTGAGCTTCCTGTTGATGATCGGCCTGTCGCTGGTGGCCGAAGGCCTGGGCTTCCACATCCCGAAGGGTTACCTGTATGCGGCCATCGGTTTTTCGATCCTGATCGAAATGCTGAACCAGTTCGCGCGCCGTAATTTCCTGAAGAACGAGGCGCGCGTGCCGCTGCGCGAGCGTACCGCCGAACGGGTGCTGCGCCTGATGGGCAGCCGCAAACGCCTTGCTGCGGCCGGCGACGTGCAGGATCCGCAGACGCCGGAGGAGTCGGCGTTTGCGGCCGAGGAGCGCAACATGGTCAGCGGCGTCCTGATGCTGGCGGACCGCTCGATCCGCTCGGTGATGACGCCGCGCTCGGAGATGTCCTGGGTCGATCTCGAGGACGGACCCGATGTTATCCTGCGCCAGTTGCAGGACACGCCGCACAGCCTGATGCCGGTGTGCCGCGGCGAGCTCGATCATGTCGTGGGCATCGGGCGCACCAAGGACCTGATCGCCGACCTGCTGCTGCGCCGGCGCATCAGCGAATGCGGCGCCGGCAGCCCGATGCGCGCACCGATCATCATGCCCGACACGGCGGGCGTCCTGCGCGCCATGGACACGCTCAAGCGCGCGCACGGCCAGCTGGTGCTGGTGACGGACGAATACGGCATCGTGCAGGGTCTCCTGACGCCGGTCGACATCCTCGAGGCGATCGCCGGCGAGTTCCCGGACGAGGACGAGCAGCTGGCGATCCAGGTGCGCGCGCCCGGCGAATGGGAAGTCATCGGTACGGCCGACCTGCGCCAGCTCGAACAGGTGCTCGATACGGATGGGCTGGTCAGCACGGAAGGCGACTATACTTCGCTGGCCGGCTTCCTGCTGGCGCATTTCGAAGGCTTCCCCGCGGTCGGTCAAAGCGTCGAACGCGATGGCTTGCGCTACGAAATCCTGGCGGTCGAGGAGCGCCGCATTGCCAGGGTGGCGATCCGCCGGATCGCCATGGCCGTGCACGAAGAAGCACGGATGCACGCGAACATGGAGGAAGAAAGATGAAAGAACTGTCAGGTGGCCCGGCACTGTCGGAGGTCTTGCAGCAACTGGCCGACGACGGCGGGCGCGAGCGCATTTCGGTCGGCGACCTGCTGACGGCGCTGGCCGACCGGGCGCTTGGCGCCTTGCTGTTCGTGTTCGCGTTTCCGAATGCGCTGCCGGCGCTGCCTGGCACCTCGATGATCCTGGGGGCGCCGCTGGTGCTGCTGGCGGCGCAGCTGGCGTTCAAGCAGCAACCCTGGCTGCCCGGCTTCATCTCGAAGCGTTCGATGCCGCGCGCCGAGTTCCAGTCCATGATCGGACGCATCCGCCCCTGGCTGGAGCGCGCCGAACGCATGCTGCGCCCGCGTGCCGGCGCCCTGGCGCTGCCGCCCATGGAATACCTGGTGGGCCTGATCTGCCTGCTGCTGGCCATCGTGGTGATGCTGCCCATCCCCTTGGGTAATATGCTGCCGGCCCTGTCGATCAGCATCCTCGCGCTCGGCATCCTCGAGCGCGACGGTTACTGGATCATCGCCGGCCTGGTGACGGCGGTGGCGTCGGCGGTACTGGTGTCCGGGGTGCTGTTTGCCACGCTGCAGGCGGTGCTGTTCGTGGTGGTGAAGTTCTTCGCGTGAGGCGGTCGTAACAGCGCGGCCGGACCAGGTATCTGGCCGGCCGCCGCGATGCCACAGCTTTGCCTTACTGCTGGCGCTTTTTCTCTTCCTGTTTTACTTTCTTCGCTTCCTTTTTTTCCTTCGCATTCTTGGCCGGTTCTTTCTTGGTCGACTTCTTGGCGTCCTGACTTTTACTCATCGCTTTACTCCCGTTAATATTTTGGACACATCTGGTGTACCAATATATAACGCAAAACAGGCGTCCTTGCACACAGGTGAGTTTTTGTATCCGCACGGAATGATTGCCAAGTTGACCTCGTCGGTTATACTGTGTTTTTATACAGTATTTTGCGAACTCACAATAACCGATGCCGTCTTCGCCGCCGCCGACCCAAGGCCAGCCAGCTTATTTGCCCGATTATGCCGAGCTGTTCTGCCTGTCGAACTTCACCTTCCTGCAAGGCGCCTCGCACGCCGAGGAGCTGGTGGAACGTGCGGTGCGCCTCGGCTATTCGGCGCTGGCGCTGACCGACGAGTGTTCGCTGGCCGGCGTGGTGCGCGCGCACGCCGAGGCCAAGGAGGCGGCGCTGCCCTTCATCGTCGGCGCCCATTTCCACTTGAAGCATCCGGGCGGCGACCCTGCGCTGTCGCTGATCCTGCTGGCGCAGAACCGCAATGGCTACGGCAACCTGTGCGAATTCATCACGCTGGGGCGCACCCGCAGCGAGAAGGGGACCTACTTCCTCACCCCCGGCGACATCGCCGATCCGCAAGGGGAGCTGGCGCACCTGAAGGGCATGCCCGGCTGCCTGGCGATCCTGCTGCCGCACTATCCGGGCCACGAGCCGAAGGACGTCGACCGCCTGCATGCGCAGGCCCGCTGGTTATCGGCCCAGTTCCCGGGGCGCGCCTGGCTCGGCCTCGTGATGCTGCACCGCGCCTTCGACGATGCGCACCGGTTCACGGTGGAAGAAGTCGCCATCCAGCATCGGCTGCCGATCGTCGCCCTCGGCCACGTCGTGATGCACGTGCGCTCGCGCAAACCCCTGCAGGACACGCTCACCGCCACGCGCCTGAACAAGCCGGTGGCCGAATGCGGCTATGGCCTGGCGCAGAACGCCGAGCAGCACCTGCGCGCGCGCCTGCGCCTGGCGAACATCTATTCGCGCGAAGCGCTGAACGAAACACTGCGTATCGCTTCGCTGTGCAGCTTTTCGCTCGACGAACTGCGCTACGAATACCCGAATGAAGTGGTGCCGAAGGGCCAGACGGCATCGAGTTTCCTGCGCGCGGAAACCTATATCGGCGCGCACCGGCGCTTTCGCGAGGGCATCCCGGCCAAGGTCCAGGCCCAGATCGAGCACGAGCTGGGTTTGATCAGCGAGATGCAGTACGAGCACTACTTCCTGACGGTGTATGACATCGTCCACTTCGCGCGCTCGAACAACATCCTGTGCCAGGGGCGTGGTTCGGCCGCCAATTCGGCCGTCTGCTACTGCCTCGGCATCACTGAGGTCGATCCGGCGCGCGCCAACCTGCTGTTCGAACGCTTCATCTCGAAGGAGCGCAACGAGCCGCCCGACATCGACGTCGACTTCGAGCACCAGCGCCGCGAGGAGGTCATCCAGTACATCTACAACAAGTACGGCCGCACCCGCGCGGCCCTCGCCGCGGTCGTGATCAGCTACCGGCCGAAAAGCGCCTTGCGCGACAGCGGCCGCGCGCTCGGCGTCGATCTCGGCATCATCGAAAAGGTCTGTAAAAGCCACCGCTGGTTCGACAACAAGGCCGACCTGCTGAATCGCCTGGCGGAGAGCGGCCTCGATCCGGAAGCGCCGCTGTCGCGCCAGTGGGCGAGCCTGGCCACCCAGCTGCTGAACTTCCCGCGCCACCTGTCGCAGCACCCGGGCGGCTTCGTCATCGCCCAGGGAAAACTCTCGCGCCTGGTGCCGATCGAGAACGCGGCCATGGCGGACCGCAGCGTCATCCAGTGGGACAAGAACGACCTCGAAGAACTCGGGCTGATGAAAGTCGACGTGCTGGCGCTGGGCATGCTGTCGATGCTGCGGCGCGCCCTGGAGCTGGTCAGCCTGCGCCACGGCAGCCTGTTCGAGATGCAGGACATCCCGGCCGACGACAAGGCGACCTACGACATGATCTGCGCGGCCGACACGGTGGGCGTATTCCAGATCGAGTCGCGCGCGCAAATGAGCATGCTGCCGCGGATGAAGCCGCGCGTCTTCTACGACCTCGTGATCGAAGTGGCGGTGGTGCGTCCGGGGCCGATCCAGGGCGGCATGGTCCATCCCTACCTGCGCCGGCGCCAGGGCCTGGAACCGGTGCGCTACCCGAGCGAGGAGATGAAACTGGCGCTCGGACGCACGCTGGGCGTGCCAATCTTCCAGGAGCAGGTGATGCAGGTGGCGATCCTCGGCGCCGGTTTTACGCCCGGCGAGGCGGACCAGCTGCGCCGTGCGATGGCGGCCTGGAAGAGGAAGGGCGGGCTCGAACATTACTACGACCGCATCGTGCGCGGCATGCTCGAACGCGGCTATGAACTCGAATTCGCCGAAGCCATCTTCAGCCAGATCCAGGGTTTCGGAGAATATGGGTTCCCCGAGTCGCACGCGGCCAGCTTCGCGCTGCTGGCCTATGCCAGCTCCTGGATGAAGTGCCAC
Organism: Massilia sp.; assembly: GCA_031398335.1. Lineage (GTDB taxonomy): Bacteria > Pseudomonadota > Gammaproteobacteria > Burkholderiales > Burkholderiaceae_D > Telluria. The sequence continues at coordinate 5,107 of JANNNC010000151.1, forward strand.
GAACCGGCGGCGTTTTTATGCGCTTTGCTCAATAGCCAACCGATGGGTTTCTATTCGCCCTCGCAGCTGGTGCAGGACGCACAGCGCCACGGCATCGAAGTGCGGCCGGTCGACATCGCCATCAGCGGCTGGGAGTCGACCCTGGAAGAACTTCACGACCACACGCGCCAGCCTGCGGTGCGCCTGGGTTTGTCGCTCCAGCGCGGCATGAGCCGCGAGGCGGCGGCACGTATCGAGGACGCGCGCGCGATCCGCCCGTTCGAGAACGTGACCGACCTGGCGAGGAGGGCAGGGCTCGACCGCGGCAACCTGCAGGTGCTGGCCGGCGCCAACGCCTTGCGCTCGCTGGCCGGCCATCGCCGTGAAGCCTTGTGGCAGGCCGTCGGCGCCGTGCCCGACAAGGACCTGCTGCGCCCGACGACGCAGGAGGAAGAGATGCCGGTGCTGGCCGCGCCGTCCGAGGGCGACGAGATCGTCGGCGACTACCGCGCCCAGGGCCTCACCTTGGGACGCCATCCGGTGGCGCTGCTGAGGAAGCACTTGCTGGCGCAGCGCTTCATGCCCGCATCCGTACTCTACGAATACGCCGACGGCCAGCTCGCGCGCGGCTGCGGGCTGGTCACCGTGCGCCAGCGTCCCGGCACGGCCAAGGGGGTGCTGTTCCTGACGCTGGAAGACGAGACCGGCAACGTCAACGTGATCGTCTGGCCCGACCTGGTCGAGCACCAGCGCCGCGAAGTGCTGGGCGCGAACCTGCTCGGCGTCTACGGCGTCTGGCAGAGCCAGGGGCAGGTAAAACACCTGGTCGCCAAGCGGCTGGTGGACATGTCGCATTTGCTGGGGCGGCTGGCGACGGGGAGCCGGGATTTTTGCTGAATTATTGCTGCCGAGCATCAAGGCGATGCAGCGGCGCGACATGCGAGCCGCATATTGTTGCTTATTTGCTTATCCAGTGCCGTATTCGCCCCGTTCATCACAGCGTTGTAACCATGCGTCCATGCGCGGCCTATACTGACGATTCATCGTCATTCAGGAGGTTGCCATGAAAGCGATTCACCCTGTACTCGCAGCACTGACCACAGCACTCGTGTTCTCCAGCAGCGCCGCCCTGGCGCAGTCGGGATTCAAGAAAGCCGGCGGCGTGCTCGCCGACGCCAATGGAATGACGGTCTATACCTTCGACAAGGACACGGCCGGTTCCGGCAAGAGCGCCTGCAACGAAGGCTGCGCCAAGATGTGGCCGCCGGTACCCGTCACCGACGAGCGCGTCGCTTCGCCGTATTCGACCGTCACGCGCGACGACGGCACCAAACAGCTGGCCTACAAGGGCAAGCCGCTCTACCTGTTCGCCAAGGACACCAAGCCGGGCGAGCGCATGGGCGACAAGGCGAGGGATGTCTGGCACGTGGTGGCAGACTAAACAACGTAGGGTGGGTACGCTGTGCCTTTCGTGGCCCGGCCCACCCTTACAAAAGCCAGGCTTGGAGCACATCCGGCCCTTGCTCCATGCCGAATGTGAAGCGCTCCTGCGCATGCGCCGTACATTGCTCGGGCGAGCCATTGCCCTGGCTGGCTGCCTTCATCGCGATCGCCTTGCTGGCGATACCGAAAGCGGCGATCGCCTGGTCCCAGTTCAGGCCCGATTTCAACGCTTCCTCGACCAGGTTCGCGGCGAGGGCTCCCAGCATGTCGACGAGTGCGTCGTCGGGTCCAAGTTTCAACATCTTCGAAACTCCTTCGAACAGGCTGTGCACGTCCACGGCGTTCTGATGCCGAAATAGTACGACAGCCCCGCAGCAGGACGTGCACGGAAGGGCCGGGCTGCCTGGTCGCCGCCTGAAAGAATGCTCATTTAATAATAATTAAATTGCCTTTAAGTTAATTAGTTCGGTACACTGGCTCGATCGATTTTCCACCGGCCGCAAGCGGCCGAACGAATATGGGAACCGCATATGAAGCAGCTTGTGCTGGCCGGCTTACTGTCGATATTCTCCCTGCAAGCCCTGGCGCATACTCCGCCGGGAGAGCAATTTGCCAAACGCAGTGAGCACACGCAAGCGACGCCACGCCCCCTGGAAGCGCTGGCGGACGCGGTCCGCACAGTCCGGGCGACTTGATGTCGAAATATCCATGTTGCAAGCGGTAGATTCAGCGTCATTAAAAAAGATCTGTCCGCTGGATCAGCGTGGCGGCAGAGACATCCAGGGAGACAGGGAAAAATGAAACGCAACTATGAAATGGCACAACTCCGGCGGCCGCCTAATCGCCTGACACCAGCGGAATATGACTTGTACAAGCTCGCAGACCTGTCGTGGGAAGAAAAATTCCGGTTTTTGGGGGCAAACGCGATGACTGCGATCAGCTCGAATAACGATCCGCAGTCGCAATCGCTCGCGAAGGACAAGCTCGTCACCTACAGCATCCTGAGTTTTTATGGGTTTCCGTTCCCCGAGATCAAGGCTGTCGGGCATGCGACACGCGGCTTTCCTGGCGCCGTCTCGCTCAGCTCCGTGAAGGAAGTTGCGGCGTATCTCGAAACCCAGGCCGCGTTCCCGATTTTCATGAAGCCGATCGCCGGCAACGCCGGCGCCGGCTCGATCTGGGTCGACGGCTATGCCGATGGCATGCTGCAGCTTCGCAACGGCAAGACCATCCCTGTAGGCGAATACTTCGAGCGCTGGCTCTGTCGTGAAGGGATCTTGCTGCAGGCGGTGGCGCGTCCCCACCCGGAGATCGCCCGCCGCTTCGGCGCGCGACTCGCGACGGCGCGGGTGGTCGTGTTGATGACCGGGAATGGACCGATTGTCCATCGGGCGGTGCTGCGTATCCCCGCAGGCACGAACATGATCGACAACTTCCGGCATGGCGCGTCCGGCAATTTGCTGGGCGCCATCGAGATCGACAGCGGCTTCGTATCGAATGCGATCGGCCTGAACAAGAATCGGCTGGAGACCATCGCCGCCCACCCGGATACGGGCGAGCAGATCATCGGGTGCGTCTTGCCCGATTGGCAGAAGGCCAAGGCGATGTGCATGCAAGCCGCGCCCCTGTTCCCGGGTATTAAATACCAGTCATGGGACATCGCCTTCACGGAAGAAGGCCCGCAAACCATCGAGGTCAATTCGGGTGGCGATGTCGACGTGCTGCAGCTGGCATCCGGGCAGGGCATTGCCGATGCGACCTGGTGGAAGCTGCTGCGCGAACCGGCGCCGCGCAGCCTCTTGCACCGTTGGTTCGCACGCAGCGGGCCATGGAGCCATCGCGCCTGATCGCGTATTGGCCGGACCCTTCCGGCCATTCACCGGCGCGCCCGGCCTGCTTGTCTTCCGGGCCGGTTCAATCGCGCCCCAGCCACTTCCGGTACGACCCGTAGTGGTGCACCACGAAACCCCCGAACGAGTGCCCAGCCGCCGGCGATGGTGGCGCCGACTTCGCCGCTGGAGTAGGCGAACAGGTCGGCGCCAAGCGGCACCCCCGCGACCCAGTGGTACTGCATCAGCGCGGCGTGCGCGAACAGCAGCGCGCTCCAGGCCAGGCCGAGGGCCAGGGTGAGCCAGCGCGGCGAGGAAATCAATGCCAGCGGCAGGGCGCCGAGCAGGAAGACGAAGCCGAAGCGCAGCAAGGACAGCAGGTCGTTGCCGAGGGCGGCGCCGAACAGCGTAACCTGCGGGACGCCGGCGCCGCTGGCGTGGATGGCTTCGGCGATGCGCAGGCAGAGCCAGGCCAGCACCAGGGCCGGCAGCGCTTCGAACGAAAAGGCGAGGGCGCGCGCCAGGCGCTCTCGCATGCCGCGCACGCGGCCGGGCATTACCATCGGCGATACAGCCCGATCGAGACGCCGCGCTCGCGTGCGTCGTTGGCGCCGCGCGAGAAGCTGGCACCCGCCTTTGTGCCCCAGTTGTCGCTCCAGTAGCGCACCCAGGTGACGCTGCCGCCGCCGGAACGCGCGCGCCCGCCGGCGAGCGACAGGGGATCGTCGCTGCGGCCGCTGTTGGCGCTCGCTTCCAGGTAGCTGTCGGCGTCGCCCGCGTAGTAATAGCGCGCCAGCAGGCGCTGGCCGTTGCTGTGCGCGTCTTCCGAGACGATGGCCTGGTGGCGCAGCTGGACGTACCAGTTGCCCACGTATTTGCCGAGTGCCACGCCATAAATGTTCACGCGCGCGTCGAAGCCGAGCACGTCGTCGGCGAGCGAGACTTCCCAGCCCTTGCCGAGCGACTGGTAGAGTTCGACGCGGCCCGAATTGGCCGGGAACAGGCGCGCGGCGGGGGCACGCTGGTAGCGGATGTTGGCATAAGCGCCGTTCCAGAGGCCGGCGTAGGCGTCGAGCGCCTAGGCGTGCCCGCTGAGGTCGAAGCGGCGCGCGCGCAGCGTCTCGAAGCCGATCGAGCCGCTCTTCATGTAATGGCGCACGCTCGCGGTCTGCTCGTTCCAGCGCGGGCCGGCACCGGCATCAAGCCAGCTGCCCGACAGGCCGCCCGCCCAGGTATAGCCGGCCGCCAGCACCGCCTCCGGATTGCCGGCGCGCGCCAGTGCCTGCGGTTCAAGCGCCGGGCGCGGCTGCATGGCCGCGAGGGCGGCGTCGATCTCGGCGGCGTTGGCGCCCAGGGTGCGCGCTTTCTCCAGGTCGGCGCGGGCGTCGTCGATGCGGCCTGCGGCGCGGTTGGCGCGCGCGCGGGCTTGCCAGGCGGCGGCATCGTTCGGCTGCAGCGCGACCAGGCGGCCGTAGGCGGCGACGGCTTGCGCCGGCTGGTCATGCCACAGGTGCAGGTTGCCCAGCGCGAGCCAGACGTCGGCGTAAGCGGGCGAAGACCTGGCTGCCGCTTCCAGGTCGGCTTGCGCATCGAGCCAGCGCTCCATGCGCGTGTAGACGATGCCGCGCCCGAGCAGCACGTCGGCGTTGCCGGGCGACTGCGCCAGCAGCGCGTTGTAGGCGGCCAGGGCCAGGGCCGGCTGGCCGCGATTGGCGAGCGCGCGCGCCTTCTCGTACTGTTCGTCGAAAGAGGCCGGGCTGGCGGCCTGCACCGGTGCGGTGGCGGTCGGGGGAAGCTGGAAGTCGATGGGCATGGAAAGAAGCTGGGGGAACGGATGCGCGATGAATATGGTAGTTCTAGCGCGCAACTTTGCCCCAGCGGCGGGTGAGCGTCAAGGATCGCGCGCCGCGCGCGGCGCAGGTGTCGCGCCCAGGCTTCAAAGCGTGGTCAAGCTGCTCAGGAATGGTGTGGAAAGGGCATGGGAACCAGGCGCCGCAGCCCACATCAGTTCGTCTTCGGATTGAGCAGGTATTCGCCGCCGCTGGCGTGCCCCGACGACATGATGATGCCGTAGGCGGTCGCTACCGGCTCCGATATCGTGCCCGATGATCTTGCTGCCGCGTATCACCGCGTGGGCTCGAGAGCGGTTCGCCGCCCGGCCCACCCTACGGGAATCGCGCGCTTGTGGCTTGAATGACTGGCATTGGGCGCTGTCTCCACTGAGGATTAGTACTACACTGGTTGGCGTATGGTTCTGGCAAAAAGCCTTTCTTTTATCTGAACAAGAGGAGGAAGTATGTTCGCCAATACAAATGGCAGTTCGATGTCGCCCTGGATGGACAGCGCGACCATTCCGGCGTTCCCGCCGCTGGAGGGGGATGCCGCCGCCGAGGTGTGCGTCATCGGCGCCGGCATCGCCGGCCTCACCTGCGCCTACCTGCTGGCACGCGAGGGCAGGGACGTCATCCTGATCGACGCGCTCGGTGTCGGGGCAGGCGAAACCGGCCGCACGACGGCCCATTTCTTTCCGCCCGACGAGTGGTATGCAGGCCTGGAGGCATCGTTCGATACGGAAACGACGCAGTTGGTGGCGCAGAGCTATGCGGCCGCGACGAACCTGGTCGAATCGATCGTCGCCACCGAGCACATCGACTGCGAATTCGAGCGCGTCGACGGCTTCCTGTACGCGCGTCCCGAAAACGGCTTCAAGGACTTCGAGAGCGAACGCCTTGCCGCCATCCGCGCCGGCGTGAGGGCCGATGTCCTGTTCGGCGTACCCGGCCTGGCCTTCGCCACCGGATCCTGCGTGCGTTATCCGGGCCAGGCACAGTTCCACCCGCTCAAGTACCTGGCCGGGCTGGCCGCCGCCTTCGTGCGCATGGGTGGCCGCATCCACGGCGGCACCCTGGCGCACGGCATCGAGGATGCCGGCAGCGTGCAGCGCGTGCTGACCGCGGGCGGGTCGATCCGCGCCAAATCGGTGGTCGTGGCTACCAACACCCCCTTCCACCACCGGGTGGTCATGCACACCAAGCAGACCGCCTACCGCACCTACGTCATTGGACTGCGGGTGGCGAAAGGCGCGCTGCCGCACATCCTGCTCTGGGACACGGGCGAACCCTACTACTACCTGCGCGTCGCGCCGCTCGATGCGGACACCACGCACGAGCTCCTGCTCGTGGGCGGGGCCGACCACAAGGTCGGGCAGGACAGCCACCCCGAACATCGTTACGACGAGATCGAGCGCTGGACGCGCGCGCACTTCCCGATGGCGCAGGAGCTCGCCTACCGCTGGTCGGGCGAGGTGATGGAGCCGAACGACCGCATGGCCTACCTCGGGCGCGATCCGCTGGGCGGCCGCAACCGCTATCTCATCACCGGCGACTCCGGCAACGGCATGACGCATTGCACGGCGGGCGCCATGCTGGTGACCGACCTGATCGCCCAGCGCGGCAACCCCTGGCAAGAGATCTATGATCCGGGGCGCAAGAGCTGGCACGGCGTGGGCAACTTCGTCGCCGGGCAGGCCAACACCATCTCCCAGTACGGCGACTGGCTCACCGGCGGCGAGGTGGCCTCGGCGGCCGCGATTGCGCCGGGCGAGGGCGCCATCGTGCGCGAAGGGATGCACAAGCTGGCGGTGTACCGCGACGAGGCGGGCGCCGTGCATGCGCTGTCGGCCACCTGCACCCACCTGGGCTGCGTGGTGCACTGGAACTCGGCGGAGCGCTCATGGGACTGCCCCTGCCATGGCTCGCGCTTCGACGTCGAGGGCAAGGTGCTGCATGGGCCGGCGGTGCGCGCGCTGGACCGGGCTGCGCCGGGTGAGCATGCGGGCGGGCGCGATGGCACGGCGCGGACTGAGGAGCGGAGGACCCCGCCGCCACAACCGTAACCGGTCATTCGGGCGGTGCGCCCTCGACGCAGCCGCGGCTTCAACCATCAACGCGAAAAAAAACCGCCCGCAAATGCGGGCGGCTTTCTCGATCACCTCACACAAGCGCGATCAGAACTCTTCCCACTCGTCGGCACCTGCCGTCGCCGTGGCCCGCGCCGCCGGCTTGACGGCCGGCTTGGCTGCCTTTGCCACCGGCGCCTTCGCACGCGCGGCCGGCTTCGGACGCACCGCAATCGCGCGGGCCGGCGCGGCGGTGGCACGCACCGGCGCGGTGAGCGCCACCGCCTGCGCATCGAGCTTGAACACCCCGACCACCTGCGCCAGTTTCGCCGCCTGCTCCTGCATCGAGGTGGCCGCCGCCGCCGATTCCTCGACCAGCGCCGCATTCTGCTGGGTCGCTTGGTCCATCAGGCCGATCGACTGGTTGACTTGCTCGATGCCGCCGGTCTGCTCGTGGGTCGCGTGCGTGATCTCGGCCATGATGTCGGTCACGCGGCGGATCGATTCGACCACCTGCTCCATCGTCGCGCCGGCCTGGTCGACCAGCTTGGCGCCCAGGTCGACCTTGTCGACCGAGTCGCCGATCAGGACCTTGATTTCTTTTGCCGCGGCGGCCGAGCGCTGCGCCAGGTTGCGCACCTCGGAGGCGACGACGGCGAAGCCGCGGCCTTGTTCGCCGGCGCGCGCCGCTTCCACCGCTGCGTTCAATGCGAGGATGTTGGTCTGGAAGGCGATGCCGTCGATGACGCCGATGATGTCGGCAATCTTGCGCGAGCTGTCGTTGATGCCGCGCATCGTCTGCACCGCCTGGCCGACGACGCTGCCGCCGCGGGTCGCCACGGCGCTCGCCTGGTCGGCGAGCTGGCTCGCCTGCGTGGAGTTTTCGGCGTTGTGGCGCACCGTGGTGCCCAGTTGCCCCATCGTCGCCGCGGTGCGCTCCAGTGCTGCCGCCTGCTGCTTGGTGCGCTGGCTCAGGTCGTGGTTGCCGGTGGCGATCTCGTTGGAGCCGCT